>NZ_CP028271.1:3759679-4072985 GCF_009914055.1 Mixta intestinalis
TCGGCGGCCTGTATGGACTTGTTAACGGCTATGATGTTGCGCTGGAGAATTTTAATAACGTAGCAAATGAGATTTTTGACTTTGCTGCGCCGCTGCCTGCATAAATTTAATTAAAATATAAAATTAGTAAGGGCGCGTTTTTAATTTAACGCATCATTTAATAATAACATTAATATGGATAAAGACTATGCGCAATATTAACGACTTAGAATTGAAACAGGTTTCAGGCGGATTTAGTCTTTCTGCCTCTGATATTCTTGATTTTTTCCGTCCACAGCGTCCGAATAATGACAGAGAAAGTAATTTTACTCATGAAGCGGAATCTACTGGCTTTGGTAAAGGTGATTTCTTTGGTAAGGTTTTTGTAGGAATATTTGCCGTAGCGGCAGCCGCGGTAGCTGTAGTTACCGCAGTTGGATCGGCAGGAGCGCTGGCTATCGGCGGTGCTGTTATCGGTTCTTCAAAATAATTATTTTAAAAAAATTGCCGTCTGGTAAATATTACCTGTTCTCTGATGCTTTATCAGGCGCTAAAGGGTGGGCAGCTAAATAAACCTTAATCAGGCTGCTCACTTTAATTAAAATGTAATATATTAAATGGAGTTTAAAATGAAAAAAACATTATTAGGGACAATTGTAGCTGTAGCTTTCTCTTCTGTAGTTCTGCCAGCTAGCGCATCAGTCGGTACCATTACCATTAATGGTACAATCAACAGCACTACCTGTGTCGCTTCTATCGGTGCAGGTAAAGATGCAACGATTAACCTGAACCCACTGGATGCCTCTTCTCTGGCTTCTGCAACAGCTACTGCGGGCTATGAAACCTTCACTATTTCTCTGAAGGACTGTGGTTCAGCAACCAACCAGGTAAACGCTTTCTTTGAGCCGGGCAGCACAGTGGATATGGCTACCGGTCATCTTGTTAACGTTGCTCCGTCAGCTACCGCTGCCAAGAATGTACAAGTTCAGCTGTTAAACAAAAATCAACAAGTGATTAAAGTTGGTGATGCTACAACTGCTCGCGCTATAAAAGAAACTATTGTTGATGGTAAAGCAGAAATGAAATATGGCGTTCGTTATTATGCAACAGGCGCTGCTACCGCTGGTGCTTTAACTACCTCAGTAACCTATTCTATCGAATATCATTAATATTTACCTTATATGCAGGGGGGCAACCCCTTGCATTTTCTTCTTTATGTTCACTTCAGGGATAAATTCATCATGAAAACAAAAAAATTACTCTTAATTTTTACTACCCTGCTGTTAAATGCTAACGTGGCTTTTTCTGGCGTGGTGATTAATAGTACTCGGGTAATTTATCCTGAGGGGAAGAATGAAATTAACGTACGTGTTGAAAGTAAAAATAACTATCCCACTCTGGTACAGTCATGGATCGATGGCGGACAAAAAGATGAAAATGTAAATAAAATAAAAGTTCCTTTTGTCCTGTTGCCGCCTGTTGCACGTATAGAACCTTACCAGGGGCAAACCCTGCGTATTAGCTACACCGGGCAGGATATGACCTTGCCGGCAGATCGGGAATCTGTCTTTTGGTTAAATGTACTGGAAATTCCACCAAAGGCAACTGAAACCAAAGGCAATGCACTGCAGATGGCTATTCGTTCACGGATTAAGTTTTTCTATCGTCCGCAAGCCATTCAACAGTTATCCGCTAGCGAAGCTGCGGAAAAACTTAACTGGCGTCTGGTTAAAGATAATGGAAAAACTTTGATTGAAGCAGAAAATACCATGCCGTTTCATGTATCGCTCTCAACTATCACTGCCAGCGCTAATGGAAAATCGGTAAAGGAAAATGGACGTATGATTGCTCCATTTAGTAAAGAAACCTTTGTTTTATCTGATGCTACGCTACGTCCAAATAAAATAAGCTATATCTATATCAACGATTTTGGTGCGTCAAAAACCCTTGAAAAAGGACTTTAGAAAGAATAAACCGCTTTGATAAAAAGGGAATTTTTCATGTCGCTATTACATCATATAAAAACAGGCATGAAATTTAAAAATAACGCATCTTTATTAGGGTGCGTTATTGCTGCTCTTTATGGCCTGCCTGCTATAACCGTTGCGCAGGAGGTAGACTTTGATCCTATATTTCTTAATTCCATGGCGGGTGGTTATATTGACGTGGCGAAATTTAACGGGGAGTATAGCATCCCGCCTGGGACTTATGATGCTGATATCTATCTGAATGATAGCTATTTAAGCAGGGAAACGATCAAAGTTAAGGATAAAGATAATAAATCTGTTGTCTGTTTCTCTTCATCACTTATTGCCCTGACTGGGTTTAAGACGTCACTTCTTCCACCTGAATCTCAGGAGATGCTGCTGCAGGGGAAGGAGTGTATACCTTTAGAAACGCTGGATAACGCTTCCAGTGCAAAATTTCTTTTTTCCGACATGCGGCTAAATATTCATATTCCTCAGGCACATCTGCATAACCTTGCCCGGGGCTATGTCGATCCGGTTTTATGGGAAAATGGTACTAATGCCTTGTATGTCAGCTATGATAACAATTATTTCAGGCAGGAAGCGGGAAAGGCAGTATCAGAGTCGTTTTACAGTAAATTAAATGGTGGTATTAACCTTAACGGCTGGCTTTTCCAACACTCAGGGAACTGGGCGTGGAACAGTACTGATACCCAGGGTAACTACACGGTATATAGCAATAACCTGCAGCGTGATATCACTTCGTTAAAGTCGCGATTACTGCTTGGCGATACCGTTAGCCCTGGTAACCTGTTTGATTCCTTTTCTTTTCGAGGCGTGCAACTGGCGACGGCTGAACAAATGCTGCCGGATTCCCAACGCGGTTATGCGCCGATTGTACGCGGTATTGCTCAAACGAACGCTCGAGTTACCGTTCGACAAAACCAGTCTCTGATTTATGAAACAACCGTACCGCCAGGGGAGTTTATGCTAAATGATATTTATCCCTCAGGTTATGGTGGCGATTTAAACGTGACGGTAACGGAGTCTGACGGACAGGAAACCTCATTTTCCGTACCCTATACGGCGATTTCTGAAATGCTGCGCCCGGGCAGCTATCGTTACAGTATGTTGTTGGGAGAACTGCGTAATCAAGGTGTTAACTACTCACCTGAGGTCTACCAGGCGACGATTCAATATGGGATAAATAACTGGCTGACAGGCTACAGCGGTCTGACAGGCACTAAAAACTATTACGCCGGATTAATTGGTGGCGCGGTAAGTACCACTATAGGTGCTTTCGCGCTGGATATTACCGGCGCCAGATTTGATGCCGGAGTCAGTAGTCAGCGTGGCCTGAGTATACGTGCTGGCTATACCAAACTTATTACGGCTACGAACAGCTCTATTTCGTTATCTGCTTATCGGTTTTCCTCTTCCGGTTATTTATCTCTGGCTAATGCCGTTAGCCTTAGCGAAAAGTACATTCAGGATCGAAACGCTAAGGTACAGTTAAACGGTCAACCGCAGCAACGAATCTCTTTGACGTTAAATCAGCCGTTGGGCAATGAAAGCGGTAACTTTTATGCCAGTGGTTATATGGAACGTTACTGGGACAGGACGGGCAATGATGTGCAGTATCAGCTGGGATACAGCAATAACTTTCACTCTCTTAATTACGGTATCAGTGTTAACAGGGCGAAAACCAACGGGCGTACAGAAAGGCAATATATGCTTTCTTTATCCATGCCATTAGGTACAGGAAGCTCTACACCGCATGTGAATAGCTATTCTGTGCGGGATGCGAATGGCATCTCCAGCCAGCTTGGGGTAAGTGGCAACTTAGGCATGCACGAGCAGTTTGGTTATAGCTTAGGGTTCACGCGTGAAAATAAAGGTAACACCACGCAAAACCTGTCTGGTTCTTACCGTTTTAAGCAGACCCAGTTAAGAAGTGGCTATACGCAAGGCCAGGGGTTTCGTTCTTACACGGCAGGTATGAGCGGCAGCGTAGTTGTGTTGCCTGACACCTGGCTAACCAGCGCCTATACCGGAGAAACGATGGGAATTGTTGAGGCAAAAGGGGCCAGCGGCGCATCGATTGAAGGTTATAGTAACGTTGTTATCAACGATGATGGTTATGCACTGGTTCCTTATCTGTTGCCCTATCGCATCAATAAGGTTGGTATTAATCCTGAAGGGATGCCCCTGGACGTTGAGCTGGAAACCACCGTTAAACAGACCGTGCCGCGAGCGGGTGCAATAGTTAAGATTAATTATCCGACTAAACGGGGACGGGTGGTGTTAATCCATGCACAGCTTCCTGATGGTGAAGAATTACCTTTTGGTGCCAGCGTACAAACTAAAGAAGGACAAGAGGTAGGCGTAGTGGCTCAGGGCGGACAGATTTATGTCCGTTTAGATGAAAAAATTAGCCATTTACAGGTCCGCTGGGGTGCAGAAAGCCAACATGTCTGTGCATTTGATGTCACCCTACCGGATAATAACAAGCTAAGACAAATGAAATTTCAGCGGCTGGACACGGTCTGTCAATAACCGTTCCGATAAAGATTATGGAAAGATCGGCTCAATAAAACTGAGGAATCAGGGAGAAAATTATGATACCAATAATAAAAAAAACGGGTGTTAAGGCTGGAAGCCTGTTGTTACTATTCACGGCGCCTTTTATCTACAACAACAGCTATGCCTCCACCGTTGAGTGTGAAAACATTTCTAATTCTGTTATTGCTGTTAACGTTTTTGATTTTAATAACCTGCCGACTCAGCTGCCTAAATCTGTGCCGGTAGGTACCACCATCTATGAGGCTACTGTCAATGTGGATGCGCGCTGTGCAAAAAAACTGTCTGGGATTGCTAGCGGTCCACAAAAAATTTATGCCAGCAGAAACGCTATCAAAAACCCATTAGGAAGCAAAAGTGGACTGACGTTTTACGTTACGATCAATGGTGAACGTGGAACGGAGCGAAAAAGCTATGATACCGGCCTTACAACGGAAGCTTTTATCGTTACCGGTTTAAACAATAAAGACGATTATACTAAAGTAAATATTCCAGTCCATGTCGAACTGGTGAAAACAGGAGAAAACGTATCCATTTCGCCGTTGAGCAACGATGTTTGGCTATTCTCGTTAGGTGACAGTGGTACTGGAAATCTGCGCTTCCGTGCCACTAATGTAAAAAAGCTCTCTTTTACAGATTATACCTGTAACGTTACTTCGCCTAATATTCAGCAAACTTTACCATTAATTAATATGGTTAATCTCAAAAATGTAGGCCCTGTAACCGGCTACTCTACTGATTTTAATGTCTCTCTTAACTGTAATGGTAATCTCTGGAGCACCCTGGCCGTTAAGATGGCATTTAGTGGACAGACGGTAACGGGATTGGAGCAACAAGGCGTCTATCAGTTTTTGGATCAGTCAGGTGCGATAGCTGAAGGTATAGGTTTTCAGATTTTTCATAAAAACAGTTCCGGTAATTATGTTTCTTCGGCAAAAAATGAGTGGTTTGAAATTGGTAATTTTGCTAATAATATTATAGGGCAGAGTGATACAATTACAGTGCCATTAAGAGCTTCTTATTACAGGACGAGTGGGAATTTGAACCCGGGTATGTACTCCGGCACAATCACGTATACCGTCGACTACAAATAATAAAGTTTATGTGCGCTTAACAGCGCATAGCACTTATGCTGCCTTAATAAACTCTGCCTGGCCTACAGGTTGTGACAATCTGCTTATTTTTTAATGGAACGTTATCAATGCGAAGGATTGTTTATGAATAGTAAGAAATATCTGGGCTTTTTACCGATTGCTGGAATTGGGATGGGTAAAACCTGTCTACTCATTTCTCTGTTACCCTTTTCGGTAAACGGTGCGTCGCCCTGGAAAGAAGAGAGTGGCGGCATTATGGATGTCACCTCGGGCTATACCAGCACCGAGCAAGGAGATTATCCGCTTTATGTTTCAGGCACAGGAAGTGAACTAATTGTCAATGGTGATTACGAATTCCACGCTAACAGCGCTAAATCAGGCGCAGCTAAGGTTGAGAATAATGGCAAATTGACGATTGATGGGGCGACGCTAGTAAATGACTCATCAGTGGATCCAAACACATCTACCGTTGCTGTTGTTGACGTTAACTCAGGGCAGCTTGATATGAAAAACAGTACGGTGTCAACTAACGCCGCGACTGGTTACGGTATAAAAGCTACGGGTAATTCAGTAATTGATGTTAAAGATAGTGAAATTACTATAGATGGCAATGCAACAGAAGCAATTAATGTATCAGATAGTTCACAATTAACGGCAGATGGTTTAACTATTAATGTTAATAGTGATGGCGCCCACGGCATCGTTGTTGCCAGTAAAGATGCGTCGGTCGAAATAAGAAATAGTTCAATAAATTTTAATAATAGTTATATGGTCGCCGCTATTGAGCAGAAGGCAGGTTCGCTGCTGGTAGACAATTTGACCGTAAAAAATACCGGTGAAGTTAATGGTATTGTTATCAGTGGAAAGGATGAAATTAAAGAGTCCAGCATTAGTAACAGTAATATTAGCGTTGAAAAAGGTCAGGCTATCTCTGTACGTGAAGCAACGTTAACGCTGAATAATGTTCATGCGTCTAACTCTAAAGATAGCAGAAATGTGCTGGATATCTATGCCAATGCACATGTTGATATTAATGGCGGTAGCTATACTTCTACCGGAGCAAATGCTAATGCGATTTGGCTGTCCAGTGCTGATAGTAGTTTAACGATCGATAATGCAACACTGAAAACGTCTGGTAATAAATCTCATGCGTTGAACGCGCAATATGGTAGTGCTGATGCAACCTCAGTGAAAATGTTTACTGACGGCGAAGCCAGCTATGGTTTTTATACTACCAAAACGTCCTCTGGCACTGGCCTGATTATTGAAACTACCGGTAAAACGGGTGTGGGTGCCTTTAGTACATTAGGTGGCTACTTAACGCTAAAAGACAGTTCTATTACTACACGCGGCGTAAGTGCTCATGGTGTTGCGGTCAATCCTTCTTCCGTACTAAAAATTAATAACAGCACGGTGACTACCAATGGGGATAGTGCAGCAGCTATCTACACCTCTCTGGGAAAAATGGTAGCTAAAGATAGCACCTTTACCAGCGCAGGTGATGCAGTAGGTATGTGGGCGCTGGGATCCGATGCACAAGCATTAAATGATGTGAGCTTTGATAATACCAAACTTATTAGTACTAGCCAGGAAACGATTAAGGTAACCGGCAGCACCCTGAAAATGGTAGCAACCAATGGTTCAGTTCTGGAAGGTAAAGGCGGTAAGCTATTAAACGCTATCGTTAATCCTAAAGATACTACTAAGTTTTCAGAGGTCAACCTGGAAGCCCGGGGTAATACCACTCTAAAGGGTGATATTTATGCTGATGCCGATAGCTACGCTTCAGTTAAGCTTTTTGAAAGCTCAACGCTGACTGGTGCGGTAGAAAACGCTGATATAGAAGTTGATGACAGCAGCCAGTGGCAAATGACCGGTACCTCAATGGTACAGAACCTTATCAATGCAGGCACCGTGGCGTTTAACAGTGGCGTAGTTGATGATGTACTGACCGTTAAAGGCGATTATGAGAGTAATAATGGTACGCTGATATTTAATACCGCTCTGAACGGCGACGACTCCGCAACCAATAAGCTGATTGTTGAGGGTAATACTTCGGGTACCACTAATGTTGTAGTTAATAACGCTGGCGGTACCGGAGCTCAAACGGTTGATGGGATTGAGCTGATACAGGTTAACGGTACTTCAGACGGTGAATTTGTGCAAAAAGGTCGTATCGTTGCCGGTGCTTATGAATATGAGCTGGGGCGTGGGGACGGCAGTAATGCGGGCAACTGGTATCTGATGAACTGGCGTATGCCGGATGACCCGAATAACAATCAGCCGGATGATAACGGAAATAATACGGATAAGCCGGTTAAACCGTCGCGTGCTGTTGTACGTCCTGAGGCCGGTGGTTATATCGCTAACAGCGCTGCCGCCGCTACGTTATTTAATCTCAGCCTGTTCGATCGACTTGGCAATCGTAGCCTGTCTGACGTGAACGATGAATCGCAGTCCAGTTTATGGCTACGTCAGGTTGCTGGTCATAACCGCACCTATATGGGAAATTCTCTGGATGCAAAAAGCAATCGCTATGTAGTCCAGCTGGGCGGCGATCTGTTACAGGCAACAGTTGGTGAAGGCTTACTGCATATCGGACCGATGCTGGGTTACGGTCGTCAGTCAACCAACATTCGCTCAACGGTAACCAATTATAAAACGGAGAGTTCAATCTCTGGTTATAGCGTAGGTGCCTATGCCAGCTGGTTTGCTAATCAGTCTAGCGATACGGGCTTCTGGCTGGATAGCTGGCTGCAATATAACTGGTTTGACAGCAGCGTGTCAGGTGAAGGTCTGTGGACCGAGAAGTATCGTACGGAGGGCGTTAGTGCATCTCTGGAAGGGGGTTATGCCTGGAAAGCTCTGGAACGTCAGGGCAATAACCAACGTACCTACGGTTTCTACATTCAGCCACATGCGCAGATCATTTTTAACGGCCTGAAGACTGTCAAAATGGTTGAGCAAAACGGTACGCAGGTGGTAACGAATGAAAACCGCAACTGGTTATCTCGTGTTGGCGTTCGCAGCTGGGTAGAAGAATCAAAACTGGCGGGTGAGAGTAACCTCAAACCTTACGTAGAGGTAAACTGGCTGCATAACAGCGATCCTTACGACGTTAACCTTAACTACGTAAAAGTACAGCAGGATAGCGGTAGCAACCGCGTTGAGCTGAAAACCGGTATTGAAGGGAAGATAAGCAATAACTTCCAGCTGAACGGAAGCATCGCGGTGCAGAAAGGTCGCGATCATTACCAGGATGCCAGTGTGATGTTAGGTGCGAAGTACACCTTCTGATAAAGTCTCTTAAAGAAAAGGCGCCAATCCGGCGCCTTTATTTTTTTATGTGGTTTGAGTTACTGCCCGGTATGACGAAACTTATTTACCGATACAGAAGCTGGAAAAGATGCGGCCCAGCAGATCGTCAGAAGTAAATTCACCGGTAATTTCGCTCAGCGCCTGCTGTGCCAGTCGTAACTCCTCAGCTAACAGTTCTCCTGCCCATGCGCCGAGCAGCTGCGCTTTGCCCTGTTGCAAGTGAGTGTTCGCTAACTCAAGAGCTTGTAAATGACGCCGGCGCGCCAGAAAACCGCCTTCCATGTTGTCATTGAAGCCCATGCTTTGCTTCAGGTGTTCACGTAACTGTTCTACGCCTTCGCCAGTACGTGCCGACAGACGGATGAGTGAGTGACCATTTACTTCCGTTAAACCCAGGCGTTCGCCAGTAATGTCCGCTTTGTTACGCACCACGGTAATCGGCAGTGAAGCCGGTAGTCGGGCAATAAAATCGGGCCAGATAGCGCCAGGCTCGGTAGCATCGGTAGTCGTACCGTCAACCATAAACAATACCCGATCCGCCTGCTCGATCTCCTGCCAGGCTCGCTCGATGCCGATACGCTCAACTTCATCGCTGGCCTCACGCAGACCCGCCGTATCGATAATATGCAGCGGCATTCCATCAATATGGATATGCTCACGCAGCACATCGCGCGTGGTGCCTGCGATGTCCGTAACAATAGCGGCTTCGCGTCCGGCCAGCGCGTTAAGCAGGCTTGATTTACCGGCGTTGGGACGGCCAGCAATCACTACCTTCATCCCTTCACGCAGCAGACTACCCTGGCGCGCTTCAGCGCGAACGGCATCTAAATCCTGCATTACGTTATTCAGCTGCGCTTCGATTTTACCATCGGACAGGAAATCGATCTCTTCATCCGGAAAGTCGATTGCCGCTTCCACATAGATGCGCAAGTGAGTAAGTGCTTCCACAAGCTGATTCACGCGAACAGAAAATGCGCCCTGTAGCGAATTTAATGCCGAGCGTGCCGCCTGCTCTGAACTGGCGTCAATCAGGTCGGCTATCGCCTCAGCCTGCGCTAAATCCAGCTTATCATTAAGAAAGGCGCGTTCTGAAAACTCACCGGGTCTGGCGATGCGTACGCCAGGCAGCGCGGCAATGCGCTTCAACAGCAGATCGAGAATAACCGGGCCACCGTGTCCCTGTAGCTCCAGCACATCTTCGCCGGTAAACGAGTTCGGCCCTGGAAACCACAGCGCGATACCCTGATCGAGCGTACTGCCGTCGGCGGCTTTAAAAGGCAGGTAGTCGGCATAACGCGGTTTTGGCAGCTTGCCCAACAGCTGCCGGGCGACATCTGCCGCCTGGCTGCCAGAAATTCGCAGAATACCCACGCCGCCGCGCCCTGGCGGTGTGGCCTGGGCGACAATCGTATCGCTGTGGCTCATGGAAACTCTCTCAATACGGTAATAAAAACAAGGGCAGCTGTCTGCCTCAGGTAAACGTGCCAGCGCTCCCCGCGCCTTGAGTTTGTTTACTCGTTGCATATCCGCAGCATTAATTATGATGTCCGGACGACAACAAATAAACAGGGGCGGTAAAATCCGCCCCTGTTAGGTTCTGCCTGAAACTGAATTAACTCAGGCCGTTATGCTTTCTTCTTGTCGCGGCTGTGCAGACCGCGTTTTTCCAGCCCGCGATAGATCAGCTGCTGCTGGAGGATAGTTACCAGGTTGCTGACGATGTAGTACAGCACCAGACCTGACGGGAACCACAGGAAGAACACGGTGAAGATAACCGGCATAAAGGTCATGATCTTCTGCTGCATCGGATCGGTCACGGTAGTCGGCGACATCTTCTGAATGAAGAACATCGTTACGCCCATCAGGATCGGCAGGATGTAGTAGGGGTCCTGTGCAGAGAGATCGTGGATCCACAGCGCAAACGGCGCATGTCGCAATTCTACTGAGCCCATCAGCATGTAGTAGAGCGCAAGGAAGATCGGCATCTGAATAACCAGAGGCAGGCAGCCGCCTAGCGGATTCACCTTCTCTGATTTATACAGCGCCATCATTTCCTGACTCATCCGCTGCTTGTCGTCACCCAGGCGCTCACGCATAGCCTGAATTTTCGGCTGCAGCATACGCATCTTCGCCATGGAGGTGTACTGCGCTTTGGTCAGCGGGTACATGATGCCACGAACGATAAAGGTGATAACGATAATGGAGAAGCCCCAGTTACCGATAAAGCTGTGCAGGAACTTCAGCAGCTTGAACAGCGGCTGAGAGATAAACCACAGCCAGCCGTAGTCAACGGTCAAATCGAGGTGCGGCGCGACGGCAGCCATCTTATCCTGGACTTCCGGCCCCACCCACAACGTGGCAGCCAGCGTCTGCTGCGTGCCAGCAGCAACGGCTACCGGTGCGGATTTATAGCCAACAGCGGCAATGCCGTTACCCAGATTACTGGTGTAAAGCGTGTTATTACCAGCGGTACGCGGCACCCATGCGGTAGCAAAATATTGTTGCAACATAGCTACCCAGCCGTTAGCGGTAGTGGTGCTCAGGTTTTCGTTATCCGCGATCTTATCAAACTTATACTTCTGATATTTATCATCGCTGGTGGAGTAGGCCGCACCACGGAAAGTATGCAGAGCAAAATTATTACTGCCGGTCTCACGGTGCTTCGGCAGATCGATAGTCTGCTTCAGCTGGCCAAACATTGACACTTCCAGCGGCTGCTGAGTGGTGTTGTTAATCTGATACTCGACGTTGATGGCATATTCGCCGCGCTTCAGCACAAAGGTCTTGGTATAGACGGCGCCATTTTCTGCGGTGAAGGTCATCGGAATACGCAATTCATTCTGACCGTCGGCCAGCTCAAAGCTATCCTGTGTCGTGGTATACAGCGGACGAGCGCCGTTATTCGGATTATCCGGTCCGTTTCTGCCCGTCAGGCCGCTCTGCGCCTGATATAAAAAGCCGGGGGTCGTTTCCAGCAGCTGGAAAGGCTGAGTGGAGCCCAGCTTATCCGGGTAAGTCAGCAGCTGCGCCTGTTCTACATCACCACCGCGGGTATTGATGTTTAAAGACAGGACATCGGTCTTAACGGCGATCGTTTTGCCCTGACCGCTGGCAGGTACACCCTGGTTAGCGGCATCACCGGCTACTGTCGTGTTTTGCGTGGTCTGGGTTTGCTGCGGCTGCGGAGCGTGGTCCGTCTGCCAGGCTTGCCAGATCATGAAAGACACGAACAGAAAAGCGATGAGAAAAAGATTGCGTTGCGAATCCATCGTTAATGTTCTCTGTTATCGTCGGTTTTTGGCGGCACCGGATCGTCACCACCCGGGTTTAAAGGGTGGCATTTTAATACGCGTTTCAACGTCAACCAACTGCCTTTTATCATCCCGAACCTGCGCAAGGCCACAACGCCATAATGCGAGCAGGTCGGGTTAAAACGGCAGTGGGGTCCCAGAAGCGGGCTAATGACGCGTTGGTAAACGCGGATCAGCGCAATCAGGAGCCGCGCGCCAGGCGACAGTGACGACGCCATAATTTCTCCAACGCTTCCATTAGCGAACGGTTATCGAGGTCGGCTACCCCTTTCTTTGCCACGACCACAAAATCCATTGCGGGGAGTTCGTGCTGGCGCAGGCGAAAGCTCTCACGGGTCAATCGCTTGATCCGGTTACGCTCATGCGCACGCTTAACATTTTTTTTCGCGACGGTAAGACCGATACGGGGATGCCCCAGCGAATTAAGGCGGCCGAGAATAGTAATTTGCGGCGTGCCAGCCCGTTGTGGCTGCTGGAAGACGAAAGTGAAATGAGTGGGAGTTAGCAAACGTAACTCCCTGGGAAATGCGAGCTTAACCACTTACGGGTTAGCTTTTATTACTTAGAAACGGTCAGACGAGCGCGGCCTTTAGCACGACGACGTGCCAGAACCTGACGACCATTTTTAGTAGCCATACGAGCACGGAAGCCGTGAGAACGGTTGCGCTTCAGTACGGACGGTTGAAAAGTGCGTTTCATGGCGATTTCTACCTAAACTTGAAAAATTTCACGTGGTGACGCGTACCCGGTTCCGTAAAACGACCGACGCCTCAGTGTATCTTTAATAAAGAGGCGGGATTGTAATAATTGTACAGTCCGGAGTCAATTTACTTCGCTTGTTGCGCGCGCCTGGCTGCCCGAATCGACCTGCAAATCCTGTCGAAATCGACAAGGCGCATCACGCCGGGACGGGAATTATACGGCGTCCGTGCCAAAGCGCAAGGATCGCCCAGGATCTTATGGCGATCGTTTTCATTACCGTTGCGGTAATAACGTGACGGATGCCGAATATTTGTATCAAGATGGCGGATCCTGAATCCCTTTTAACCAGTCTGACGTAAACTTAGCTTCGCCCGATGCCTGTGGATAAAATGGATCAAAACTGTGTAGAAAGTGAAGATCTCTGTCTCGCTTTGCGCTATGATCCGCCCTTCCGCTAACGATCCTCTCTGCGATCGCGATCGGAGCAACCGTGGATAGCGGTTCGTATGTCTGTCACTGACATACGTCAACAATGATGATTGATCTGTTTCAGCGCCTATTTTCTTATCGATTTTGTTCGAGTGGAGTCCGCCGTGTCACTTTCGCTTTGGCAACAGTGTCTTGCCCGTTTGCAGGATGAGCTACCTGCCACTGAATTCAGCATGTGGATACGTCCGTTACAGGCTGAACTGAACGACAATACGCTGGCCTTATATGCCCCGAATCGGTTCGTACTCGACTGGGTAAGAGATAAATATCTCAATAATATCAATGGGCTGCTTAATGACTTTTGCGGTGCGGATGCGCCACAGCTGCGCTTTGAAGTGGGCAGTAAACCGATGGCACAGACGATTCCGCAGCCTGCTGTCACCAGCGTTGTGGCTCCGGTAGCGGCCAGTATTCCACCGGTACAGCCTGCGGCGCGCCCCAGCTGGGATAGCGTGCCCGCACCAGCGGAGCGTTCATGGCGCTCAAACGTAAACGCTAAACATAATTTTGATAACTTCGTTGAAGGTAAATCTAACCAGCTGGCGCGCGCGGCGGCGCGTCAGGTGGCAGATAATCCTGGCGGTGCTTATAACCCGTTGTTCCTTTATGGCGGTACGGGCCTGGGTAAAACGCACCTCCTGCACGCCGTAGGCAACGGCATTATCGCCCGCAAGCCCAACGCGAAAGTGGTTTATATGCACTCGGAGCGTTTTGTGCAGGATATGGTGAAAGCGTTGCAGAATAACGCCATCGAAGAGTTCAAGCGTTACTACCGTTCGGTAGATGCGCTGCTTATCGATGATATTCAGTTCTTTGCCAATAAAGAGCGCTCGCAGGAGGAGTTTTTCCATACCTTCAACGCGCTGCTGGAAGGCAACCAGCAAATTATTTTAACCTCCGACCGCTATCCAAAAGAAATTAACGGCGTGGAGGATCGCCTGAAATCCCGCTTTGGTTGGGGGCTAACGGTGGCTATCGAACCGCCAGAGCTGGAAACACGTGTGGCGATCCTGATGAAAAAGGCGGATGAGAATGATATTCGCCTGCCCGGTGAAGTAGCCTTCTTTATTGCCAAGCGCCTGCGTTCTAACGTGCGTGAACTGGAAGGGGCGCTGAACCGTGTTATTGCCAACGCTAACTTTACCGGCCGCGCCATTACTATTGATTTCGTGCGCGAGGCGTTGCGCGATCTGCTGGCGCTGCAGGAAAAGCTGGTGACCATCGATAATATTCAGAAGACAGTCGCGGAATATTACAAAATCAAGGTGGCCGATCTGCTCTCTAAACGCCGCTCACGCTCGGTAGCGCGTCCGCGTCAGATGGCGATGGCGATGGCGAAAGAGCTGACCAACCACAGCCTGCCGGAGATCGGTGATGCTTTCGGGGGTCGTGACCATACCACCGTGCTGCATGCCTGCCGTAAAATCGAGCAGCTGCGTGAGGAAAGTCACGACATTAAAGAAGATTTTTCAAATTTAATCAGAACATTATCTTCCTGACGCTATGAAATTTATTGTAGAACGCGAGCAATTACTTAAACCGCTACAGCAGGTGAGCGGTCCGTTAGGCGGTCGTCCAACGCTGCCGATTTTGGGCAACCTGTTATTGAAGGTCAACGATGGCAGCCTGTTGCTGACCGGGACGGATTTAGAAATGGAAATGGTGGCGCGCGTTACGCTGACGCAGCCGCATGAGCCTGGCGCCACTACCGTCCCGGCACGTAAGTTTTTAGATATCTGTCGCGGCCTGCCGGAAGGGGCGGAAATTAGCGTCGTGCTGGAAGGCGACAGAATGCTGGTGCGCTCCGGGCGTAGCCGTTTCTCGCTGTCCACCTTGCCCGCCAGCGATTTTCCCAACCTTGATGACTGGCAGAGCGAAGTAGAGTTTACTCTGCCTCAGGCGACGTTGAAGCGTCTGATTGAGGCTACGCAGTTCTCAATGGCGCATCAGGATGTGCGTTATTACCTTAACGGTATGTTGTTTGAAACCGAAGGGGAAGAGCTGCGCACCGTTGCTACCGATGGTCATCGTCTGGCGGTCTGCTCTATGCCGGTTGGTCAGTCATTGCCGAGCCACTCGGTGATCGTGCCGCGTAAAGGCGTTTCGGAACTGGTTCGTCTGCTGGACGGCGGCGAGACGCCGCTGCAAATCCAGATCGGCGGCAGCAATATTCGCGCCCACGTTGGCGATTATATCTTTACCTCTAAGCTGGTAGACGGTCGTTTCCCCGACTACCGTCGCGTACTGCCGAAAAATCCGGACAAAACGCTGGAGGCGGGTTGCGATCTGCTGAAGCAGGCGTTTGCCCGCGCCGCTATTCTGTCGAATGAAAAATTTCGCGGCGTACGCCTTTATATCAGCCAAAACCAGCTCAGGATTACCGCCAACAACCCGGAACAGGAAGAAGCCGAGGAGATTCTGGATGTCACCTATAGCGGTAGCGATCTGGAGATTGGCTTTAACGTTAGCTATGTGCTGGACGTGCTCAACGCCCTGAAGTGCGAAAATGTACGTTTGTTGCTGACCGACTCCGTTTCCAGCGTGCAGATTGAAGATGAGGCGAGTCAGAGCGCGGCTTATGTCGTGATGCCAATGCGTCTCTGATAGTGATACCCGGTAGCCTGGCGAGCGCGTCGGGCTACCTGCCGTTCCAGGAACCGGCAGGCTGGTGTTTTTCTGCCCATATTGATGTCAGATACGGTATGATTAGCCCTTGTAAATCGCTCGTTTAGCCCCATATTGTTATGACAAGTAAGCGTTTACTCATGTTTGGAGTATTACCCGACCTGAGAAAAGCCCGCCTCAGAACCACGGTGTTTACTGTCACGCCATCGCTTTGGATTATTTCATGGCTTTAACCCGCCTGCTGATACAAGATTTTCGTAATATCGAACAAGCCGATCTGGCGCTGGCGCCGGGCTTTAATTTTCTGATCGGCGCTAACGGCAGCGGCAAAACCAGCGTGCTGGAAGCGATTTACACCCTCGGCCACGGGCGCGCTTTCCGTAGCCTACAGGCAGGGCGCGTGATTCGCCATGAACAAGAGGCGTTTATCCTGCACGGGCGTATCGACGGTGCTGAACGGGAAACCAACGTTGGCCTGACGAAAAACCGCGCCGGTGACAGCAAAGTACGCATTGACGGTAGCGATGGACACAAAGTCGCCGAGCTGGCGCAGCTGCTGCCGATGCAGCTGATTACGCCCGAAGGCTTTACGCTATTGAACGGCGGGCCCAAGTATCGGCGCGCCTATATTGACTGGGGCTGCTTTCATAATACGCCCGGCTTTTTTTTGGCGTGGAGCAATCTGAAGCGCCTGCTGAAGCAGCGCAACGCCGCGTTGCGTCAGGTCACGCGCTATCAGCAGATCGAGCCCTGGGATCGTGAACTGGCACCGCTGGCCGCGCAGATTAGCCAGTGGCGCGCCGAGTACAGCGCCGCCATTGCGAAAGATATTACCGCGACCTGCGCCCAGTTCCTGCCGGAATGTGAACTGGATTTCTCCTTCCAGCGCGGCTGGGATAAAGAGAGTGACTATGGCGAACTGCTGGCGCGCCAGTTCGAACGTGACCGGGCGCTAACCTATACCGCCAGCGGGCCCCACAAAGCGGATTTTCGTATTCGCGCCGAGGGGACGCCGGTAGAAGATTTACTGTCGCGCGGACAGCTGAAGTTACTGATGTGTGCGCTGCGTCTGGCGCAGGGTGAGTTCCTCACCCGGCAAAGCGGACGTCGTTGCCTCTACCTGATCGATGATTTTGCCTCGGAGCTGGATGAAAGCCGACGCCGCCTGCTGGCGGACCGGCTGAAGGCCACCCGTGCCCAGGTTTTCGTTAGCGCTATCGGCGCTGAACACGTTGCTGATATGGCTGACGAAAAGGGCAAGATGTTCCGCGTAGAACAGGGTAAAATAGCGGTTCAACCTGAAGATTAAATGAGCGAGAAACGTTGATGTCGAATTCTTATGACTCCTCAAGTATCAAAGTCCTGAAAGGGCTTGATGCGGTACGCAAACGCCCTGGTATGTATATCGGCGATACAGATGACGGCACCGGTCTGCATCACATGGTATTCGAGGTCGTGGACAACGCCATCGACGAAGCGCTCGCAGGCCACTGTAAAGAGATTGTCGTTACCATTCATGCAGATAACTCCGTATCGGTGCAGGATGATGGGCGTGGCATTCCTACCGGTATCCACCCGGAAGAGGGCGTTTCGGCGGCGGAAGTGATCATGACCGTACTGCACGCAGGCGGTAAGTTTGATGACAACTCCTATAAAGTCTCCGGTGGTCTGCACGGCGTGGGCGTTTCCGTTGTTAACGCCCTGTCTGAAAAGCTGGAGCTGACCATTCGTCGTGAAGGAAAAGTGCATCAGCAAACTTACGTGCACGGCGTGCCGCAGGCACCGCTGGCGGTTACCGGAGAAACCGATCTTACCGGTACCCGCGTGCGTTTCTGGCCAAGCCATCAGACTTTCACCAACGTTACCGATTTCGAATATGACATCCTGGCCAAGCGCCTGCGCGAACTGTCGTTCCTCAACTCTGGCGTTTCCATTCGCCTACAGGATAAACGTACAGATAAAAGCGATCACTATCATTACGAAGGTGGTATCAAGGCGTTTGTTGAATATCTGAATAAAAATAAAAACCCGATTCATCCGAACGTCTTCTACTTCTCTACCGAGAAAGATGGTATCGGTGTGGAAGTGGCATTGCAGTGGAATGACGGTTTCCAGGAAAACATCTACTGCTTTACCAACAACATTCCGCAGCGCGACGGCGGTACGCACCTTGCGGGTTTCCGTGCAGCGATGACGCGTACCCTGAACGCCTATATGGATAAAGAGGGCTACAGCAAAAAAGCGAAGGTCAGCGCCACCGGTGACGATGCACGTGAAGGCCTGATTGCCGTGGTTTCCGTGAAGGTACCGGATCCAAAATTCTCCTCACAGACCAAAGATAAACTGGTCTCTTCTGAGGTGAAATCTGCGGTTGAGTCGCAGATGAACGAACTGCTGGCGGAATACCTGCTGGAAAATCCATCCGATGCGAAAATCGTGGTCGGTAAAATCATCGATGCGGCGCGTGCGCGTGAAGCGGCCCGTCGCGCCCGTGAAATGACCCGTCGTAAAGGCGCGCTGGATTTGGCGGGTCTGCCGGGCAAGCTGGCCGACTGTCAGGAACGCGATCCGGCGTTGTCAGAAATCTACCTGGTGGAAGGTGACTCTGCTGGCGGCTCCGCCAAGCAGGGACGTAACCGTAAAAACCAGGCGATTCTGCCGCTGAAAGGTAAAATTCTTAACGTAGAGAAAGCGCGCTTCGACAAGATGCTCGCCTCGCAGGAAGTTGCCACGCTGATTACCGCGCTGGGCTGCGGCATTGGACGTGATGAATATAACCCGGACAAACTGCGCTATCACAGTATCATTATCATGACCGATGCGGACGTCGATGGTTCGCACATCCGTACCCTGTTGCTGACTTTCTTCTACCGTCAGATGCCGGAAATCATTGAGCGCGGCCATGTTTATATCGCTCAGCCGCCGCTGTATAAGGTGAAAAAAGGCAAGCAGGAACAGTACATCAAAGATGATGAAGCGATGGATCAGTACCAAATCGCCATCGCGCTGGACGGCGCAACGCTGCATACCAATGCCAGCGCGCCTGCGTTGGGCGGAGAGCCGCTGGAAAGCCTGGTTTCTGAGTTCAACAGCACGCAGCGCATGATCAAACGTATGGAGCGTCGTTTCCCGCTGGCGCTGCTTAACGCGCTGATTTATCACCCGACGCTGCAAAGTCTGGAAAATCAGCAGGATGTGAAACACTGGATTGAGACGCTGGTTACGTTGCTGAATGAACGCGAAATTCATGGCAGCACCTATGTGGCTCATGTACGTGAAAACCGTGAGCTGAATATCTTCGAACCGGTACTACGCGTACGCACACACGGCGTGGACACCGATTATCCGCTGGACAGCGAATTTATTCAGGGGCCGGAGTACCGCAAAATTTGCACGCTGGGCGAGAAATTACGCGGCCTGTTGGAAGAAGATGCTTATATCGAACGTGGCGAACGCCGTCAGCCGGTTGCCAGCTTCGAGCAGGCGCTGGAATGGCTGGTGAAAGAGTCTCGCCGTGGCCTGTCGGTACAGCGCTATAAAGGCCTGGGCGAAATGAACCCGGATCAGCTGTGGGAAACCACGATGGACCCGGACAGCCGTCGTATGCTACGCGTTACCATCAAAGATGCCATTGCCGCCGATCAGCTGTTTACCACGCTGATGGGCGATGCGGTTGAGCCGCGTCGTGCCTTTATCGAGGAAAATGCGCTGAAAGCAGCGAATATCGATATTTAATCAAACCACTCTGCCGCGCACTGATGCGCGGCATTTTTTTATCCAGCCATTGGCTGTTACAGGACGTTTTAAACGCGACTAAGGAGCATTAAATGGGACTTTTCGATCAGGTTGCCGGTATGTTGTTAAACGGCGACGCGGCTAAATATCAGGCTATTTTAAGCTGGGTTAACCAGCAGGGCGGCGTACAGGCGTTGCTGGAGAAATTTCGTCAGGGCGGGCTGGGTGAAATCGTCATGTCCTGGCTGAGCAGTTCACAGGCTAACCAGTTGCTCAGTTCGGAGCAGGTACTGGCGGTGCTGGGCAGCCCGGCGCTGTCTCAGCTTGGTGCCAAACTGGGTATTGATACTCAGGCTGCTTCTTCTATGGTGGCGCAATATCTGCCGACTATTATTGATACGCTCTCACCGAAAGGTGAAGTTCATGCTGAAGCTGATAACGATTTACTGACGGCGGGGATGAAACTGCTTAAAGGTAAACTGTTCAGCTAACGCCTCATATTCACCGTTTCATCATGGCGAAACGGTGAATATGACGATTCAATGTCGTTTTTTACCCTGTCATGCCGCTTTGTCCTGCACGTTAAAATCTTCGGGTTCCGCTCCGCCGCACCATGCATACTGTTTTTTACGCAGGATCGTGCCAGGATAAAAACTGACCCCATCACTTTGAAGAAGGCTATGTCCATAAAACTTATTGCTATCGATATGGATGGCACGCTGCTGCTGCCGGATCACACTATCTCACCTGCGGTTAAGCAGGCTATCGCCAGCGCGCGTGAACGCGGCGTTAACGTTGTTCTTACCACTGGACGTCCTTACGCTGGCGTGGAACGCTATCTGAAAGAGCTGGATATGAATCAGCCGCACGATTACTGCATCACCTATAACGGTGCGCTGGTACAAAAAGCGAGTGACGGCAGCACGGTGGCACAAACCGCCTTAAGCTATGATGATTATCGCTATCTGGAACAGCTCTCTCGTGAAGTGGGTTCTCACTTTCACGCGCTGGATCGCAATACGCTTTACACCGCCAATCGGGATATCAGCCGCTATACGGTGCATGAGTCCTTTGTCGCCACCATTCCGCTGGTTTTCTGTGAGGCGGAGAAAATGGACCCGGACACCACCTTCCTGAAGGTAATGATGATCGATGAGCCGGAGATTCTGGATAAGGCTATCGCTCGTATCCCGGCGGAAGTGCGTGAGAAATATACCGTGTTAAAAAGCGCCCCTTACTTCCTGGAAATCCTCGATAAGCGTGTCACCAAAGGCACTGGCGTTAAAGCGCTTGCCGATTCGCTGAATATCAAGCCGGAAGAGGTCATGACCATCGGCGATCAGGAAAATGATATTGCCATGCTGGAATACGCTGGCGTCGGTGTGGCTATGGGGAACGCTATTGATTCCGTGAAAAAAGTCGCTGACTACGTCACTAAAACCAATCTGGAAGATGGCGTCGCTTACGCTATTAAAAAGTTCGTACTGCGTTAATCCCACTTGTACTGGCGGAGGAAGAACGGCTCGCTCCGTTATCCTTCGCTTTATCTTTCGTATGCCTTGCCCCTTTCTTTCTTGCTCATCTTTCCTGATATACCTCCTCTTTTCCCAATAAATCCCTTTAATTGTATTTTTTGTGATCATGATTGTAGTACTAAATATATTTATTGTACTACATTAGGTGCATCGATACGGCTGTACAAGTCACGTTTGTACTGCAAAAAAGACGCTAAAAGGGGCAATCACGGTAAAGTAGAGGGCATTACCCGTTAGATAAGGACTCACCATGACCCTCACAAAAACCGATCGCATCATCGTTACGCTGGGCCGACAGATTGTCGGCGGTAAGTATGTACCGGGTGCAGCGTTGCCTGCTGAAGCTGAGCTGTGCGAAGAATTTGCCACCTCGCGCAATATCATCCGCGAAGTGTTCCGTTCGCTGACGGCGAAGCGGTTGATCGAGACAAAACGTTATCGCGGCGCTTTTGTTGCACCGCGTAACCAGTGGAATTACCTCGATACCGAAGTATTACAGTGGGTGCTGGAGCATGACGACGATCCGCGGCTGATTGCCGCCATGAGCGAAGTGCGAAATCTGGTAGAACCGGCTATCGCCCGTTGGGCGGCGGAACGCGCTACCTCCAGCGATCTGGCGCAAATTGAGCTGGCACTAAATGAGATGATCGCCAACAACCAGAATCGTGAGGCCTTCAACGAGGCAGATATTCGTTATCACGAAGCGGTTCTGGCTTCGGTGCATAATCCGCTGCTACAGCAGCTAAGCATCGCTATTAGCTCGTTACAACGTGCGGTATTTGAACGAACCTGGATGGGAGATGAAGCGAATATGCCCAAAACCCTACAGGAGCATAAGGCGCTGTTTGATGCGATACGGCATCAGGACAGCCAGGCGGCGGAACAGGCGGCATTAACCATGATCGCCAGTTCCACCCGAAGACTGAAGGAAATCACATGACATTACGCTACATCGCTATCGACTGGGGATCGACTAACCTGCGCGCCTGGCTTTTCCATCATGGCGCCTGTCAGGAGAGTAGAAAATCTGAGATGGGTATTACCCGTCTCAACGGCAAATCTCCCGAGGCGGTGTTAACAGAAGTGAGCGCAGGCTGGCGTGATGAAACCACGCCGGTCGTCATGGCAGGGATGGTCGGTAGCAATGCTGGCTGGAAAGTTACACCTTACTTACCCTGTCCTGCCCGCTTCAGCGAGTTCGGTAGCCAGATCACTACGGTAGCAGAAGGCGTCTTTATTGTTCCCGGCCTTTGCGTACTGCGTGATAACAATCACAACGTTATGCGCGGTGAAGAGACTCAACTGCTTGGTGCCCGTGAATTAAAGCCTGCGCCACTCTACATCATGCCCGGAACCCACTGCAAATGGGTACAGGCCGATAGTGAGCAGGTAAATGAATTTCGCACCGTAATGACCGGAGAGCTGCACCATTTATTATTAACTCATTCGCTGGTGGGTGCCGGATTACCCGAACAGCTGCCGAGTACCGAAGCTTTTCACGCTGGGCTGACGCAGGGGCTGGAAACCGCTGCGCCGTTGGCTCGTCTGTTTGAAGTGCGCGCTGCGCATGTGCTGGGCACCATGGCGCGCGAACAGGTTAGTGAATTTCTCTCCGGGTTGCTGATTGGCAACGAGGTTGCCAGCATGGTTCGCGAATGGCAGCCAGAAACAAGACAACCTATTACTATCGTCGCTGGATCGGCGCTTGCGGAACGTTATCGTCAGGCGCTTAACGCGCTCGGTATCAGGGCGCAGGTACTGGAAGGCGATATCGCATTTCAGGCAGGCATAAGGAGTATCGCTCATGCAGTGGCAAAATAAACTTCCACTTATCGCTATCCTGCGTGGCATCACGCCAGCAGAGGCACACGATCACGTTGCGGCAGTCATTGAAGCGGGGTTCGAAGCAGTGGAAATCCCGCTAAATTCGCCAGAATGGCGCACCAGTATTCCCGCCATGGTTAAGGCGTTTGGCGATAAGGCGTTGATCGGCGCAGGCACAGTACTGAAGCCGGAGCTGGTAGATGAGTTGGCGCAGATGGGATGCAGGCTTATCGTTACGCCAAATATCCAGCCGGAGGTAATCCGACGTGCGGTAGGCTACGGCATGAGCGTCTGCCCCGGTTGTGCTACGGCTACCGAGGCATTCAACGCCATTGATGCGGGCGCACAGGCGCTGAAGATTTTTCCTTCCTCTGCCTTCGGCACCGATTATATCAAGGCATTAAAGGCGGTACTGCCGCCGGAAATCCCGGTATTTGCCGTTGGCGGTGTGACGCCACAAAACCTGGCACAGTGGCTACAGGCTGGCTGTATCGGTGCAGGATTGGGTGGCGACCTTTATCGTGCCGGGCAGCCGCTAAGCCGTACCGTTGAACAGGCGGAAGCATTCGTTAAAGCGTATCGAGAGGCAGTGCAATGAAAATTACCAAATTAACCACTTACCGTTTGCCCCCCCGCTGGATGTTTCTGAAGATTGAAACGGATGAAGGTATTGTTGGCTGGGGCGAGCCGGTGATTGAAGGTCGTGCCCGCACGGTAGAAGCGGCGGTGCATGAGCTGGGTGAATATCTGATCGGACAGGACCCGGCGCGTATTAACGATCTCTGGCAGGTAATGTATCGCGGCGGCTTTTATCGCGGCGGCCCGATTCTGATGAGCGCTATCGCTGGTATTGATCAGGCATTGTGGGATATTAAAGGCAAAGTGTTAAACGCGCCGGTCTGGCAATTAATGGGTGGCCTGGTGCGCGATAAAATTAAAGCCTATAGCTGGGTTGGCGGCGATCGACCAGCAGAAGTGATTAATGGCATTAATACTCTGCGAAATATTGGCTTCGATACGTTTAAATTAAACGGCTGTGAAGAACTGGGCATAATTGACAATGCGCGCAAGGTTGATGCAGCGGTAAATACCGTGGCGCAGATCCGTGAAGTATTCGGAATGGATATTGAATTCGGGCTGGATTTCCACGGTCGTGTTAGCGTGCCGATGGCAAAAATTTTAATTAAAGAACTGGAATCCTATCGTCCGTTATTTATTGAAGAACCGGTACTGGCGGAACAGGCTGAATATTATCCAAAACTGGCGGAGCAAACCTCTATTCCTATTGCCGCAGGCGAACGTATGTTTTCACGCTTTGAATTTAAGCGCGTGCTTAATGCAGGCGGTCTGGCAATTCTGCAACCGGATCTCTCCCATGCTGGTGGCATTACCGAGTGCTATAAAATTGCTGCTATGGCGGAAGCTTACGATGTTGGCCTGGCACCGCATTGCCCGTTGGGGCCGATCGCGCTGGCGGCCTGTCTGCATGTAGATTTTGTGGCGCGTAACGCTGTGTTCCAGGAGCAGAGTATGGGCATTCATTACAACAAAGGTGCCGAGCTATTCGACTTTGTAAAAAACAAAGAAGATTTCAAAATGGAAGGCGGATATTTCCTGCCATTGATGAAGCCAGGCCTGGGTGTGGACATTGACGAAGAGCAGGTTATTGCCCGTAGCAAAAATAGTGCTGACTGGCGCAATCCATTATGGCGACATGAGGATGGCTCCGTCGCTGAATGGTAATAGCTATTTAGTCCTTTAGCTTTAAATAAAAAATATCACATCACCCTCTGTAACTTACAGAGCATGGTGAGGAATCTCGCCATGCCAAAATCTGGAGACAGATAATTATGGATATTCCTGTAACTACGGTAAAAACCGGGCGACGTCGCTATCTGACGCTGGGGATGATTTTCATTACCGTTGTCATTTGCTATGTTGACCGGGCTAATCTGGCAGTGGCATCAGCCCATATTCAGCAAGAGTTTGGTATCAGCAAGGCGCAAATGGGCTATATTTTTTCCGCCTTCGCCTGGCTTTATACGATTTGCCAGATTCCCGGCGGCTGGTTCCTCGATCGCGTCGGCTCACGCCTGACCTATTTTATCGCCATTTTCGGTTGGTCGGTCGCTACGCTCTTACAGGGTTTCGCTACCGGGCTGATGTCGCTGATAGGTTTACGTGCGATAACCGGTATTTTCGAAGCGCCAGCTTTTCCCACTGACAACCGGATGGTTACTAGTTGGTTCCCGGAACAGGAGCGCGCCTCGGCGGTAGGCTTCTACACATCCGGGCAGTTTGTCGGCCTGGCATTCCTTACTCCGCTGTTAATCTGGATTCAGGAGGTGTTGAGCTGGCACTGGGTCTTTATTATCACCGGTGGCATCGGTATCCTCTGGTCAATGGTCTGGTTTAAGATCTATCAGCCACCGCGCCTGACCAAAGGCCTCAGCAAAGCAGAGCTGGATTACATTCGCGACGGTGGTGGTCTGGTGGATGGCGATGCGCCTGCGGCAAAAAGTGCGCGACAGCCGTTAACTCGTGCTGACTGGAGGCTGGTTTTCCATCACAAATTGATTGGTGTCTATCTTGGCCAGTTTGCTGTTACCTCTACACTCTGGTTTTTCCTGACCTGGTTTCCGAATTATCTGACGCAGGAGAAGGGCATCACCGCGCTGAAGGCGGGTTTTATGACCACCGTTCCTTTTCTCGCAGCATTCTTTGGCGTACTGCTCTCGGGTTGGGTAGCGGATTGCCTGGTGCGTAAAGGTTATTCCCTCGGCGTGGCACGTAAAACGCCCATTATCTGCGGCCTGTTGATCTCTACCTGCATTATGGGCGCTAACTACACTAACGATCCGGTCTGGATTATGACGCTGATGGCGGTTGCCTTTTTCGGCAACGGCTTCGCGTCTATCACCTGGTCGCTGGTTTCTTCACTGGCACCGATGCGTCTGATTGGCCTGACCGGCGGCATGTTCAACTTTATTGGTGGGCTGGGCGGCATTACCGTACCGCTGGTGATTGGCTACCTGGCACAGGATTATGGCTTCGGCCCGGCGCTGGTCTATATCTCCGCGGTGGCGTTGATCGGCGCGCTCTCTTATATCCTGCTGGTGGGAGAGGTAAAACGCGTGGGCTAGGGCCTTACGCAGAAAAGGGTTAACAAGCGACGGAATGCAGCTGGCGCGTATCGCCCGGCAAAATCGGGCGGTAACCGTTTCATCGTGATAAATCACTACCGTGGTTCGATCATTAATGAAACGCGGTTGAGAGGGTTCTGTTATGCATACTGAGCTGTACACTACAACTTTACGACAGCTAAACGCAAAAATTATTCCCTTTATCATCATCTGCTATTTTGTTGCTAGCCTTGATAAAACTGATATTACTATTGCGGCGTTACAGATGAAGGTTGAGCCCGGCCTGAGCGCCAGAATGTATGGTTTCGGCATAAGGATGTTCTATACCTCTTACATCGTTTTTGAAATTTCCAGCAATGTAATCGTGACTAAAGTAGTCGCACGGGTATGGATTGTGCGCATCAATCTGGCTGAAGACTCAGCTTGAGCGTGTTAACACAGGCGTAGAGCCTGGAAAAAAACCACAGCAGAGACAGCGCATTAAAAAATAAAACCGTACTGCTGCTGAGTCTGGTTTGGTTTCTGCAAGCGTCCGACTCCATCGGTATTACGCTATTCCTGCCGTTGATTATCAAAAGTGGCGGTCACAGCCGAAGAATTGGCAGGAGACACTGCAGAGGCCCCGCTCGCCTTTATCAATACCGTAGCAAATTTTGTCGGTCTGGGTTTGCTACCAGTGCTGGCGAAAATCAAAGACATGCCTGACAGTTATTACTACGGGTACCGGAAGATATTGCGGCTGGTGCTGGAGAATGTGAACGCCTGGTTCACTGGTAAAACGCTGATTACGCCAGTTCCCTGATAGGTTTTTGCCGCCGAATCTTTTACCCTGAGGCGAGTCATCGCTTCGGGGTTTTTATCAATGAAACAGCTTACCTTTGCACCGCGTCACCATCAGCTGACCAACATCAACGTCTGGACCGCCGATAGCCAGTGGCTGGCTTATGATGTACGTCCCTCTGGTGCCTCTTTTACCGGCCTGACCATCGAGCGCGTCAATGTAGAAAGCGGAGCCACTGAAATCCTTTATCAGGCACGTGACGGCGCGCATGTTGGCGTGGTGACCGTTAGCCCCGATCTGCCACCGCGCTACGTCTGCATACATGGCCCTGAGCACCCGGATGCCAGCTGGCGCTACGATTTTCATCATCGGCGCGGCGTTATCATTCAAAACGGCGTTGCGGAAAACCTCGACGCCTGCGATATCACACCGCCTTTTACGCCCGGCGCGCTGCGCGGCGGATCGCATGTTCATGTCTTCAGCCCCGATGGTAGCCGTCTCAGCTTCACCTATAACGATCATGTTATGCATGAGTGGAACCGTCTGGAAGATCTGCGTAACGTTGGCGTTGCCGTACCGCTGCATGCGGTCTGTCCGGTTAAACAGCATCCGCGTGAGTATGACGGTAGCCACTTTTGCGTGCTGGTCAGCCGCACTACCTCATCGCCGCAGGCGGGTAGCGATGAAATCAATCGCGCTTACGAAGAGGGCTGGATAGGCAATGGCGGCTATTTGCGTCCGGATGGCAGCCGTCAGCGCTGGGCGCTGGCCTTTATTGGCGATACGCGGGCAGAGAACGGCGCGACGGTGCCGGAAGTTTATATCGTCGATTTGCCGGAAAGCCTGAACGATTATGCCCAGCCGGGCGTGGCACCGCTGGAAGGAACGGCGACTCAGCTTCCGGCACCGCCGCATGGTGTGCAGCAGCGGCGTCTGACTTTCACGCATCAGCGTCGCTATCCGGGTCTGGTCACCACGCCGCGTCACTGGTTGCGCAGCAGCCCGGACGGTAGCGAAATTGCCTTTTTAATGCGTGACGATGCGGGTGTGGTGCAGCTGTGGAGCATTTCGCCGTGCGGCAGCGAACCACGCCAGATTACTCATGGCACGCAGGATATGCAGTCGGCGTTTAGCTGGCACCCTGAAGGCGGAAGCCTGGCGATCGTCTGCGATAACAGCGTAATGCTGTGCGACAGTCAAAGCGGTGAGATGCGGCGGCTAACGCAGCGAAGCGCAACGCCGCCGATTGGCGATGCGGTCGTCTTTTCACCCGATGGACGTCAAATTGCCTGGATGAACGTCGTTGACGGCTGGCAGCAGATCTTTACGGTAGAGGTGAGTTAGTTCGCTGCCAGCGGCGCAGCCTGAGAGAGGCTTTCCTGGGTATTTGCCAGCTTCTCCGCCTCAGCAACGCGCGCACGCGGCGAATCGATGGACTGACAGTCATCGGCGCGCAGATAGTCCCAGGGCAGCAGGACGGTATCCAGTACGGCAGAGAAAGGTAGATCGATTAACGCCAGCGGCTTGATCGCCCAGCTGCTGTTTTCATCGGTCAGCATATCGGCGCTGGCGCGCGTGCCGGGGTAATAGCCCTGGCTGGCACCGGTGTGGGACATCATGCTGGAACATCCAGAGGTAGTAAATAATGCGCTACAGGCCAGCAGTCCCGCCAAACGGTATTTCTGTATGACATTCATTTTCTTCATCCCTTCAGTCATGGCCCAGGCCAGGCTGAGTTATTTCGTCTGCGGCGGGGAAGCTCCCGATCACTCTGTGGTGACTCGCGCCAGATGCATGACGATATCTTCCCCTGAGTGTATGACATTCTCTGTGCTTTGCTTAAAAAAAAATCGCGAAATCGATCTTGAAAGAATATCAGTAGACCCCATTTTACTAACACGGTCAGCGCGGCACTCGCCGCATGGGTTTGCCAGCGTGACCGGACGGCCTGTCCATAACGGAAGGCTGCGTTTAACCTACTCGCTGAAATTCAGGAGCTTTGTATTATGCGTAACTTTGACCTTTCTCCGCTGTATCGTTCCGCTATTGGTTTTGATCGTCTGTTTAATCTGCTGGAATCCAACCAGAACCAGAGCAATGGCGGCTACCCTCCGTATAACGTTGAGCTGGTGGCTGAAAACCATTATCGCATCACCATTGCCGTTGCCGGTTTCGCGCAAAATGAGCTGGATATCACCTCACACGACAATATGCTGATTGTGCGTGGTGCCCATGCGGAAGAGCAGATTGAGCGGAAATACCTGTATCAGGGCATTGCCGAGCGTAATTTTGAACGTAAATTCCAGCTGGCCGATCATGTCGTCGTGCGCGATGCTCGTCTGGAAAACGGCCTGCTGTACATCGATCTGGAACGCATCGTTCCGGAAGAGATGAAACCTCGCCGTATCGAAATCCTCAGCTAATCTCACTGATAACGCCGCGGAAACGCGGCGTTGTTGTATCCGCGCCCGGTTACTCCTGGCGCGCCATACGCCACGACGTTAATCGCCCGCCGAACATATTCATCAACAGCCCCAGCACAATGACTGCCGCCCCGACGACTTGCTGTAAGCTAAGCCGTTCGCCCAGCAGCAGCGCTGCGCTGAGAATGCCTACTACCGGTACCAGCAGAGAGAGCGGTGCCACGCGCCAGGTTTCATAGCGTCCCAGCAGCGTACCCCAGATGGCATAGCCTACAATCGTGGCGATAAATGCCAGATAAACCACGACCAACACTGTCGACAACGTAATCTGCGTCAGGCTATGTACTATCGCCTCGCGGCCTTCAAACAGCCAGGAGCAGAGGAAGAAGGGTGCGATGGGCACCAGCGCACTCCAGACAACCAGCGACATAATTGGCACGTTGCCACGACGCATAATAACCTTATTGGTAATGTTGCCCATGCCCCAGCAGAGCGCGGCGGCCAGCGTTAGCAGCATCGTGGTCATTGTTATACTGGCGGCGCTACCGTGGCCTGAGGTTGCCAGCAGAAACATGCCGCCTGCTGCGATAGCAATGCCTGCCATATGGTGCCATTTCAGCGATTCAGCCAGCAGCAGAGCGCCAAGCAGCAGGGTAAAAAACGCCTGTGCCTGCAACACCAGCGAGGCCAGCCCGGCGGGCATTCCCAGATTGATGGCTAAAAACAGAAAGCCGAACTGACCGAAGCTGATGGTCAGGCCATAAAGCACCAGCCAGCGCAGCGGAATGCGTGGCGGCGGCACAAAAAATATTGCGGGCAGTGCGACCAGTGAAAAACGCAGCGCGGCCAGCAGGAATGGCGGCATACCGTGCAATCCAACCTTAATCACTACAAAGTTAACGCCCCACGCAACCACCACGCAGAGCGCCAGCAACAGATCTTTTATGGTCATCCTGTCTCCCGCCAGTCAGAATAGAGAAGTTTTAATTAACATACTCTCAACATTGACGGTTTAATAGCGCCAGATCGGATGCAATTTTAACCGGTAGCGCGATCGAGACAGGCCGTTAGGCAAGGTTGTCGGAGTGAGCGCGTTCGATCTCTTCAGCTAAAATTTTCACGCCCTGTTCGATCTTCTCATTATCCGGCACATAGTTCATGCGCATACACTGGTGAGTGTGCGGCCATTCCTGCGCCAGGCCGGGGAAAAAGAAATGTCCCGGCACCATCAGCACGCCGCGCTGCTTCAGACGTTGATAGAGCGCTTCGGTTGTAATCGGCAAATCCTGAAACCATAGCCAGAGGAAAATTGCGCCTTCCGGTTTATGTATCAGGCAACGCTCTTCCGGCAGATAACGGCGAATAATGGTGATCGCTTCCTGTACGCGCTGACGATAAAAGGGTTTGATCACGGTTTCTGACAGCCGTAGCAGATCGCCGCGCTGAATCATCCCCATCGCAATAGCCGGGCCGATGCTGCCGGGAGCCAGGCTGATAATACCGTTCATATTGCTGATGGCGTTGATGACTTTTTCATCGGCGAGGATAATGCCGCAGCGCGAACCGGGCAGGCCGAGCTTGGACAAGCTCATGCAGAGAATAATATTGGGATTCCACAGCGGGCGCGCCTCGCTGAAAATAATGCCGGGGAACGGCAGGCCGTAGGCGTTATCGATCAACAGCGGAATATGGTGCTGCTGGGCCAGTCGATCCAGACGCAGCAGTTCCTCATCGGTAATCACGTTGCCGGTGGGGTTAGTGGGACGCGATACACAAATCAGGCCGGTCTCTTGCGTAACCGGCAGGCGATCAAAATCCACGTGATACTTAAACTGACCTTCCGGCAGCCGTTCAATATTGGGGCGAGCAGAGACGAACAGGTCTTCATCCAGTCCTGCATCGGCGTAACCCAGATATTCCGGTGCCAGTGGAAAGAGCACGTGCTTCATAGTGCCGTCGGCGCGGCGTCCGGCGTAGAGATTAAACAGATAGAAAAAAGCGCTCTGGCTGCCGTTGGTCAGCGCGAGATTTTTTGCGGTGATCGGCCAGCCCAATTCTTTGCGAAGTAGCGTAGCCAGCGCATCCAGAAATATCGCCTTACCACGTGGGCCATCATAGTTACACAGCGCCTCGGTCAGCTTTCCTTCCTGCTGCATCTGGAACAGCAGCTGGTGAAAATAGTCATTCATGGCGGGGATTTGCGCTGGATTGCCGCCGCCCAACATAACCGTATTGGGATTACGCAGCCCTTCGCCCATATCTTCCATTAAACGGGCAATGCCGGTATGGCGAGTAAATTTTTCACCGAACAGAGAAAAGCTCATAGCTGTAAATTAAATGTAATTGGCAGGTAAGTTACACCTTACCGCCAGCGATGCAGGGATGCAAACCGGGCGAGGATGAGGAACGATCGCCGTTGACAGGCGATCGTTATGCTTGATGAGGATCGATCAACGCTGCGTGTTTAACGCAGCACCTGCGGATTCACACAGTTTTTTTCTACCTTGCCTGACAGCGCGGCAATCAGATTATCAACGGCGTCACGTGCCATGCCGTAGCGGGTTTCATGTGTGGCAGAGCCAATATGCGGTAGCGCAACGACATTAGGCAGCTTTAGCAGCGGTGACGTTACCGGCAGCGGTTCCTGCTCAAACACATCCAGCCCGGCGGCGTAGATAGTGTGGTTTTGCAACGCCTCAATCAGCGCCGCTTCATCCACCACCGGGCCGCGGCCCGCGTTGATTAAAATGGCGCTCGGCTTCATTTTCGCCAGCTGCTCGCGCCCGATCATATGGTGCGTTTGCCCGGTCAGCGGCAGGCTGATGCAGAGGAAATCAGATTCGCGCAGCAGCGTATCGAGATCGCAATACTGAGCGTTAAAGCGTGATTCCGCTTCTTCATGATGTTTGCGCGCGTTATACAGAATCGGCATACCGAAGCCGTGATGCGCACGTTGGGCCAGCGCCAGGCCGATGCGTCCCATACCGAGAATGCCCATCTTTTTATGATGCACGTCGATGCCAAACCAGTCAGGGCCGATGCTGCTACGCCATTCGCCCGCCTTAACCCGCTCAGCGACTTCTACCACGCGCCGTGCGCTGGAGAGTACCAGCGCCATCATGGTATCAGCGACGGTTTCGGTCAGTACGGTTGGCGTATGCATTAGCACCACGCCGCGCTGATTCAGGGCGTCGACGTCAAAATTATCATAGCCAACGGAGATCGTTGAGGCAGCGCGCAGCTTTGGCATTTTATCCAGCAGTGCGGCATCCACCTTACTGCTGGAACCGATAATCCCTTTCGCACGGGCAAATATATCCGCCTGTTTTTCTGCGTTTTCCATCGTCAGATCGCTGATGACGGTGACGGTAAAATGTTCATCGAGACGGGTGCGTAAATCGTCGGGTAGGGATTTATATAGCAATACTTCAGGCTTCATCTCAGGCTCCATCCGCTTGAGCGGTAACACAGAATATGGGCAATGCGACGATGTCGCTCAGACTGGTGACAAATATAACAGCGCAGGCTGATGCTGCGCCGTTAGCTATTTCAGAACAAGCCCACCACCAGCGCGCAGCTAATCAGGCGTGTTTCGCCGCGCGGTCTGGCGAAGGGGGCTGCTTGTTCTCCGCCGGTTTCACAATCAGCGTCAGCCAGACGGAAATCAGCAGCGCCGCACCCATAAAAATATAGGAAGCGGAAGGGCTGCCGGTCGCTCCGTTAAGATAGCCGACAATCCACGAGCCAACAAAAGAACCGAGAGCACCCATGCTATTGATCAACGCCATCGCGCCGCCCGCAACGTTACGCGGCAACATCTCAGGAATAATGGCGAAGAAAGGGCCGTAAGGTGCATACATCGCCGCACCGGCAATCACCAGCAGGCCGTAAGAGAGCCAGAAATTGCTGGAACCTACCAGCCAGGAACCGAGGAACGCCAGCGCGCCGATTAACAGCAGCGGCCAGACAAACAGCTTGCGGTTTTGCATGCGGTCAGAGCACCATGAAACCACCAGCATCGCCACGGTTGCCGCCAGATAGGGCACCGCAGAGAGCCAGCCCGCTTCCACCATGCCCATCTGCGTGCCGTTACGCAGAATGGAAGGCAGCCAGAGCACAAAACCGTAAACGCCGATGCTCCAGGCGAAATACTGTACGCAAAGGATAATCACGTTGCGTGATTTAAAGGCCTCGCGGTAGTTACGTACCGCCTTAATGCCTTCCTGCTCTTTACGTAGCTGCTCCTCTAAGGCGGCTTTCTCCGTATCGCTCAGCCAGCGCGCCTGGGAGGGTTTATCCTGCACCAGAAACCACCACAGCACCGCCCAGATAACTGCCGGAATGCCTTCAAAAATAAACATCTCGCGCCAGCCAAAAGCGTTGATCAAATAGCCGGAGACAATAGACATCCACAGTACGGTAACCGGATTGCCCAAAATCAGGAAAGTATTGGCGCGTGAACGTTCCGATTTGGTAAACCAGTTGCTGATATAGATCAGCATGGCCGGCATCACCGCAGCTTCCACCACGCCGAGAATAAAGCGGATCGCCGCCAGCATGGGGATATTACTCACCACGCCGGTCAGCGATGCGCATACGCCCCACAGTACCAGGCACCAGAACACCAGTTTTTTAACGCTGCGGCGTTCTGCATAAACCGCACCTGGAATCTGAAAGAAAAAATAGCCGAGAAAAAACAGGGCGCCCAGCAGGGATGACATCCCTTTGGTAATGCCTAAATCCTCATTAATCCCCGCAGCCGAAGCGAAGCTGAAGTTCGCACGGTCGAGGTACGCCAAACTGTAGGTAATAAAGATGATGGGGATGATATACCACCAACGTTTTGGCGCGATTGTCTGCTTATTCATGAGCTATTCCTCTGTTGAGGGCGCATCTTCTGATGACAACGTCATCGATATGCAGCGTTTTACATTACATCAGGGTTGATGCTCACTCTTCGCCCAGGCCATCTCGCGTCGGCAGACCTTCGCTGTCGCCGATCACCTGAATCGCCAGTGAACCAATCTTATTGCCGCGACGGATAGCCTGCGGAAGCGTTTTGCCTTCCAGCAGCGCGCTGATCACGCCCACGGCGAAGCCGTCGCCCGCGCCAACGGTATCCACCACGTTTTCGACCCGAATCGCCGCCACCTGGCCTTTTTCGCCGTTGGCAGATTTATACCAGGCACCTTCGCTGCCGGTTTTAATGATGACCGTTTTCACGCCTTTATCAAGATAGAAGTCAGCGATGGCTTCTGGCTGGCGATGACCGGTGAGGATCAGCCCCTCTTTTTCGCCCGGCAGCACCCAGTCCGCCTGGAACGCAAGATTATTGAGCTGTTTCACCATTTCCTGCTCGCTCGGCCACAGCACCGGACGCAGGTTAGGATCGAAGGAGATGGTTTTACCCATCGCACGCATTTCCTGCGCCGTATGGTTCAGCAGCTCCAGTGACGTCGGGGAAAGCGCAGCGGCAACGCCGCTCAGGTGCAGGTGGCGTGCAGAGCCAAAATAGTCGCGATCAAAATCAGCAACGGAAAGGTGGCTGGCAGCAGAGCCACGGCGGAAATATTCCACCGCCGGATCGGAGCCATCTTCTACTTTTGATTTCAGCTGGAAACCGGTCGGGAAGCGACTATCGCTAGTTACGCGCTGATGATCGACGCCCTCTTTTGCCAGCTGCTGGCGGGTAAAGCGTCCAAAGGCGTCATCGCCGACGCGGCTTACCCAGCCCACTTTCAGACCGAGGCGGGCCAGGCCGATAGCGACGTTTAGCTCGGCACCAGCGATACGTTTGGTAAAGTTTTCAACCGCAGCCAGATCGCCGGTTTCGCAAGCGACAAACAGCGCCATCGCTTCACCGATGGTCACAACATCTAAAGTTCCGTTTTGATGGGTATAAGTGCTCATAAATTACTCCTCACGCAGCAGGTCAACGTAGTGGCGCGTTACGGCAACCAGATCGTCGCCTTCCAGCGGAAACTCAATACCACGCGGCATATTGCCGGGCAGCAGTCCTAATAATGTGTGCCAGCTATCGTCTGCGTCGTCGAGCGCGATGGCGCGAAAACTATCATGGTGCGGAACAGCCGCTTTCACATGAATATAGCTGACGTAGCGAGCAAGGCGATGCGCAGCGGTGGTGGCGTCGTCGCCGGTCCAGAGCCAGTTGCCGGTATCGAACGTCATGCCGCCGGTAAAGCCACTCTGTTCAAAGAACGCGGCCATCGCTTCCAGTTTGCCGCAGTCGGTCTGGTCGTTTTCCACTACCAGACGTATCGCGCTGTTCTGCAAATGGGCCAGCAGCTCGCTGATGTCTGCGCCGGGACGATAGTGGCCCAGCGACAGTTTCAGCAGGCGCGCACGCAGCTGTTCCGCTTCCTGGAAATAGTGGCCCAGCTGCGCATTGAGCTGACCATTTTCGTTGAACAGTGCGTCAGGAACGGAGTAGAAAGCGTAAAGCTGGTGTTCGGCAATCGCCTGTGCCAGATGGGGAAGCTGTTGTAGTTCAGGTTCAGTCAGTAGCTCACGGCGAATTTCCACGCCATCAGCGCCTGCGTCAGCAACGATCGGCAGCAGAGCGCGTTGTCCGCCAAGATCGACAACTTGCTGATGACCATAAGCAGAGGTCACCACAATAATTTCAGGTTTCATTTTTTCCTCCGGGGGCATTTACAGGAAAGCCCTCTCGCGGTGAAAATTAAATGGAACCGGTTCCAAAGCAAAGGACAGAAGTACAAAATTATGATCGCGCTCACGATGTGAGGATTTTATGCCAGGCATTGTCTGATTTAGCAGGGTAAAGCAGGCGCAGTCATAGCAGAGCTTATACCGTCAGTAACCAGCCCGGCGGGTTTATATTTCAGGCGAGCGGGCGCGAGGAGCCGCGTATCACCAGCTCGCCATGAAAGGTTTGCTCCTGTACCGGCGTTGCTTCGCCTTCGATACGCTGGATCACACGCTCCAGCGCCGCATAACCAATCTGCCAGGTAGGCTGCTTCAGCGTGGTAATGCCGTCACCGGCCAGCTCAGCCCATTCCAGTTCATCGAATCCTACCAGGCCCATTTTTCGGCCCCATTCCAGGCCGAGACGCCGCATCGCGCGCGCCACCTGAAGCGTCAGCGCACCGTTGGCGACAATCAACGCGGCATGGCGGCCGCCGTGACGCTGATAAAAATCATGGATGATGCGCTCCAGCGCGCCGCTGTCGCTAAGCGCTACCTCCGCATTTTCACTGACCACCTCCGGATAGCGGGCGCAGCTCTGGCGGAACGCCTGTAAACGCTCAAGGCGGGTATTCACCATGCCGATCGGTTCGCTGAGAAACAGCAGGGCGCGATAACCGTTATTCACCAGATGTTCGGTAGCGTCGGTCGCCGCCTGCCTGTTGTCGAGACCAACTACGTCACAGGAAAAATCGGGAATTTTTCGGTCGATCAATACCATCGGCAGTAGCGACTGCTGTAACAGATTCAGCGCTTCCTCGCGCATGCCGACAGCATTCACGACCAGTCCTTCAACCTGATAACTGCTGAGCAGTTGCAGATAGTGCTGCTCCTGATCGATCTCATTATTGGTATTACACACCAACAGCGTAAAACCACCCGCACGGCAGGCGGCTTCAATGCCACACAGCACATCTACAGAGTAGGGATTGGTGATATCAGCGATAATCAGCCCGATCAGGCGCGTGCGGCCTCGCTTCAGGCCTCGGGCCATCTGGTTGGGACGATAGTTGAGCGCAGAAATCGCCTGCTCAATACGCTGCTTTAAATCGGGCGATAGCGCCTGATGCTCGCCGTTAAGGTAGCGGGAAACGCTGGTTTTTCCGGTTTTTGCTGCTTTAGCAACATCGCTAATGGTGGCGCGTGCGGCCTTATGCTTCATCTCTGTCCTTTACTCCGCGGTTACCAATAAGAGACTAACACAGCCGGGGTTTTGTCGTTAGCATAGCGGGACAGGAGGATCGGCAGCAGCGGAATGCGTATTTTTTCCGGGCGCGTTTAAAGATTGTCAGCTTTTTGAAAAACGGTTTACTTTTTAGACCAGCTGGAAGCGCGTTATACTGCTGCGCAGGTCTGATTGCCCTTCCCGGTAATTCGCCTCTGAGTACCGGGTAATTGGTTCAGTTAATGGAGTCCAGGGCAGCGACCTTCCCAGGTGCCGTCGCCTGCGGCTCCCGATCTGTACCCTTCGTGACCTGACTAACAATTAGATAACTGAGAGACGTCACGTTCTGACGGTAAAAACCCCATGTCATATGATTTAAAAACCAGCAAGGCAGCGCCGACTCACAATCATACGGATGCCAACGGCTTCCTGATGTCTATCGTTGGCGCGGTAGCCGTTTCCCACGCCTGTAACGATATGATTCAGGCAACATTGCCAGCTATTTATCCCTTATTAAAGGCGAGCTATGCCCTCAGCTATACGCAAATCGGGCTGATTGCGCTGGTCTATCAAATTACTGCTTCGCTGCTTCAGCCCTGGGTTGGCCTGTTTACCGATAAGCGCCCGATGCCATTTCTGCTACCGGCAGGTATGGCGGTTACGCTGGCGGGTATTGGCCTGATGTCGATTGCCGGTTCCTATAATATGCTGCTGCTTTCTTCGGCACTGATTGGCGTTGGATCGTCCACCTTTCACCCCGAAGCGTCACGCGTGGCGCGTATGGCTTCCGGTGGGCGCTTTGGCACCGCGCAGTCCTGTTTCCAGGTGGGCGGCAACGCCGGAACAGCATTCGGTCCCTTGCTGGCGGCGCTGTTGATTATCCCACATGGGCAGACTTCACTGGCGTGGCTGATGCTGATTGCGCTGGTGGCTATTTTTGTCCTGTCGAAGGTCAGTAAATGGTCGGTTTCACATGGTCACGCGCGTATGCAGAGCCAGACGTTAGCCGGACCGGTTCTTTCCCGCGGGCACGTGATACTGGCGTTGAGCGTGGTAGGCGTACTGTTGTTCGCCAAGTTCAGCTATATCGCTTCTATCAGTAACTACTACACCTTCTATCTGGTACAACGCTTCAATTTGCCGGTTGAGCAGGCACAGTTCTGCCTGTTTGCTTTCCTGGTATCGGTTGCCGTAGGCACCTTTGCCGGTGGCCCCATCGGCGACCGCATTGGCCGTAAATCCGTTATCTGGATCTCTTTCCTGGGCGTGATTCCCTTTGCGTTGATGCTGCCGCACGTCAACCTGTTCTGGACGGTGGCCCTGACTATCCTTATCGGTATTATCCTCTCTTCAGCGTTCGCTGCGCTGGTGGTTTACGCGCAGGAAGTGGTGCCGGGCCGTACCGGAATGGTTTCCGGCATTATGTTCGGTACCATGTTTGGCGTGGGCGGTATTGCTGCTGCCGGTCTGGGCAAGCTGGCCGATATTTACGGTATTACGTCCGTTTATGAGGCCTGTGCCTGGCTGCCGCTGTTGGGTCTGGCAACGTTGCTGATGCCGGAAACCAGAGTAAAGAAAAGCCACTGATATACTCATTGAGCAGGACTAACGCGGCAAAAAACCGAAGAAAGGGGCAGCATGCTGCCCCTGAAAGGAAGGATTAAGAGAGCGGGCTGAGGGTAATTTCAACGCGGCGGTTCTGCGCTTTACCTTCTTCCGTGCTGTTGCTGGCAATCGGGTTATCCGGGCCCATACCGCCGGTACGTACACGGTTGCTGGCAACGCCCTGTAGAATCAGCGCGCTGGCAACGCTATCGGCACGCTGCTGAGACAGGCGCATATTCAGCGCTCGTGTGCCGGTGCTGTCGGTATAACCAATGATGTTAACCGCTGTTTTCGGATACTCTTTCAGCACCATCGCAACGCCGGTCAGGGTCTGCGCGCCAGCAGGTTTCAGCGTGCTGCTGCTGCTGTCGAACGTCACGTTGTTCGGCATGTTCAGAATGATGTTGTCACCGTTGCGCGTTACGCTAACGCCGGTACCGCGCATTTTGTCACGCAGCTTCGCTTCCTGCACATCCATGTAATAACCCAGGCCGCCACCCAGCGCCGCGCCGGAGGCTGCACCAATCAGTGCGCCTTTGCCGCGATCTTTCTTGGATGAGGATAACACGCCAACGCCAGCACCAACCAGTGCGCCAACGCTTGCGCCGATACCTGATTTGCCCGCCTGCGATTCGCCGGTGTAGGGATTAGTGGTACAGCCAGAGAGGGCAATGGTGCCGCTCAGTAATAATGACAGGGCGATAATGCTTTTTTTCATCTTTATTTCCTTTGGAGAACTTTCTTACAGGCGTACTCGCTGCAAGCGGCAATTATGCCGCGTACAGAAGTAAAAAATATCCAGGAATTTCCTCAGATTTGTAACCCTCTACGAAACGGCCTGCGAAGGATGACAAAAACAGCCGACGATATGATCGTTAACCAGCCCGCATGCCTGCATAAACGCGTAGCAGGTGGTTGGGCCAACGAACTTAAAGCCGCGCTTTTTCAACGCCTTTGACAGCGCGACGGAGGCGGGGGTTTGCGCAGGGGCCTCGCGATAATCGTCAAAATGGTTGATTTGTGGCTGATGATCGACAAACGACCAGACAAACTGTGAAAAATCTTCACCGTTTTCCTGCATCGCCAGATAAGCACGTGCGTTAGCGACAATCGCTTCCAGCTTGCCGCGATGACGGATCAGCCCGCTGTTCTGCGTAAGCTGGTGGATATCCTCTGCGCTCATTTGCGCGATGGCCTGTGGCGCAAAATAATGAAAGGCGGCGCGATAGTTTTCACGCTTTTTCAGAACGGTAATCCACGACAGGCCTGCCTGCTGTCCTTCAAGACAAAGCATTTCAAACAGCGCCTCGCTGCGCATTTGCGGCGTGCCCCATTCGTTATCGTGATATTCCTGATAAAGCGGATCGGCGGTGACCCATCCACAGCGTTGCATAGCAGCTCTCCTTTTCTGGCGATGTGATAAGCGCTCCATCCTATCATGTTTGTCTGAAGGTAAACGCAGCCGTTGGCGGTGGTTTACAGGCCGATAAAAAGTAATCATTAACCCTTCTTATGCTATGGTTATTGCTCACCCGTACAGAAGCCTGCGAATTTCCTCGCCCTTGAAGGCATAAAATGAGAAATCTGTTGATTGCTCATACTTATAATCAGCGCGCTAATCATTTTCAGGGAAATTACATGTCCGACGATATAAAAACTATCGCTTTAAAATTTGTTCTTTTTTTAGGCTGCGCGCTTTTTGTTGCTTTAATGATGGGGCTGGTTTTCATTGACGTAAACTGGATGCAGGATGCGCTGCATGAAACCTCTTTCACCGAGGTTTTCCAGGAAGCGTTTCTTGGCGTGATTGCGCTGGCATTTTTCTTTACTGCTTTCAGGCAGGGCGAGACGCTACGCCACAGCCTGATTCTGATCGGCGGCTTTTTCACCTGTATGCTGATCCGCGAGATGGATTTCCTCTTCGATGAGATTTCCCACGGCTCATGGGTCTGGTTTGCGCTGGCGGTTACCCTGGTCTGCCTGTGGCAGGCATTTCTGCATCCCGCCGTTTCGCTCTCCGGGCTGGTTCACTTCCTGCATCATCCCAGCTGGAACATGATGGCGGCTGGCCTGCTGACGGTGCTGGTTTTTTCACGTCTGTTCGGTATGCACGAGCTGTGGGAAACGTTAATGCTCGATGGCTATAACCGCACGGTGAAAAATATGGCGGAGGAGAGCACGGAACTGCTGGGTTACAGCTTCTGCCTGATTGCCAGCGTGCGTTATCTCTGGGATCTGCTTCGCCAGAAAAAAGACATATATAACGTTGCCGGGCGAGTACAGCGCTAAGCAACAGGCGATTCCCGGCGCTAAACTTGATAGACTAGAGGCTGTCGCGGTCGCTACGGCGGCCCGTTAGGTTTCGCCTGCAATGTAATCCGGGATTTACCATGTCTGTCAAGATCTTAACCTCCACCGTCATCGGCCTTGAGGCGTTTCGTCAGGATCCGGTCGCCGCGCTCTCTTCTGCGGAAGCGGGTGCGGTTGCCGTCTTTGATAATAATGCGCCGGTATTCTATGCGGTCTCGCCCGAACGTCTGGCGCAGCTGCTGGAGCTGGAGGCGGCGGCCCGGCTGCCGCGCAGTGACGTGACGCTGGATGAACAGCTCTATGATGAATCTTCCGCTTATTCGGCTGCGCTGCAGATACCGGCAGGTAAATTTATGATGTACGCTGGCTGGCGTCCGGATGCAGATTTTCAGCGCCAGGCGGCAATCTGGGGCATTGCGCTGAGCGAGCCGGTGACGCCTGCCGAGCTGGCCTCTTTTATCACCTGGTGGCAGGCTGATGGACGACCTTTTCACCACGTACAGTGGCAGCAAAAGCTGGCGCGTAGCGTGCAGCAGAGCCGGGCGGTAAGCGGTAACCGCGCAACGCGCGACGTTAATCAGCTGCCTGAACCCGATCATACGATTCCCGATGGTTTTCGAGGTGAATAATGAAAACGCCCGCTGAGTTATTTAACCGACTGCACCGGCTGATGCCCGCTCATATTCAGCCGAAATTCCACAGCGGCGAGGAGCTGCTGGCGTGGAATCAGGAGCAGGGACGGCTGCGATCTGAAGCGATCGCCCGCGAAAACCGCGCAATGAAGATGCAGCGTATTCTTGGGCGCTCAGGCATTCGCGAGCTGCATATGAACTGCTCGTTTGATAATTATCGGGTAGAGAACGAAGGTCAGCGCAAGGCGCTGGAACAGGCGCGTCGTTACGCTGACGATTTCGATCACAGCATCGCCAGCTTTGTCTTCTCCGGGCGTCCCGGCACCGGAAAAAATCATCTGGCGGCTGCGATTGGCAACCAGTTGATTCTGAATGGCAAAAGCGTCCTGATCGTCACGGTGGCCGATCTGATGTCGATTATTAAAGGCACCTTCAGCGGCGGCAGCGATCGCACAGAAGAGCATCTGCTACACGATTTCAGCACCGTCGATCTGCTGGTGATTGATGAAATCGGCATGCAGACCGAATCACGCTATGAAAAAGTGATTATCAACCAGATCGTCGATCGCCGTTCTTCCTCCAAGCGGCCTACCGGCATGCTGACCAACCTTAATCATGCTGATATGGTGAAGCTGCTGGGCGAGCGTGTGATGGACCGCATGCGCCTGGGCCAGAGCCTGTGGGTTACGTTTAACTGGGACAGCTACCGTGGTCGCGTTATCGGTAACGAATATTAAGCGCTAAACAACGGTTATTCTGCTGCCCGTGAAAGCGTTACGCGCCTGATAACAGGCGCGCTGGTGGTCTTTAACCGTTTGCCACCGCATCAGCCAGCGCATCGGGGCGCATGGGAGAGACCGCCTGCACCAGCGAATCGCGGGTAATTTCAGCGATCGATCGTGCGCCGGTCAGCGTCATCGCTACCCGCATCTCTTTCTCAAACAGATTCAGCAGGTTGGTTACGCCCGCCTCGCCTGCCGCCGCCAGCGCATAAAGAAATGCACGGCCTAACAGCACGGTATCCGCGCCCAGCGCAATCATCCTTACCACGTCCAGCCCGCTGCGAACGCCGCCGTCTGCCAGAATAGCCAGATCGCCTTTTACCGCGTCGGCAATTGCCGGTAGCGCTCGTGCCGAGGAGAGTACGCCGTCCAGCTGGCGTCCGCCATGGTTAGAGACCACAATGCCGTCTGCACCAAAGCGCACCGCATCGCGCGCATCTTCCGGGTCGAGAATCCCTTTAATCACCATCGGGCCTTTCCAGAAGTCACGAATCCACTCCAGATCTTGCCAGGAAATGGACGGGTCGAAGTTGTTACCCAGCCAGCCGATATAATCTTCCAGTTTGGTCGGTTCGCCACGATAGGCGGAGATATTGCCAAGATCGTGCGGGCGCCCATTGATGCCGACATCCCAGGCCCACTGTGGATAGAGCGTCGACTGAATATAGCGCCGCATCGCCGCGTTCGGCCCGCTCATGCCAGAGTGCGCGTCGCGATAGCGTGCGCCAGGCACCGGCATATCAACGGTAAACACCAGCGTTGAGCAGCCCGCCGCCTGCGCCCGTTCCAGCACGTTACGCATAAATCCACGATCGCGCAGCACGTAGAGCTGGAACCACATCGGACGCTTCATCGCCGGAGCGACTTCTTCAATCGGGCAGAGCGATACCGTGGAGAGGGTAAAGGGAATACCTTTTTTATCAGCGGCTCTGGCTGCCTGGACTTCGCCACGCCGCGCGTACATGCCGCACAGTCCTACCGGTGCCAGCGCCACCGGCATTGCCAGCGTCTCGTTAAATAATTTCGTCTCCAGACTCAGCGAAGACATATTGCGCAAAATACGCTGGCGCAGCGCGATCTGCGCCAGGTCTTCGCTGTTGCGCCTGAGAGTATATTCATCATAGGCACCGCCATCGGCATAGTGAAACAGAAACGGCGGCACTTTCGCTTTTGCTGCGGCACGGTAATCTTTTGCGGATGAAATAATCACGGTTTTTCCTCACTTATATTTTGCTGTCAGGGATGCGCATACTGCGCGCCCGTCGCGCCTCTTCCTCATGCAGTCTGCGCATGGTGGCGTCGACAAATTCAAGATGGTGGATAGTGGCGCTGCGCGCGCGCTCGGCGTCACCCTCGACGATGGCCTGACATATCGCCTGATGCTGTATCGCCAGCTGGCGGAAAATCTCCGGCGCGGTATACATGCGCTGGCGGCTCTGCATCACCGACGACTGCAACAGATCGAACAGGCCGCGCATCGCCTGTAGCAACACCAGGTTATGTGCCGCTTCGGCAATGGCTAAATGGAAACGTACGTCGGCGTGGGCGGCGAGATCCGGATCATCGCGATCGCTGATTTGCAGCGTCGCCTGATAGCAGCGCGTAATGTGAGCCTTATCCTCAGCGGTGGCCCGCCGCGCTGCATGCCAGGCGGTGCTGGATTCGATAGTGATACGCGCCTCCAGCACGTCATAACGATAGCCGGGGTCATCGGCCAGCAGCGTGCTGAGTGGCATCACCAGGCTGGCTTCCGACCAGCCTGCGCTCTGCTCAGCGATAAAATTACCGCCGCCGCGTCGGCTGATCAGCACACCTTCGCTAATCAGCTTTTGCAGTGCCTCTCGTAGCGAAGAGCGGGAAACCGCCAGCTGTTGGGCCAGCTGACGTTCTGCGGGCAGCCGCTCGCCGGGGCGTAGCCGCTGCTCGGTAATAAAGTGGCGCAGCCGCTCCGCCAGAATATCCGCTAACCGCCGCTCCTCGCCCATTACGGAATCATCCACGGAAAGACCCACGCCTGTAGCGAGGTAATTACGCCAACGATGCAGGTAAAGATCAGGCTGTGCTTAACGGTGAAGCGGAACAGATCGGCCTCTTTACCCACCAGGCCTACTGCGGCGCAGGCTATAGCGATCGACTGTGGCGATATCATCTTGCCGGTCACGCCGCCGGTGGTGTTGGCGGCAACCAGCAGTACTTCCGGTACGCCAATCTGCTGCGCGGTGGTGGCCTGCAACGCGGCGAACAGCGCATTAGATGAGGTATCGGAACCGGTCAGGAAGACACCCAGCCAGCCGAGGAATGGCGAAAAGAAAGTAAAGGCGTTGCCGGTATGGGCCAGCGCCAGCGCCAGCGTTGCGGAAAGGCCGGAGTAGTTGGAAATAAAGGCGAAGGCCAGAACCGCGCCGATGGAGTAGATTGGCAGCGCCAGCTCGCGCAGGGTTTCACCAAAGGCTCCGATCGCCTGAGCAGGGCGCATCCGCAGCCAGACTATCGACAGCAGCGCCGCGATAAAAATGGCGGTGCCGGTAGCAGAAAGCCAGTCGAGCTTGTAGATCGCGGCATAAGGCGTGGCGGCAGCAACCACCGGCGGCATCTTAATGACTTGCTGATGCAGGAAGGGCACGTTGAAGCTCAGCACCCAGTCATAGAACGCGCCGCCGGACGCGAACAGCGCTTTAAATGGCGGTATGCTCCAGAGCGTTACGGTGATGGTTAAAAACAGGAATGGCATCCAGGCGCGGGTAATCTGGGCGGCGCTGTAGCGGGTTACGCTCTGCGTTCCGGCAGCGATATCCTTATCGTTGTCGAAGCGGAAAATACGCTTCGGCTTCCAGACGCGCAGGAACAGCGTCAGGCAGAGCAGAGAAACCAGTGCGGAAATGACGTCCGGCAGTTCCGGGCCGAGGAAGTTTGATGTCAGATATTGCGCGATGGCGAAAGAGCCGCCCGACACCAGCACCGCAGGCCAGGTTTCTTTCACGCCGCGCCAGCCATCCATAATCGCCATCACCCAGAACAATACGATCATGGTAAGGAAAGGTAGCTGACGTCCCGCCATCTGGCTAATTGCCATCGCATCAAGCCCGGTAACCTGCCCGGCGACAATAATCGGAATGCCCATCGCGCCAAAGGCCACCGGCGCGGTATTAACGATCAGGCACAGCCCGGCGGCGTAAACCGGCTTGAATCCCAGTCCGACCAGCAGCGCGGCGGTAATCGCTACCGGCGCACCGAAACCAGCGGCACCTTCCAGAAACGATCCGAAGGCGAAGCCGACGATCAGCATTTGCAGGCGCTGATCTTCGGTGATGGAAAGAATGGAATTGCGGATAATGTCGAACTGGCCGGTTTTTACGGTGATTTTATAGACAAACACGGCGGCGACAATAATCCAGGCGATAGGCCAAAGCCCGTAAAAGAATCCGTAAACCGCAGAGGCGAGCGCTTTATCGATTGGCATATGGTAAAACAGCAGCGCCACGGCAAGAGCGATAAGCACCGTGATGGTGCCGGCCAGATAACCTTTCATTCGTAGCCGCGTCAGCGCAAAAAAGAAGAAGATAATGGGTAGCGCTGCAATCAGGCTCGACAGCCAGATATTATTCAGCGGATCGTACAATTGCTGCCAGTTTTGCATGAACCTTCTTCTCCTGAGCGTTGGCCTGCCAGCGGCGCGGCGTAAAAAGCGCGTTGATCAACCGTAATCTGGTCTGACCAAAATGCGCAAAAATGTTAAATAATTGTTTATCCGAAGAGGGGGGAATTGCAATGTTTACGTAATGCGTTCAATTAAGGCTGCAAGAGACATCACAAAGCGGTGATTTTGGTAGGACCAATTCAGGAAAAGTCAGAGAGATAAACGCCGCTGCGTTAGTTAAGACGAATTAGCGAGTCATTTCGATGTGGCAAAAAAAAAGCTTTTCCGCAAAGAAAAGCTGGCAAATCGCACAAGAGAGGATCACTACTTTTATATAATAATATTGTAAGAACGTGACGCGCCTTTATTTTCAGACTGACCGCCCGCGTTATAGAGCTTCGGTGCTGCTACCGCTGTTTTTTCCATCGCACGTGCAAATTTCTGCGCTTTCTGCATATGCATTTCCAGCAGCTGGCTGGTTTGATAATTCATCTCGCTGGATTTTTTAATCACCTTCGTCATCTGTTCCCAGCGTGTCGCCAGTGCCGCCTGAGCGGTATAAGGCGCAAACAGTTGCAGACGATCTTCTTCCTTCTTTCTCTGCTCGTCGTGAAAGGCTACCGTTGACAGCAGGCGGCTTTTCGCATCAGAAAGATGCTGGAGCGCAATCGGATCGACGCGCGCGCCGCTTAGCTGCTTAACTTCTTCCGCCAGCACCGTTTCCAGTTCGTGAAGTGCTTCCTGCAATTTTTCTAAGGTGGTTACCAGATTTTCCATGTTCGTTTCGGTGTTATTACTCGCTAAGGATATGTTGCAGCAGCGCATCGGCGATTTTGTCACTGTCCATTTGCAGTTCGCCGTTACGAATAGCCTGTTTAATCTGTTGTACGCGCTCCATATTAATATCCTGTGAGGTATCATCTTTAATATGCTGCGTGAGCGCGCTGAGTTTTACCTCGCTGTTTTGTTGCGGCGTGCTGGTGGTTTTTTGTGCGTTGTTCGCCAGATGCCGTTGGGTCAGTTTTATTTCCTGGTGAATCTGGGCTGGCGTAACAGGTTGCGTTTTCAGCGGATGGTTAATACTCATAATGTATACTCCGAAACCTGTGTGATTAATATCTTGCGTTATTATCAATATCGGTATTTTTCCGGGTAACTAAAGATATTACTATAAATTTATCCGCACGCTGCCGTCCTGACTGACGCTGCCGTTTACCAGCTGACCCGATTTCATCCGTATCCGTATCGTTCCGTTAACCGCCGCGTTATCCAGCGCTTTGCCTTTGGCGACGATATGAAAACCCGCTCCGTAGGCGATAACGTCAACCTCATCGCCGCGCTTAATACGCCAGCTTTTACGCAGCTGGCTTTCGGTTAGCGGCTGCCCGGCGCGTAACGCACGGGTTAATACCGCGCCGGTAAGCGGTTCCGGCTGCGTCAGCACGCCTGCTGGCAGGCTGGCCAGCGAACCGCTACGCCTGACCAGATCCTGCTGGCTCAGTACGCTGCCCGCTTTCAGGTCGCGTGCGGCGGCCCACCAGCTGCCTTCCGCCTCAATCCGTACCTGGATAAAGGTTTTTTTATCACCGCACTGCGCCACTACCGTTCTGTTGCCGGTCAGACGCTGACCACCGCTCAGGGAAAGCTGCGGCTCGTTGCATAGCGCTGTCAGCTTCTCCGGGGCGGTTAACAGCACCGCACGGCGCGTAATATGTTGCTGGCTTCGATCGCTGCTGCCGTTCAATAGCTGATTAATTTTTACTGTCAGCGAATCATTATTATCTTGTGCCGGTAAAGTAAAAGAGATGAAAAATAAAGGTAATAATATTTTCCGCCAGTAATAACATCTGGTTTTCATGCTAATTCCGGCCCGGTGAGTATAATTGAGAATAAGATGATTTATTCGCCTAAGTCTTCCGTAGTGTAGCGCTAACCTGACATAAATAAATGGTTTAAATAGTGGTATGAATGTCGCCATTTAAATGGATAGCGCTCTTTTTCCTAATTAGTCGTTTAAAAGCTATAATATTTGTCTTATTTTCAAGGTATAGATTATTTACGATCGCCTATATAGTCCTCTGCGTTAATCTCCGTGTAAAAGGCCAGTCTTGTCATGATTGATAAACTCGATAAGGCACTATTTTTTCAGCAGGAAGCGTTGAGTTTACTCACCCGCCGGCAGGATATTTTAGCCTCGAATATCGCAAATGCCGATACGCCGGGTTATTTAGCCAGGGATATCGATTTTTCTCAGCAGCTTAAACAGGCCGTGGCTCAGGAACGCCAACGTACTGAGCCGTTGACGCTGAGCCTGACCTCCTCCGGACATATTCCGGCGAAGGCGACGGTGTTTAACCAGACCGAATTATTATATCGGATTCCCGATCAGCCAAGCGCTGACGGCAATACCGTTGATATGGATCGTGAGCGGGTTAATTTCGCTGACAATAACATTAAATATCAAACCAGTTTAACCATACTCGGTTCCCAGATTAAAGGGATGATGAGCGTTATTGGTCAGGGCTAATTATCATGTCTTTATTCAGCATCTTTGAAATATCAGGATCGGCGTTGACGGCACAGTCAAAAAGGCTGAACGTCAGCGCCAGCAATATGGCAAATGCTGACAGCGTTGCCGGGCCGGATGGTACGCCTTATCGTGCGCGTCAGGTTGTTTTCCAGGTTGATCGGGCAGCCGGCCAGGAAATTGGCGGCGTGCGGGTCAGCGAAATTGTGGAAAGCAATGAGCCGGATCGCCTGGTCTATGAACCGGGTAATCCGCTGGCGGATGCCAAAGGCTATATACGTATGCCAAACGTCAACGTAGTAGGCGAGATGGTCAATACCATTTCTGCTTCACGTAGCTATCAGGCCAATGTGGAAGTGATGAACACCGCCAAGGCGATGATGATGAAAACACTGACGCTCGGTCAATAAGGAGAGTTGAAATGGCCGTTTCGCCAGTTACCACTAATTACGCTGCCACCAATAACGCCACTGCTACCAGCACCAATGGTTCCTCGATTGAAGATATCACCAATAACTTTATGAATCTGCTGGTAGCGCAGATGCAGAACCAGGATCCGACCAATCCCATGGATAACAACCAGCTGACCTCGCTGATGGCGCAGTTTAATACTGCCGCAGGCGTTCAGCAGCTGAATAGTACGGTGGGTGCGGTAGGCGGCGTGATATCAGATATGTTGCAGTTAAATACTACCCAGTGGATTGGACGTACTGTCCTGATCGAAGGGGATACCAACATTACAACTGAAGACGGCGAATTTGCTTTTGCGCTGGGCAGCGATGCTGACAGCGTCAAAGTGGTGCTGACCGATAGCGCCGGTAACAGCTATACCGCCGAGTTAAAAGATGTGAAGGCGGGCGTACATCAATACAGCCTCGACGATTTGACCGGTTTTCAGCCAGCGAAGCCAGGCTTCGATAATGGCGAAAGTTACAAAGTTACCTATAGCGCAACGAATGCTCAGGGTTCTCCGGTCATTCTTTCGCTTAAGCAAGCCAAGGTTGAAGGCGTTGCCCTTATTCAGAACCAGGCCATTCTGCAGCTCGGTGTCGATGGTACCGCAGGCCTGGGTAATATCTATCTAGTTAAGTAATGTCTGTTTCAGCATTGATTGTTAGCAGCCAGGAAGGTTACGAATGAGTTTTTCACAAGGTCTTAGTGGGCTTAACGCAGCGTCGCAGGCGCTGGACGTTGTCGGCAATAACATTGCCAACTCCCAAACCGTTGGGTTTAAATCTGGTTCTATCTCTTTTGCCGACGTTTTTGCCGGCTCCCAGATTGGTATGGGTGTGCAGGTTGCTGGGGTTAAACAGAACTTCAACGACGGCGTGCTGAGCCAGGGCAGCAGCAGCCTGGATATGGGTATCCAGGGCAACGGTTTTTTCCGTCTGGTGGGTGAAGGTGGCCAGGTCTACTACAGCCGTAACGGCCAATTTAAAACTAATGAAAACGGCTATATCGTCAACGACATGGGGTTACAGCTTACCGGCTATCAGGCGTCCGGTACACCGCCCGCCATTCAACCTGGCGCTGCGGTAGGCCCGATTCAGATTCCAACCGGCCAGATGCCGGCGCGTGCTTCTGACGAGGGCACCATGAAAGGTAACCTGGATTCCGGCGCTAAGGCCATCGATCCTAACCTGCCTTTCGATCCAAATGACAGCAACAGCTACAACTCGGTATCAGAAGTTACCGCTTACGACAGTCTCGGCAATCGCCACACGATTAAAGCTTACTTCGTGAAAACCGGCGACAACGAGTGGAAAGTCTACACCAACGATACTACCGCGCCGGTCACTAACGCTGCGGACGAAGTGCAGTACCAGGAAGCCACAATCAGCTTTAACAGCTCCGGTGAGCTCACCACCAATCCCGCGAAGGTTGGCGTCGTCAGCTCCGCCTATAACGGTGCGGAAGCGCTTAATTTCCAGCTTAATATGGCGGGTATGACTCAGCAGGCGACCGCTACCGCGATGGATAACCCGAGCACCACGGGCTATCCGCCGGGTACGCTGAACGGCTATACCCTCGGTGATAACGGTCAGATTATGGCCTCTTACAGCAACGGCGAACAGCAGCTGCTGGGCCAGGTGGTGCTGGCGAACTTTACTAACGCCGGCGGGCTTGCTTCCAGCGGTAACAACTGCTGGACAGAAACCCCTGCTTCCGGGCAGCCAGCGATCGGTGTAGCCGGTACCGGCAACCTGGGTAATCTGTATGGCGGTAAGGTCGAAGCGTCTAACGTCGATCTGAGCCAGGAAATGGTGAACATGATCGTTTTCCAGCGTAACTACCAGTCCAACTCGCAGACGATCAAAACCCAGTCTGAACTGTTGCAGACGCTGGTGAACCTCGGCTAACGGCGGAAAGCTATGGATCGCGCAATTTACACTGCCATGGGTGCGGCGAATGCCGCACTTAATCGGCAGGCTGTCACGGCGAACAATCTGGCGAATGTCTCCACTAACGGTTTCCGCGCGCAGCTTACGGCTTATCGCGCGGTGCCGGTTAATGGCCCTACCGATGCCACGCGCGTGCTGGTGACGGAATCCACGCCCTACAACGATTACACCATGGGAGCGGTTAACCAGACCGGACGCAGCCTGGACGTGGCGATGCCGCAAAACGGCTGGCTGGCGGTACAGCTGCCTGACGGCGGTGAAGCCTATACGCGTGACGGCAATATTGAAGTCGATAGCGAAGGGCAGCTGCGCGTCAAAGGCTACCCGCTGATAGGCGATGGTGGCCCGATTGCCATCCCGCCGCAGGCGCAGGTGACTATCGCGCCGGATGGTTCCGTTACGGCGTTAGGCGCAGGCGATGAGCCTACCGCGCTGGCGCTGGTAGGACGGCTGAAAACCGTCACCGCGCAGCCTTATCTGCTGCGCAATGGCGATGACGGCCTGTTCCATGTCGATCCTGCCCAGCAGGAAAATCCGGTATTGCCTGCCGATCCTGAGCTGCGTCTGATGCCCGGCGCGCTGGAAAGCAGCAACGTCAGTCCGGTAAAAGCGATGGTGGAGATGATCTCCACGGCGCGCGGCTTCGATATGCAGATGAAAGTGATCGCCGCCGTCAATGAAAACGAAAAAAATGCTAATCAACTGCTTAGCATGAGTTAATAACCGGCAAGGAGAAGCCTGCCATGATGCGAGCCTTATGGATTGCCAAAACTGGTCTGGAAGCACAGCAGACCAATATGGACGTCATTACCAATAACCTGGCGAACGTCAGCACCAACGGATTTAAGCGCCAGCGCGCGGTATTCGAAGATCTGCTCTACCAAACGCTGCGTCAGCCGGGCGCGCAATCTTCAGAACAGACGACAATCCCTTCTGGCTTGCAGGTGGGCACCGGCGTTCGTCCGGTAGCCACCGAGCGTATTCATAGCCAGGGCGGCATGACGCAAACCAGTAACTCTAAAGATGTCGCGATCAGCGGGCAGGGCTTTTTCCAGGTCCTGCTGCCGGATGGCACTACCGCTTATACCCGCGACGGTGCGTTTCAGATCGATCAGAACGGCCAGCTGGTAACCGCTAACGGCTACCCGATCCAGCCTGCAATTACCCTGCCGCAGGATGCCGACACCCTGACCATTGGCAGCGATGGCCTGGTCAGCGTTACCCAGGCGGGGCAGACCGCACCGCAGCAGGTAGGGCAGCTAACGCTGGCGACCTTTATCAATGATTCTGGTCTGGAAAGTATTGGTGAAAACCTCTATCGCGAAACACAGTCTTCCGGTGCGCCGAATGAAACCACGCCGGGTCTGAACGGCGGCGGCTCGCTGAAGCAGGGCTACGTGGAAACTTCCAACGTGAACGTTGCGGAAGAACTGGTCAATATGATTCAGACGCAGCGCGCCTATGAAATCAACAGCAAAGCGGTCTCCACCTCCGATCAGATGCTTCAGCGTCTGGCACAAATCTGATCGTAGCGGGAGCAGGGCGGCGGTCTGCTGGCCGCGCCCGCTTTTAACCGTATTTACCGTAGTGAATATCATGATAAATCCGCCTGTATCCGCACGACCCGCCGCGCGTCAAGCCTCTCTCCACCGCGCCTTGTTCTCTCCGGTTCGCCTGTCGGCGTTGCTGATGCTGGGTACACTGCTGTCAGGCTGCGGTACTTATATTCATAAGCCGTTAGTGAACGGTGTTACCAGCGCCAGCCCGATGCCGTCTGCGCCGTCGATGGTGAACGGTTCGATATTTCAGACAGGCCAGGCGATGAACTACGGCTATCAGCCGCTGTTTGAAGATCGGCGACCGCGCAACGTCGGCGATACGCTCACCATTCTGCTACAGGAAAACGTCAGCGCCAGCAAAAGCTCTTCGGCTAATGCCTCTAAAGGCGGCTCGGTGGGGCTGGGCTTCAGCGCCATGCCGCGCTTTATGAGCGGGCTATTCGGTGGCGATCGGGCAAATACCTCTATCGAAGGCGATAACGATTTCTCCGGCAAAGGCGGCGCGGCGGCTAAAAACGCCTTTAGCGGCACCATTACCGTAACCGTTCGGGAGGTGCTGGTGAACGGCAACCTGGCGGTAGTGGGTGAAAAACAGATCGCCATTAATCAGGGCACCGAATACATCCGTTTTTCCGGCGTCGTCAACCCGCGCACCATCAGCGGCAACAATACGGTCATTTCCACCCAGGTGGCTGACGCCCGTATTGAGTACTCAGGAACCGGCTATATCAACGAGGCGCAGCAGATGGGCTGGCTTCAGCGTTTGTTCCTCAATCTTTCACCTTTATGACGGGCGGCTTATGAAAATGCTATCGCATCGCGCTTTTCTGAATGCGCTCTGTCTCTGTCTGAGCCTGCTGTTAATTCCGTCAGGCTATGCGGAACGTATTCGTGATCTCACCACATTACAGGGCGTGCGCAGCAACTCGCTGCTGGGCTACGGTCTGGTTGTCGGGCTGGATGGCACCGGTGACCAGACGATGCAGACGCCGTTTACCACCCAAAGCCTGAACAATATGCTGTCGCAGCTGGGCATTACCGTTCCGCCCGGCACCAATATGCAGCTAAAGAATGTTGCCGCAGTGATGGTTACCGCTGACTTACCGCCGTTTGCCCGTCCAGGGGAAAAAATCGACGTGGTGGTTTCGTCAATGGGTAACGCCAAAAGCCTGCGCGGCGGTACGTTGCTGATGACGCCGCTGAAAGGGGTGGACAATCAAATTTACGCGCTGGCGCAGGGCAACCTGCTGGTTTCCGGTGCCGGAGCGCAAAGCGGCGGCAGCCGGGTACAGGTTAATCAGCTTAACGGCGCTCGCATCAGCGGCGGCGCAACCGTTGAACGCGAAGTGGCAACCCAGTTCGGTACGGAAAATGTGCTGCGTCTTCAGCTTAACCGGGAAGACTTTGGCCTTGCCCAACGCATCAGCGATGAAATCAACCGCCGCTACGGTGGTGGTGTCGCCATGGCGGAAAACGCCCGCGTTATTAAACTGTTTGCACCGATCAGCAGCGCGGAAAAAGTGCGCTTCCTTGCGGGTATCCAGGATATTCCGATTAAAGCCGGGCCGATTGAGGCTCGCGTAATTGTTAACTCCCGTACCGGCTCGGTGGTTATCAACCGCCACGTCACGCTGGATGCCTGCGCCGTGGCACAGGGCGACCTGTCGGTGGAAATCTCTCAGACCAACCAGGTCAGCCAGCCGGATACGCCACTGGCAGGCGGGCAGACGGTAGTGGTGCCCGATACGCAAATTTCGCTGCGTGAACAGGGCGGCTCGCTACAACGGGTGAACACCAGCGCCGATCTGAACGCCGTTATCCGGGCGCTGAACAGCCTGGGCGCTACGCCAAACGATCTGATGTCGATACTGCAATCAATGAAAAGCGCAGGCTGCCTGAATGCGAAACTGGAGATGAACTGATGAAAAGTTCGTTGATGACGCAGAGCGCGGCGTTTGACGCCCGCGCGCTCGATAAGCTGAAACAGGTAGCGAAACAGGATGCGCAGCGCGGCTTACGCGCTGCGGCACAGCAGATGGAAGGCCTGTTCGTACAGATGATGATGAAAAGCATGCGGGATGCCAGCTTTAAAGACGGCCTGTTTAATTCACAGCAGACCGAAATGTTTACCGCCATGTACGATCAGCAGCTCTCGCAGGATTTAGCGGCACAGGGCCAACTGGGTCTGGCCGATAAGCTGGTCGAGCAGATGGGCGGCGAGGCGGCAAAAACGTCCGGCGGTACGCCGGTGGCGCTGTCGCTGCGTCAGGCGTTGCCAAAACGCACGCTGAGCCAGCAAACCACGCCGCTACCCGCCGTCACGCCCGCCGCCTCGTTAACCACCGGAGGCGGCAGTTTTGTCTCACGCCTGCTGTCGCCCGCGATGGATGTTTCGCGGCGCACGGGTATTCCGCATCAGCTGATCCTGGCGCAGGCGGCGCTGGAGTCCGGCTGGGGCAACCGGGAAATTCGTCAGCAGAATGGCCAGCCGAGCTACAACCTGTTCGGTATCAAAGCGACGCCGGACTGGAAAGGCGCTACCACGGAAATCACCACAACTGAATATATCAACGGCAAGGCGCAGAAAGTTAAGGCGGCCTTCCGGGTTTACAGCTCTTACGCCGAGGCGCTGCATGACTATAGTTCGCTGCTGGTACGCCATAATCGCTACCAGCCGGTGATGCAGGCGAAAACGCCGGAGCAGGCGGCTCACGCATTGCAAAAAGGCGGCTATGCTACCGATCCAAATTATGCCAAAAAATTGATCGATATTATGCAACAAATAAAAACAAATATTAAACAGGCTGCCAAAGTTTATAAAAACGATCTGAATTCAATATTTTGACAAAATGGGGTTTAGCAAATTTCTGATACGCCGATATATATATAAGGCTGTTTCTGAACTCTATTTTTTACGAATTTTCGCATTAATGGAACGCGGGTGATCTATGAATCTCATGTATCTGGCGCAAAGCGGTTTGAGCTCGGCTCAATACGCGTTAAACGTAGTAGGCAATAACCTCAATAATGCCTATATCGAAGGATACAGCCGACAAAATATCGTGCTGGGCGAAGCGGGTGGTAAAACGACCGGTAACGGCTTTTTTGGCTATGGCGTACAGGTTAACGGCGTACAGCGCGCCTACGATGGATTCATTAATAATCAGCTGCGCACCTCTGGCACCGAATTCTGCGCGTTAGCCAGCCGCTATGAACAGCTAAAACAGATCGATAATATGCTGGGCGACAAGAGCAATAATATCTCTACTTCGCTCAACGGTATTTTCAGCGCACTGGAAAAAATCAGCAGCGATCCTGTCAGCATGGCTGCGCGCCAGGAAGCGATGTCGCAGTTTAAATCTACTGCCTATCAGTTCCAGACGGCCGCCCGTACCCTGAACGGGCTGGAAAAAAGCACCAATACCCAGATTAACCAAACTGTCGATCAGATTAATTCCTGCGCTCAGGAACTGGCGACGGTTAATGCCGCAATTTATAAAATCCATTCCCAGACCGGCGGTCAGCCTGCCGATCTGTTGGATCAGCGCGATCGATTGCTGGACCAGCTCAGTGGTCTGGTGGGTATCAAAGTTGATGAAAACCTCTCGACCGGCGAAGTCAGCGTGGCGCTGTCAAACGGCCTGTCGCTGGTCAATGGCGATCGTTACAGCCAGCTGGAAACATCAACTTCCGATGCGAATCCGGCAAAGCTGGAAGTCTCTTATATCGATGCGTCTGGTAACAGCGTCAAGCTGGATGAAGACAAACTCAGCACCGGTACGCTGGGCGGCCTGTTTAAGTTCCGCAATGAAGATTTAGTTAGCGCCCGCAACCAGCTTAACCAGCTCGCTCTGCAAATGGGCAACCGTTTCAATGAGGTTAACCGCGCGGGCTGGGATATCGACGGTGAAAAAGGCGGCGATATTTTTAACATCGCCGATCCGGTAGCGCTGGTAAACCGCAATAACAGCGGCGATGCCACGCTGGATATCCGCTTTATCGAAGATAAAGATGGTAATAAAGCGATTGCCCAGGTGAAAGCGCAGGATTACAAAGTGGTTTACCAGGGGCCGGGCCAGGATGATTGGTTAATTACCGACAGTAGCGGAAAAGAAATTAAACCAACCATCGATAACGGGAAATTAAGCTTTGACGGTATCGTTATCGAACCGCAGGGCACGCCGCAACCGGGTGACAGCTTTACTTTTAACCCGACCAGCGGGGCCGCTGAAAATATCGAAGTCGCGATCAAAAGTGGCGATCAGATTGCCGCTTCCAGCTCTGATAACGTTGATGAAGAAAGCAACAACGAAAATATTAAAAATCTGATCGCGATTAAAGATGAGGCGCTCATCGGCAAAGCCACAATAACCGAAGCCTATGCCAGCCTGGTCAGCTCCGTTGGTTCCAGTACCAGCTCGCTGAAAGGAGACTGTACGGTCGCGTCCGATGTTTATGATCGCTATCTGGAAGAAAAACAGGGCGTATCGGGTGTTGATCCGATGGAAGAGTATATGAAGCTGCAAATGTATTCTCAGTTTTATCAGGCTAATGCACAGGTCCTGCAAACGGCGACCACTATTTTTGATTCGCTGTTAAGTATCCGTTAATTCATTGCCTGCAAAAGAAAAAGGCTGTCAATAAGAGCGCGAAAAGGAAAAAATATGCGAATTAGCTCACTTTATCAGTATCAGAGCCAAATCGATAAATTATCATCAGCGATGAATCGCTATCACGATGACTATACGCGTTTATCTTCTTTACAGATGATACTGAAACCTTCAGACGATCCGGCAGCCTCTTCTCAGGCAATTATTTATCAGAATTCTCTGGCGAAGCTGGAGCAATATGACACCGCGCGTCAGTATGCCGAAGATATGCTGGGTCAGCAGGATAACGTCCTGAACTCCGTCAGCAATCTGTTAACTAAAAATCTGTCAGAGAAGATCGTTTCCGGCGGCAACGGCACCTATACGGCGGAAGACCGCGCGGCGCTGGCTCAGGAGCTGGAAGGTATTCGTAATAACCTGATGGATCTGGCTAACAGCCGCAACAGTAACGGGCGCTATATCTTTGCCGGTTATAACACCGGTAAAGCACCTTTCGAGCAGGATGGTACTTACGTCGGCGGCACAACGCCGATGACGCAGCGGGTGGCAGACAGCACCGACATGCAGGTGACTTTTACCGGCGATGACGTTTTCCTTTCCGGCTCAGAACACGATCTTTTTACCGCGCTGGATAATGCCATTACCGCGCTGCGTGAACCGATCGACGATGATGCCGGACGTGAAAAACTTCAGCAGACGCTGGATAAGTCCAATATCGCTATCAAGAAGAATATCGATAATTTAGGTAAGGTGCAGGCGTCAATAGGGACGAACCTGCAACAGCTGGAAATGCTGGGACTCAGTTCCGAAACTAACAAAATTGATCTTCAGACGCGTCTGGAAGAAACACTGGGCAACGGTACTGATGCTTTTAGCACCATGGTTACTCAGTCAAAATTATCTGAATTCGCTTTGCAATCTTCTTTTATGGTGTTTCAGTCCATGCAGCAATTGTCGCTCTTTAACATGCTACGCTAAGGCGTGAAGGGCTGTTAAGGAAGGACAGTCTACTCTTTACAACACAATAACAAGTCAGGCAGTAAGGTTAAGGATAATCTATGCTCAAAAATATAAAAATTGCCACCGGCATTAATGCCGCTTTTTTTGCTTTTATTTTTTTACTGTTCGGCGTTCTGGGTTACGGCTATTACAGCGTCTCGCAATCCGATCAACATTTTAAGCAATTTGTCGCGTTGGGTGAAAGGTTCAGCCTGCTTAATACATCGGTCGATCATATTAACGATGCGCTGGAAACGCTTTATTCATTAACCTTAACGGCAAGCGAAGGTAAACCGCTCGATCCACAGCTAACTACGCAATCCAAATCGTCGATTGCGCAGGCACAGACGGAATTAAGCCGTTTTATTGCGGCGGAACAGGGAACAACAACCGAAAGGGACAGCCTTGTTTTAAAGCAACGCGCGGATAAGCTGCTGACGCTTGCCGCGAAACGTTTAACGCAAATCAGCTATACCCACCAGGCGCTGGAGGATATAGAAAATATTTCAGCGGCGCGGGCAGAGTTTGATAGCGGGCTGGAACATTACCGCACGCAGTTTGGCATGCTGATAGCGCAGTTCGATCAGGAAGCGCATGAGCATCACTACCAGTACAACGTACTGGCAATTGCTGCGGGTATTGTCGCGATTGGTTTGATTATCCTGATTCGTCTTTGGTTACGGCGTGAGCTGTTCCAGCGTCTGGAAAAAACGGTGGAAACCTTCCAGGTGATGGCAAGCGGCAGGCTGGATGAAGAAATTACCGTTGGCGCAAATAATGAAATCGGCAAGATGTTTATCGAGCTGGAAAACCTTCGTCAGTGGGTAACGCAAACCGTTTCCGGGATTCGCAGCGGTGTTGATCAGATCAATAGCGCCGCGCAGGAAATTATCAGCGGCAATAACGATCTCTCTTCCCGTACCGAAGAGCAGGCTTCCGCGCTACAGCAGACGGCGGCCAGTATGGAAGAATTGAAAATTACCGTTCGCCAGAATGCGGACAACGCGCACACCGCCCGCCAGCTGGCCGAAAGCGCCAGCGGCAGCGCCAAAAATGGCGGTGAGGTCATGGACGGCCTGGATGCAATCATGCGTAAGATTATTGTTAGCTCGCGTCAGATTGCCGATATCAACAGCGTGATTGACAGCATTGCCAACCAGACCAATATTCTGGCGCTGAATGCCGCAGTTGAAGCCGCGCGAGCGGGTGAACAGGGACGCGGCTTTGCCGTTGTTGCTGGTGAAGTACGTAATCTGGCGAAGCGCAGCGCCGATGCGGCAAAAGAAATACGCATGCTGATTAATACCTGCGTTACGGATATGCATACCGGCTCGCAGGAAGTTGAGCAGGCGGGAACGGCAATGCAAAATATTATTCAGTCTGTTACCCAAGTCACAGACATTATGTCGGAAATAGCCTCTGCCTCTGATGAACAGAGTTCCGGTATTAACCAAATCGCCCAGGCGGTAAATGAGCTGGATCTGGTAACGCAGCAAAATGCCACAATGGTGGAGCAGGCGGCAGCGGCGGCGTTAAATATGGAAGCTCATGCTGACTCATTGGGAAAAATGGTGGCGCATATTCGTCTGAAGGGAAGTGAAAATAAGACAAGGGTATTAAACAGGCCATTATTAAAATCACCGGTTAAGAGTGAGAAAAAGCGAAAAAAGACTGAGCTGGATCAAATTAAAATCGAGGATGAATGGGAAAGTTTTTAATCCACTGTCTTTCCAACGATTTGATTAGCTAAGCAACCCGGTAAAGTCATGAAAAAGGCGTTAATTAAGCGAATTACGCAAATTCGTAAGGCTTTATCGGGCTATGTTTACTCTGGACGATGAAAGATAATCGGTATATTACCCATGACAGGATGGACGATGTCATTGTGAATGGATTATATACCCCAGAGGGTATGGTAGACAAAAACGCGCTATGGAAAAAATATGCTTTTTTGGTTCGGCATGAAGCGTTAAGACTCCAGGTACGTTTGCCCGGTAGCGTAGAGCTTGATGATTTGGTACAGGCTGGCGCCATCGCCCTTCTCAATGCAATCGATCATTACGATCCGAAAAAAGGGATCGTTTTTAGCACCTATATTACGCAGCGTATTCGCTGGGCATTGATTGATGAACTGCGTGAACGTGACTGGGTGCCTCGGCGTATTCGTAGCAACGCCAGAGAAATAGCTGCGGTTATTCATCGTATTGAGCAGTCAACGGGAAAGGCGGCAAAAGAGGCCGACGTTGCGGCGGCGATGAATGTTTCGCTGGAAGAGTATCGACAAATGCTGACGGATACCAATACCAGTCAGATTTGTTCACTGGATGAGTTGCAGGAAGAACTGGCGGATCGCTTTGAGCAGCCTGATACGCAGCATGAAAAACTCAATCCGCTAAACGAAACGACTAAAATAAGGCTGGTCAGTAAAATCAGCGATGAAATCAAAAAGCTACCAGAAAGAGAACAGACGTTACTGAATCTCTATTATCAGCAAGAGCTGAATATGAAGGAAATTGGTGAGATTCTGGGAATAACGGAAACACGAGTAAGCCAGCTACACAGTCAGGCAGTAAAAAGATTACGTTCTCGATTACAGCCAAATGAGGAAATTGTTAAGAGTAGTAAGAAATTTCGCTAAGTAGTAATTAAGTTGTTAACCAGCGGGCACTGTTTTCTGCGAATTTAATTCGCTGGTTAATGATAACTACGTTTTTTTATCTTACCCAAATTAGGCATTGTAACTTTGATAACCTGAAAGCTAATAAGATAATTAAATGTAGATTAAAAAAACCTTGAAATGTGTTGGTTGGCTATATGATAATCGAGTGCCAAATAGGAAATGTCTTGAATATGCCAGCATCAGGAAATAGTCCTCCGGATGTTAAGGAAGGCAATTAACATCTCATATCAACGCCTTACTATTATTAGTGTCACCTTGCCTGACTTACCCAGCGCGTAAATGCGAGTAATTACCGTCATTTACGTCTGAGGATAACATAGACATTCCATATTGTTTGGATCTTATCTATTGCTTGTTACCAAATCATAACAAGCAGGATTGTTTAACATGAACTCAATGTGGAATAGCGTATATGAACAAGCCAGATTCAAACGACCAGTTACAAAGTATCCATAATCTTAATCTTACCTATCTCCTTCTGGCGCAAAGACTTATTCGTGAAGATAAGTTTGCGGCAGGATTTCGTCTGGGGCTGGATACCAGCATTCTCGATACGCTTAGCGAACTTTCTTTGCCCCAACTCATCAAGATGGCGTCAACCAGTCAGCTGATCTGTCGTCTGCGTGTAGATGATAAAGCGGTAATTGATTGTCTGACGAAAGCGTCACGTATTGACGCTCTGCAGCAAATACATACCGGCATTATATTGTCCACCGAACTGCTCAACTCACTCTCTGAGCAAAACCATCCAACCTGTTGATGGAAAAAGAATTATGACTGAAAAAAGTATCCTGGATGAAATTAAAGAAGTTCAGATGGCGATGGAACTTATTTCCTTCGGTGCCAGAATGCAGGTGCTGGAAAGTGAGATTAGCTTAAGCCGCAGAAGACTATTAAGACTTTATAAAGAACTTCGTGGCTGCCCGCCGCCAAAAGGTATGCTGCCTTTTTCCGCCGAATGGTTTATGTCATGGGAACAGAATATCCATTCATCGATGTTCTATAACATCTATCTTTTTATTAAAAAAACCGAAAACTGCCGTCCGATAGAAGCCTTAATTAAAGCCTATCGTCTTTACCTTGAGCAGTGTCCGGTTAAACCTGATGAAAAACCGGTGCTGGGATTAACCCGCGCCTGGACGCTGCTGCGCTTTATTGATTGCGGCATGATTGAGCGCACCTCATGTGTGGCCTGTCACGGTGGCTTTATTGTCACCCATGAACATGCCAAAGATCCATTTACCTGTAGTTTATGCAGCCCGCCGTCACGCGCGGCGAAGAAGTGCGAAAGCTATGACATTGCGGGTTGATCACTCTCTAACGGGCTTTAGCGTTGATGACAAGAAGGACTGAATCGTTAATGGCGTATCTGCGGCATACGATACGTCAGCGCCTGCAACGCGCTTTATCCGCAGTAAAAGAATTAAACAGGCGTTTCGGTACTAAGGAGTTAGCGTGCTGGTTATTTTAGGTTATGTGGTTGTTTTTGCCACCGTCTTTGGTGGGTTTGTTATTTCTGGCGGACAGCTTGGGGCGCTCTACCAGCCAACTGAACTTCTGATTATCGGCGGGGCAGGTGTGGGCGCCTTTATTGTCGGCAATAACGGCAAAGCTATATCCGCAACGATGAAGGCTTTTCCGATCCTGTTTAAAGGGTCGCAATATAACAAAGCGCTTTATATGGATTTAATGGCGCTGATGTTTCTGTTGCTTGCTAAAGCCAGACAGAACGGCATGATGTCGCTGGAAAACGATATCGAAGAGCCGCAAAACAGCCCGATATTTTCTGCCTATCCACGCCTGCTTGGCGATACGCTGCTAATGAACTTCGTCGTGGATTATCTGCGCCTGATGATCAGCGGCAATATGAGTACGCATGAAGTTGAAGCGCTTATGGATGAAGAGATTGAAACCTGCGAGCACGAGCTGGATGTTCCTGCCAGCAGCCTGAACGCCGTAGGTGACGCCTTCCCCGCCTTTGGTATCGTTGCGGCGGTAATGGGCGTTGTAAATGCGCTGGCGGCAGCCGATCGTCCCGCCGCCGAACTGGGCGAATTGATCGCGCATGCTATGGTAGGCACCTTCCTCGGTATTCTGCTGGCCTATGGCTTTATTCTGCCGCTGGCCGCGCTGCTGCGTCAGAAAAGCAGTGAAAAAATCAAAATGTTTCAGTGCATTAAAGTGACGCTACTCTCCAGCATGAACGGCTACGCACCGCAGATCGCGATTGAATTTGGGCGTAAAATCCTTTACTCCACCGAGCGTCCTACCTTCCTGGAACTGGAAGAGCATGTCCGACAGGTGAAATCTGCCGCCACTAACGCCTCCGAAGGCGGCGCGCCATGAGTAAAGAAAAACATCCTGTCATTATCGTTCGCAAGCGTAAAAAAGGCGGGCACGGCCACCACGGCGGCTCGTGGAAAATCGCTTACGCTGACTTTATGACGGCGATGATGGCTTTCTTTCTGGTGATGTGGCTGATTGCGAACAGTACGCCGCAGCAGCGTCACAAAATTGCCGAATATTTCCAAATGCCGCTACGCGTGGCGCTGACGCAGGGTAGCCAGGTCAGCATGAGCGACAGCATGATTCCAGGCGGCGGCGAGGATATGGAAAAGAAAGAAGGCGAGGTGAAAAAATCTCGCCCGCGTGATGCGGAGAATGATAAAGACCTCAAGCGCCTGAAGAAAACGCGCAATCGCCTCCAGAGCATGATTAAAAGCGATCCGCGTTTAAGTAACTTCCAGTCAAACCTGCGGCTTCAGTTAACGGAAAATGGTCTGCTGATACAGATTATCGACAGTCAGGATCGCCCGATGTTTAAGCTGGGCAGTAAAGAACTGGAAGGACATCTGAAGATTATTTTCGATACGCTGGTGCCGCTGCTGAATCAGCTGCCGAATCGCATCAGTCTGACCGGCCATACGGATTCGCTGCGCTATGCCAACGGCAACGTGGGATACAGCAACTGGGAGCTTTCCGCCGATCGCGCTAATGCTTCACGTCGGGCATTAATTAGCGCGGGCCTTTCACCAGATAAATTCCTGCGGGTGATTGGGACAGCCGATTCCATGGTGCTGGATAATACCGCGCCGGATAGTCCAATTAACCGCCGCATTAGTATTCTGGTGCTCACCCAGAATAAAGCAAAAGCCATTATCAGGGATGATAACTTAATCCAAAACGTCGCTGAAAATGAATCGCTCGAAGCGATCAAATCTGAATTAAAAATGACGCCTCAACCCGTTGAGGCTGCCGCCGCGCTTGCGAATTAAATCAGGGTAAGGTTAAAAAATATGGATGTAAGCGATTTTTATCAAACTTTTTTTGATGAGGCCGATGAGCTGCTGGCCGATATGGAAAAGTATCTGCTGCAGCTGGATGCGACATCTCCCGATAAAGAGATGATGAACGCCATATTTCGCGCGGCGCATTCAATTAAAGGCGGTGCAGGGACCTTTGGCTTTAAAATATTGCAGGAAACAACGCATTTAATGGAGAACCTGCTGGATGACGCTCGCTGTGGTGCATTAGGACTGACCAGCGACATCATTAATCTGTTTCTGGAGAGTAAAGATATTATGCAAGATCAGCTTGATGCCTATAAATCTTCTCAGGAACCTGATGAGCAAAGTTTTCAATATATTTGCGAAGCCCTGCGGCAGATCGCTCTGCAAAGCAAACAGGGAGACGCGGCGTCCACGCCCGCACCGGCTGCATCTGCGCCTGAAACGGCCTCTGAGCCTGCTGCTGTTGCGGCGGCGGCGGATGGCGGCTGCCTGAATATCACCCTGCTGAAGGTAAAAGAGCAGGAGGCGCGTCTGCTGACTGAAGAGCTGGCCAACCTCGGCACGGTGCTCAGCCAGCAACAGGAAGGCGATCGGCTACAGGTAACGCTGCAAACGACCGCCAGCGCTGATGATATCGAGGCGGTACTCTGCTTTATTCTCGAACCGGAACAGATTGCTATTACCACCGGCGCTGCGCCAGGCGAGGCTCAGCCGGAAGAGTCCGCAGTAGATAGTATTGCGCAACCGGCTGTCGCCGCTGCGCCGGTAAAAAGCCGTGCGCCTGCTGCGGGCAGGCCGGCAACGCGCGCACCGGCAGCGGAATCCAACAGCATTCGTGTCGCGGTAGAGAAAGTCGATCAAATTATCAACCTGGTTGGCGAGCTGATTATTACGCAGTCCATGCTTTCGCAGCTCGCCGTTGGGCTGGAGCCATCGGCCCATGACACGCTGGTGAACAGTATCGCTCAGCTGGAGCGCAATGCGCGCGATTTGCAGGAATCGGTAATGTCGATTCGCATGATGCCGATGGAGTATGTTTTCAGCCGCTTCCCGCGCCTGGTGCACGATCTGGCCAATAAGCTGAACAAACAGGTCGAGCTGACGCTGGTTGGCGGCTCGGCGGAGCTGGATAAGAGCCTGATTGAGCGCATTATCGATCCGCTGACGCACCTGGTGCGTAACAGCCTGGATCACGGCATTGAGTGTGCCGATGAGCGTATAGCGAAGGGCAAATCTGCCATTGGTAACCTTACGCTGTCAGCCGAACATCAGGGCGGCAATATTGTGATTGAGGTCAGCGATGACGGTGCCGGTTTGAACCGGGAGAAAATCCTCGCGCGCGCCCAGGCGCAGGGCCTCAACGTCAATGAAAACATGAGCGATGAAGATGTCTGGATGCTGATTTTCGCGCCTGGCTTCTCCACTGCGGAAAAAGTGACCGACGTCTCCGGACGCGGCGTCGGCATGGACGTGGTGCGACGTAATATCCAGGAAATGGGCGGGCACGTTGAGATCGCCTCCTGGCAGAACAAAGGTTCGACGATTCGCATTATCCTGCCGCTGACCCTGGCGATTCTCGATGGCATGTCGGTTCGCGTGGGCGATGAAACCTATGTATTGCCGCTGGGTGCGGTAATGGAATCATTAAAACTGACGGAAAAATCCCTTTACCGCATGGCGGGCGGCGAGCTGATGCTTCAGGTGCGCGGCGAGTATATTCCGTTGATTACCCTGCAATATGTCTTTGGTAACGGTGAAGAAACTGCCGATATCAATGACAGCGTAGCGGTGATTTTACAAAGCGCCGGCGCGCGCTACGCCCTGACGGTTGACCAGCTGATTGGTCAGCATCAGGTTGTGGTGAAAAATCTGGAACTTAACTATCGCAAGGTGCCCGGCATCTCTGCCGCAACTATTCTGGGCGACGGCAGCGTGGCGTTGATTCTGGACGTCGCGGCGCTGGCGAAACTGTGTAAAACAAAGCGTGTCGCGGCTAAAAACGGACAGGCGTTCACTGTTTAAGGATAAGCTAAATGACCTCTTCCACATCCGGAACAAAAATGGCCACTGATAATCACGGCAATGAATACCTGGTGTTTACGCTGGGAGCAGAAGAGTACGGCATCGAAATATTAAAGGTGCAGGAAATTCGCGGCTGCGAACGGGTTACCCGCATCGCCAATACGCCCGATTTTATTACCGGCGTGACCAACCTGCGCGGCGTGATTGTGCCGATCGTCGATTTACGCATTAAGTTTGGCCTGAACGTTGAGAAAAACAGCGACAAGGCGGTAGTGATCGTCCTGAGCCTGGCGCAGCGGGTGGTGGGTATTGTGGTGGACGGCGTCTCTGACGTGCAGTCGCTGAGTGCGGAACAGATTAAGCCCGCGCCTGACTTTTCCGTGACGCTTTCCACCGATTATCTGCTGGGGCTGGGTTCGGTAGAAGAACGAATGATTATCCTGGTGGATATCGAAAAACTGTTGACCAGCGAAGAGATGGAGCTGGTTGAAAAAAGCGTTAACGAAACGCTGTAATCACGTCTTCAGAGCCGCGCCCCGCGCGGCTTTTTTTTGCCGCCTGTCTATGTTTCCCGCTCTCTTTCTTATCGGTTTATAGCGTCCACCGTACTGCCTGCCATTAGCCGCTTTCTCTCTTTGCGCTATAACCGCCGGAGAGCGCCCCATAAAAAAACTCCCCGCCGTTGCCGGCAGGGAGCGAAAGGGTAAAGCAGGGAGCGTCAGCCCTGTTATAAACCTTAGCGCAGCAGAGACAGTACGTTCTGCGGTACCTGGTTGGCCTGAGCCAGTACGGTGGTACCTGCGCTCTGCAGGATGTTAGCACGGCTCATGTTGGAAACTTCAGAAGCGAAGTCCGCATCCAGAATACGTGAACGAGATTCAGACAGGTTGTTTACGGTGCTGTCCAGGTTGCTGATAACAGAAGCGAAACGGTTCTGTGCCGCACCCAGGTTAGAACGCATGGCGTCAACGTCTTTCAGCGCGTTATCGACGGTTTTCAGCATTACTCTGGTCGGATCGACAAAATCGTTGCCTTTAGAAAGGGTAACCGCCTTAGATGTTGCATCTACAGCTATAGTAATTTCTGTACTGACTTCAGTACCGTCTGCTTTGGTACCGACTGCGCGCATAACGCCATCGTCAGAAAGTGTGATTTTGCCTGAGCCGCCAGTCTCAAACACCGCGTCTTTGATGTCATCGATGTTCTCTTTCGTAAGTTTACCGGTGTTACCGCCCTGGGTAACTTCCATATCTACGGCAAGTTCTTTACCGTAATCAATACGATCGGAGTAGTCGCCGACGTTAAAGGAATCCATACCCAGCTTTTCAGCGTTAACCTGCTTCAGGCTCAGATCGATAGTTTCGCTATCGTTAGCGCCAACCTGGATGCTCAGCGTCTGATCCTTGCTCAGAACTTTAACGCCGTTAAATTCGGTCTGTTCAGAAATACGGTTGATTTCTGCCAGACGTTCGTTGATTTCGTCCTGGATAGAAACACGGTCAGACTCAGAGTTGGTGCCGTTGGAAGCCTGTACGGTCAGACGACGGATGTTCTGCAGGTTGTCGTTGATTTCGTTCAGCGCGCCTTCAGTGGTCTGGGCGATAGAAATACCATCGTTAGCGTTACGGGATGCCTGAGTCAGGCCGGTGATGCTGGCGGTAAAACGGTTACTGATCGCCTGGCCAGCGGCGTCATCTTTTGCACTGTTAATACGCAGACCGGAAGAAAGACGCTGAATAGCTGAACCCAGAGAGTTCTGCGATTTGTTCAGGTTATTCTGGGCCATCAGGCTCAGGGCATTGGTATTAATCACCTGTGACATGTTTTTCCCTCATATATAGGTTTGTTGTCTTTGATTGCAGTTTCCATGCAATTTGATGATGCGTTGACAAGCGCATATTAAAAATATCGGCACTACGAAAATTCTCTAAAAAAATATTTGCAGGAATTTTCTTTGTTGCGCAAAATCCAGGCGAAGAAATAAATGCAGCGTAGCAGGAAACATTTTTGGTAAACGCAGTTGTAATGATCAAAGCGGATAAAAGCCTGCGGCAACGGCTTTTAATAAGCGGTTAGATGTTTGTAAAAAAGTGACATAATTCCGTTTACCCTGGCGAAGGTGCTTTATTTATTAAGTGGGTCAGTAAAATCATCCTTAATGATAAACAGTATATTCACTAAAAAATAATATACTGTTAACTAAAATAAGAAAATGCTGTAAAAATATCGCTAAAGGGGCATATTCAATCAATAGCTGGCGCGAAAAAGATTTATCTTCACGCGGTTTATACCGATAGCTAAAAGAGACCAGGCAAGAATAAATCCTCAAAGGAGAATAATATGGCAACCCTATCTTCCCTCGGCATCGGTTCTGGACTGGATACGGCGACGATGCTGGCGCAGATGAAAACGGCAGAGCAGACTCGTCTCAACCCCTACACCAACTTAAAAAGCAGCTACGAAAACAAAATTTCCGCCTGGGGAAAAATTTCCAGCGCGCTTTCCAGCCTGCAAACCACTATCAAAAAGCTCAGCGGGGAAGCCTTTAATACCCTTACCGTTAGCGACAACAAAGCTTTTCAGGCGACGGCAACCTCAGACGCGGACGCCGATTCCCACAGCGTTACCGTTTCGCAGCTGGCGACAGGCCATAAGCTAAAAACCGCGGGCCAGACCAGCAATGAAACACAGCTGGGTGAACAGGCTGGCGGCAGCCGCACCCTGACCATCACCCAGAAAAATGGCAAAGAGGTCAAGGTAACCCTGAAAGATGACGAAACCTCGCTTGAGCAGATCGCCAAAAAAATTAATAAAGAGGATGGCGACGTGCGTGCCTCGGTGCAGCGCACCGGTTCAGAATATGTACTGGTATTAAGTTCTCGTACCACCGGCACCGACGGTGAAATGTCAGTGAACGTAGAGGGTGATGACAAGCTGGCGAATATCCTCAATACCTCAAAAGGCGGCAAGTCCGATGAGAATGACACTACCAGCGGCGATAAGATGATCTCCATCGCGCAGGCGCAGGATGCCGAGCTGACGGTAGACGGCATTAAATACACCCGCTCCAGCAACAGCATCTCCGATATCATCACGGGCGTAACCTTAAACCTGAAAAGCGTGTCTGAAAACGGTGCCTCGGAACAGCTGACGCTCAATGTGGATAACACGGCGATCAAGTCTACCCTGCAGGATTTTGTCAAGCAATATAACGCGTTGCTGACGCAGACCTCAGCCGCCAGTAAATATGTGCCTAAAGATACTTCTGGTTTAACAGATGATCAGGTTGCGACGACCAGTTCAGAAAACGGCGCGCTGATGGGCGATGGCACGTTACGTAGCCTGGTGGGTGAACTGCGCTCGGCAATAAATGGCGTATATGGTGATAGCGGCGCGGATTATGATTCACTGGCTTCGCTCGGTATTAAAATCGACGCCGCCACCGGACAGATGACGCTGGATGAGAAAAAGCTGGATAAGGCGATTGAAGATAACCCGGAAGAAGTCGGGCGCATTTTCAAGGGACGCGGCGATAGCGAAGGCCTGGCTAGTGTACTGAGCGAGACCGTTACCAAGTATGTGGGTGATACGGAAAACAAGAAAGATGGTCTCATCAAGGGTATGACCGACAGCCTTGATGAACAGGTTAAGCTGGTTAAAGAGCAGATTGATAAAACGCAGAAGCTGATCGATGCGCAGGTCGAGCGCTACCGCGTGCAGTTCCAGAATCTGGACTCCACCATGTCGCAGCTTAATAACCTGAGCAATCAGCTAACCGCTGTCTTATCCACCATCGGTTAACCAATGGAGTTTGCGTAAGCAGGTTCTCTGCCTGCTTATTCTTTTACGGAGACGATAATGTACGCCAAACAGGGAATTCGCGCCTATGCCCAGGTCGATCTTCAAAGCCGCCTGGCAGGTGCGACGCCGCATCAGCTGATTACCATGCTTTTCGAAGGCGCGCACAGCGCTATCGTGCGGGCGCAGCTCTATTTTGAAAACGGCAATATCGCCCGCCGCGGCGAAATGATTTCTAAAGCCATTAACATCATCGATAACGGCCTGCGTTCCGCGCTGGATCATGAAAAAGGGCAGCAGATCGCCAGCGATCTGGAAGCGCTCTATAGCTACATGTCGCGCACGCTGTTGCAGGCGAATCTCAATAACGATCCCGCGCCGCTGGCGCACGTTGATGAAATCTTAATGAACATCGCCGAGACATGGAAAGAAATTGAACCTCGCTAATACGGGCAAGTTATGAGCAAACCGCTAAATAAAGATTACAACACGCTTTATGAGATGAACCAGGCCATGCTGGTCATGGCCAGACAGGGCCAGTGGGATGATTTCGTCACCCTGGCGCAGGATTACATTGTGAATTTAGGCGCGGTGCTGGAGCAGGTGCCGGAAACGCTCTCCGCCGATGAAAAAGCGCAGCTCGGCACGCTGCTGACCTCGCTGCAAAATAACGAAGCGGAAATAAGTCGGGCGCTGGAAGCGCGGCTGGACGTACTGAAAAAAGGCATCTCTTCGCTGCATAACGGTAAAAAATGCAGCCAGGCCTATACCTCGCAGATTATATCGCCGTTTCAGTAACGGCGATGGACCGTTCTGTCAGTTATCTCTTCTGTCCCGTTCGTTGACGCCGGTTTCCCGGTCAGTTTTCACCACTGATAATTGATTGTCACCTGACTACGCGTAACCTGAACGGGAGGCCTCAGTTGTCCGTAAGCCTCTACCGCGTAGATAAAGCGCAGCGTTTCACCGGGTAAAAAAGGCAGCGGCGCGGCCCGCTGTCCGGTAAGCCGATCCAGCTCAATACAGGCGCTGACGCTACATAGCTTAATTTGCAGGCCGTGTGGTGCCGGGGAAAGCAGACTAATGCGCCAGGCAATGTTGTTCAGGCTGGCATTTTTCGGCAGCGGCGAGGCCGGGCTGATGGCTGGCCCTGGGTAACTCTGCTTGCCGATGCTAAGCCGTGGTCCAGCGGCGCTGCCGCTCCAGGAGCCGTGCACCGCCAGTGCCGAAAGTGGCGCGATCGTTAGCAGCGCGGCGGCAATCAGATTCAGCTTCACCGCTGGCCTCCAATCACGTGGGTCATACGCACCGTGCGGCTATGGTTCAGCTCCAGGTTGGAGAGCACCGCCAGCTGCGGGAAGACGCGGCGCAGGAAGCGTGACAGCATCAGACGCAGCGGCTGGTTAACCAGCAGCACCGGCGGCGCATCAAGCGCCTCCTGCTGCTGAATGGCGCGTTCCGTTTGCGCAATCAGGTTCTCCGCAATACCCGGCTCGATGGCGCTCCCATTCTGAATGGCCTGGATCAGCAGCCGCTCCAGCTCCATATCAAGGCCGATAACCTGAATCTCAGGGCGGTTCTGGAACCACTGTTGCGTAATGGCACGTCCCAGGCGAATACGTACCTGCGCCGTCAGCTCATCGGCATCATTTTGCCCCGGTGCGAACTCCGCCAGCGTATCGACAATAGTGCGCATGTCGCGGATAGAGACGCGCTCCGCCAGCAGGTTTTGTAGCACCTTATGGAACAGGGTGAGCGAGATAACGGAAGGAATAAAATCCTCCACCAGCTTCGGCATCTCTTTAGCAATCTGATCCAGTAGCTGTTGTGTCTCCTGACGGCTGAACAGCTCGTCGGTATGCAGGCCGATCAGATGGTTGAGGTGCGTTGCCACAACCGAGCTGGGATCGACCACCGTATAACCCTGAATTGCCGCCTGGTCGCGTAATACTTCATCAATCCAGACCGCAGGCAGGCCAAAGGCGGGTTCCTGACAGGGCTGCCCATTGAGGCTTCCCTCGGCGCAGCCAGGATCGATCGCCATCCAGCGCTCCGGCTGAATTTCACCCCGACCGATTTCGACACCTTTAAGCAGGATGCGGTAGTCGCCGGGCGCCAGATCGAGGTTATCGCGAATATGCACCGGCGGCGGCAGGAAGCCCATATCCTGTGCGAATTTTTTACGGATGCCACGAATACGCGCCAGCAGCTGACCATCCTGCGCCGAATCCACCAGCGGGATCAGGCGATAGCCCACTTCCAGCCCCAGCACATCTTCCAGCTGTACGTCAGACCAGGAGGCTTCGGCCGCCTGCGCCGCCTCCGCTTTAGCTTTTGCCGCTTCACGGCTGGTACTGCCCGCCTGCGCCGCAGCCGCCGCAGGAGTGGGAAGTTCACGCCCGCGCAGCCACCAGGCGGCACCGAGCAGGGCGGCGGTGAACAGCAGGAACACCAGGTTCGGCATGCCCGGAATGATACCGAGCAGGCCGATTACCCCGGCGGAGAGCAGCATAACGCGCGGGTTATTCAGCAGCTGGGTGACCATCTGCTCGCCGATATCCTGCTCGTTCGAGACGCGGGTAACGATCACACCGGCGGCGGTGGAGATAATCAGCGCCGGGATTTGTGCTACCAGGCCATCGCCGATGGTCAGCAGCGTGTAGGCCTCGCCCGCCTGGGCAAACGACATGTCGTGCTGCATCATGCCGATCATCAGGCCGCCGATAATGTTGATTGCCATAATCAGCAGGCCCGCGATGGCGTCACCGCGTACGAACTTACTGGCACCGTCCATCGAGCCGTAGAAATCGGACTCCTGCGTTACTTCGGCGCGCCGTTTCTTGGCTTCCTCTTCGCCGATCAGCCCGGCATTGAGATCGGCATCGATTGCCATCTGTTTGCCCGGCATCCCGTCCAGCACGAAGCGTGCGCCCACTTCGGCGATACGTCCGGCACCTTTGGTGATAACCATAAAGTTAATGATGATCAGGATGGCGAACACCACGATACCGATAGCGAAGTTGCCGCCCACCAGAAAATGACCGAAAGCTTCAACCACCTGGCCCGCCGCGCTGGCACCGGTATGGCCTTCCAGCAGAATAATACGCGTCGAGGCGATGTTCAGCGCCAGGCGCAGTAGCGTCGAAAACAGCAGAACGGTAGGAAAAGCAGAGAACTCCAGCGTCTTCTGGGTAAACATCGCCACCATCAGTATCATCAGCGACAGGACGATATTAAAGGTGAACAGCAGATCCAGTAAAAATGCCGGCAGCGGCAGCACCATCATGGCCAGAATCAGCATGATCAGTACCGGTCCGGCCATGATTTGCCACTGCGTATCTTTCAAAGGCGGCAGACGAAGCTTGCTGGCGAAATTTGACATGACTCTTAACTCTTAGGTGTGAAATCCAGCGCGGCAGGCACTGAAAGATTAACGGGTTTTTTCGGGCGCAGGCCACCTGCGTGACGCCAGCGGCGCAGGCTGTAGACCCAGGCGAGTACTTCAGCCACCGCGCCATACAGCGCGGCGGGAATCGGTGCGTTCAGCTCGCAGTGGCGATAGAGCGCACGCGCCAGCGGCGGCGCTTCCAGCATGGGGATGCGGTGCTCCTCGGCCACAGCGCGGATACGCAGGGCGGTTTCGCCCGCGCCCTTCGCCAGCAGTATCGGCGCGGCCATTGAGCCTTCCTGATAACGCAGGGCGACGGAATAGTGCGTAGGGTTATTGATAATCACATCGGCGTTCGGCAGCTCCGCCATCATGCGGCGGGTAGCGGCGGCGCGCTGTAGCTGTTTAATGCGCCCCTTAACGTGCGGATCGCCCTCATGTTCTTTATGTTCATCGCGGATTTCCTGGCGGCTCATACGCAGCTTTTTCAGGTTGCTGAACAGCTGCCAGAACACGTCATATCCCACCATCGGGATCAGCGCCAGAATCACCATCAGCAGACAGCCCATAATCAGGCGGGCAAAGTTATTGAGTGCCTCATACAGCGGCTGCTCTATCAGGTGAATAAAATTCTGTCGGTGCAGATAGAGGTAAAGGCCACAGACGCAGCCTACCAGGGTAACTTTCAGGATCCCTTTCAGCAGTTCGGAAACAACCTGGGCTGAAAACATGCGCTTCAGGCCGGAGAGCGGCGACAGGCGTTTCAGATCCAGCTTGAGTGATTTACCGCCGAGGTGCAGGCCGCCGAGGAGCATTGGCGTGGTCAGTGCGGTCAGAAACAGGCCGGGCAGCAGCAGCAGTAGCGCCTGTAGCGCCGCATTGCTCAGATGACGCAGCTGCCAGAACAGCAGCGCGGTATCCCGCGCCAGCAGCGCATCGAAGGTGAGGCCATCATGCAGCAGATTGGTAAGATGCATAACCAGATCGTGTCCACCGGCCAGCATCAGCGACCAGCCGACCAGCAGCATCATCACTGAGGTCAGCTCTTTGGAACGGGGGATTTGCCCCTCTTTGCGCGCCTTCTCACGCCGGTAGGGCGTGGGGTCTTCGGTTTTTTCTACATCACTTTCTTCAGACATTGACGCTGATTCCTGAGGCTTTGATTAAAAGCCGAGGCTCTCCAGCAGATCATCAACCTGATCCTGAGAGGCGACCACACCCGCTTTGGTGTGATCCAGCTGCGGTCCGTTTTTCAGGCTTTCGGTCTCGCTGATTTCCGTTACCGGTTTTTCTGGCATATTGTCTACCAGTACCTGAATCAGGCCGCTTTCGATCTCGGCGATCAGATCCATCATCTTCTTGATCACCTGACCGGTCAGATCCTGGAAATCCTGTGCCATCATGATTTCCATCAGCTGCTGGTTGGTTTGCTGGGTCAACTCCGGCGTCTGCTTCAGGAACTGGCGCGTATCGTTAACCAGCTCGCGGGCGATGGGCAGTTCAACCGGATCGTCAAACCAGGCGTCCCAGCGTTCCGCCAGGCCTTTTGAGGTGGTATTAAGCTCATCCTGCAAGGGACGAGCCACTTCGACGCAGGTCAGCACACGGTCGGCGGCCTGCGAGGTTTTATCAACAACGTAGCTCAGGCGATCGCGCGCGTCCGGAATAGCTTCCGCCACATCCATAATGGCGCGATCGAGGCTCAGATTATTCAGGCTGACGCGCAGCTGGCGCGCCAGTTGACCAATCTGGGAAAAAATAACCTTCAGGTTATCGGCTGATGAAGTATTTGCATCTGCTTCCATGCGTTTTACCATCCTAGTTTTTCGAATATCTTATTCAGCTTCTCTTCCAGTGTGGCGGCGGTGAAAGGCTTAACGACATAACCGCTGGCGCCAGCCTGCGCCGCCGCGATGATATTTTCTTTCTTCGCTTCTGCTGTCACCATCAGCACCGGAATGGCGCTGAAGTTGGCATCTTTACGGATTTCATTCAGCAGTTGCAGACCATCCATATTCGGCATATTCCAGTCGCTGATAACAAAATCTACCGGCGCGGCCTTGAGCTTAGCCAGTGCATCGCTGCCGTCTTCTGCTTCTTCAACGTTGTTGTAGCCGAGATCTTTTAAAAGGTTGCGGACGATACGACGCATCGTTGCGAAATCATCTACTACCAGAAAACGTAAGTTTTTGTCTGCCATCTTATTATTCGTCCGTAATGAAAGTGAAATAACCGGATTAGGTCATGAATAAAAAGCGCTATATACGGCGCGCCTGTCCGACAACGTTATTCAGAATGCGCTGACACATCTGATCGAGATCGACAATTTCATCCACGCCGTCGAGCGCGACGGCTTCGCGCGGCATACCGTATACCACGCAGGTTTTTTCGCTTTGCGCTAGGGTACGGGCGCCCGCTTTGCGCATGGCCAGCAATCCTTCAGCACCGTCATGGCCCATGCCGGTCAAAATCGCGCCTACTGCATTACTGCCAGCGGATTTAGCAACCGAGTGGAACAGCAGATCGACCGACGGGCAGTGTCGGTTAACCGGCGGTAAATCCTGTAGCTGTGCATGATAGTTGGCACCGCTGCGCGCCAGCTCAAGATGGCGTCCGCCCGGTGCGATATAGGCATGGCCCGGCAGTACACGATCGCCGTCTTCCGCCTCTTTCACGTTAATGCGGCAGATCTTATTCAGGCGATCGGCGAAAGAACGGGTAAAGCCAGCGGGCATATGCTGGGTAATCACGATGCCCGGACAGTTCAGCGGCATGGCGGTTAAGACCTGTCGCAGCGCCTCCGTTCCGCCGGTTGAGGCACCGATAGCGATAATTTTTTCACTGCCGACCAGCGGAGCACTTGCTATACGTGCAACCGGCGCGGTCGTTGAATGTTGTGGAAAGTGGCGAACCCGTGCAGCCATGCGAATTTTGTCCGCGATCAGCTCGCTGTATTGCAGCATTCCGTCGCGCAGGCCCATCTCCGGCTTGGTAACGAAATCTATAGCTCCCAGCTCCAGCGCGTTAAGGGTAATTTCTGAGCCTTTCTGCGTCAGGGAAGAAACCATAATCACCGGCATCGGGCGCAGGCGCATCAGGCGTTCAAGAAAATCGAGGCCGTCCATGCGTGGCATTTCAACGTCCAGCGTCAGGACATCGGGTGAATAGCGCTTGATCAGATCGCGGGCGATCAGCGGATCGGGTGCCGTCGCCACCATTTCCATATCCGGCTGCTGGTTGACAATATTGCTCATGATGCTGCGGATCAACGCAGAATCATCAACGCAAAGTACCCTGATTTTATTCATTATCTCTCCTGGGTCAGGCAGTAAACTGACTGACCTCGCAGGCGAAATGGCCCGTTCATGTTGCTAAAATTTTCGGAGTGGCCGACAAATAACAGGCCACCCGGCTTCAGCATTTTCGCAAAGCGCCGCAGGAGCTGATGCTGCGTATTTTGATCGAAATAAATCATGACGTTGCGGCAAAAAATAGCGTCAAAGGGTGCCGGAACGCGCCACTCAGGCGACAGCAGATTCAGCTGTTGATACTGAATCGACGACAATAGCTCCGGTTTCACTTTGACCTGTTCCCGCTGCGTGCCGGTGCCACGTAAAAACCAGGCGCGCTTTTGTTCCGGCGTTAACGCCTGAATATCACTGTGCCGGTAAATCCCTCTGGCGGCTTTTGCCAGCACTTCGGTATCAATATCGGTTGCCAGCACGCGCGGTCCGACCATGCTCTGTCCCAGCGCCTCGTTCAGCGTTATGGCAATCGAGCAGGCTTCCTCGCCGGTCGAGGCGGCAGTACACCAGACGGTGTAATTATTCTGTCTGGCACGGCTGCGGGCGTGATCCGCCAGCACCGGGAAGTGATAGGCTTCCCGAAAAAACGACGTTAAATTTGTGGTCAACGCGTTAATAAAGTTTTGCCATTCGTCGCTGGCAGGATCGGATTCCAGCAAATTCAAATAAGCGGTAAAGCTGCGTAGCCCCAACTGGCGTAGACGACGCGCCAGGCGGTTATAAACCATGTCATGTTTTTGTTGATTCAGCACGATACCCGCCCGGTGGTAAATCAGCGTGCTGATCTTTTGCAACTCCGCTTCTGTCAGAACAAATCCCGGCGGCGTATTAACGTTTGTACTGTTCAAATTATGGGTTTCACTTGTTGCGTTTCGCCGATTTACGTCGAAGCGCCAGCTTCTGAGCTAAGACACTGATTCAGCCAGGCCGATTTCAACCTAAGACAGAACAGGCGCACGACGGCACATAGCAATATGGGCAGGCTAACGTCACATCAGGGAATAAAGGTTATCTCCGGCAAAATAACAGCGACGCCAGCGATTAACTGTCAGACGGACATACTCATAATTTCCTGATACGCGCTCACTAATTTATTACGTACCTGGATGCCCAGATTTAATGCAACGGAGGATTTTTGCATCGCGACCATAACGTCATTAAGTCCAACCCCTGGGGCACCGGTGAAATAACTTTCAGCCTGGCTTCTGGCGCTGCTTTGTAATTGGTTAATATTGTTAAGACTGTTAATTAAAAGGTCGGAAAAGGAGACGGATTTGTCGCTTTTTTGCGTATCACGCAGTGAGAGTTGATTGCCCGTTTCTGCAATTTTACGCGCCTGAAACTGAATTTGATCCAGGACATTCGTGGATTGAATCGACATGACATTCCCTTATGAAATAACCCCGGATGACGTACTTGCCATACCAGAAGTTTTCCTTTTATTAACGTTTAATTAATGGCGAGGATACCATGATTTGAGTTATGGCAAATAATTCAAATAGCCAACAGAAGCACTCCTTTATTCAGGATTAATATTTTTCCTAAATGGCGGATAATGTTTAGAAGGCGCAGTGCCGGTAAAAGGCAACGCGCCTATTTTACTGGAGTTGGCGTGCTGATTAACGGCTCACGGTGCATGATTGCATCATCTATTTTCAGGCAGGATGACCGCATGGATGCCAACAATAAGAGTAATAAAATTAACGCTTCTTCTAATTTGATGTCTGCTTTGGAACGCATTCGCGCGAATCCACGGTTCTTATTCGTTATTTTGGCTGCGGCCGCCATTTCAATTGTTATTGCGTTATTCTTCTGGGCCAAGTCACCAGATTACCGCACCCTTTACAGCAATATCAGCGATGAAGACGGCGGCGCGATTGTCGCGCAGCTGGCACAGATGAATGTGCCTTACCGTTTCCAGGAGCACGGCGGCGCGATCATGGTGCCAGCCGATCGCGTCTATGAGGCGCGTTTAAAGCTGGCTCAGCAGGGCCTGCCCAGAGGGGGACAGGTAGGTTTTGAGCTGCTCGATCAGGAAAAGTTCGGTCTCAGCCAGTTTAATGAACAAATCAATTACCAGCGCGCCCTTGAAGGCGAGCTGGCGCGTACTATTGAAAAGCTGGGGCCGGTGCGTCAGGCACGCGTGCATCTGGCCATGCCGAAACAGACGCTGTTCGTGCGCGAGCAGAAATCCCCTTCAGCTTCCGTCACGCTTAATCTGAACGCGGGCCGTTCGCTGGACGCGGGCCAGGTTAATGCCATTAGCTGGCTGATTTCCAGTGCCGTGCCTGGCCTGAACGCCGATCATGTAACGCTGGTCGATCAAAATGGCAACCTGCTGACTCAGCGTGGCGACCAGGCGATACAAACTACCCAGCGCAAATATATCAACGATATTGAGGCGGATTACCGGCGTCGTATTCAGGCCATTCTGGCACCGGTGGTAGGCGCAGCCAATGTTAAAACCCAGGTTACGGCGCAGGTCGATTTTACTACCCATGAACAGACGGCAGAACAGTACCAGCCAAACGGTACGCCGGAGACCATGGCGATCCGTAGTCGTCACGCCAGCAGCAGCGAACAGGGTAATAAATCCGGGCCGGGCGGCGTGCCGGGTGCACTAAGCAATCAGCCTCCGACACCGACTTCCGCGCCGATTACGCAGGCTCCGGCAACCAACGCACAGGCGGGCACGAACGGCACGGTGACCACCGTTCCCTATAACCGTCAAAACGACGAAACCACCAACTATGAGCTGAACCGCACGCTTACCCATACCAAACGTAGCGCGGGAACCATTGAGCGTCTCTCTGTCGCCGTGGTGGTTAACTATCAGCTGGATGATGAAGGCAAGCCGGTTGCGCTCAACGAAGAGCAAATGGCGAAAATTCAGTCGCTGGTGAAAGAGGCGATGGGCTTCTCCAGCGCACGCGGCGATACGCTGAACGTGGTTAACGCACAATTTAATGATGCGCCAGCCGAACCGGAAATTCCGTTCTGGCAGCGTCCTGAATTTATTTCGCTGCTGATGACGGCGGGCCGCTACCTGCTGGTTGCGCTGGTTGCGCTGTTCCTCTGGCGTAAGATGCTGCAACCGTTCTGGATCAGACATCAGCAGCTGGCATTGCAGCGGCTGGAGCTGGAGAAAGAGGCGCGTGAAGCTGAATTCAAAGCACAGATGCGTAAAGCGGAGATGCGCGAGCAGGCGAAAGCGCAGCAGCGTATCGAAACCGAGGTCAATATCCAGCAGCTGCGCAGCACGGCTGAGCAGGATCCGCAGGTTATTGCCCTCGTTATCCGTCAGTGGATGAATAAGGAGCAGCCTTCATGAACGCATATGAAAAAAGCGCGGTGATCATGCTCACGCTGGGCGAAGAGCGGGCCGCTGAAGTCTTTCGTCATCTGAGCACCCATGAAGTGACGATGATCAGTAGCACTATGGTCAGCATGAGCGGCTTTACTCATGAGCAGCTGAGCGAGGCGCTGAAAGAGTTCCAGCGTGACGCCAGCGAATTTGCCGCTCTGAGCATCAATACCAACGATTACCTGCGCAACGTACTGGTGCAGGCTCTGGGTGAAGAGCGTGCTTCCAGCCTGTTGGAAGATCTGCTGGATACCCAGGGCAACAGCAACGGCATCGAAACCCTGAACTTTATGGAGCCACAGGCGGTATTTGAACTGATCCATGAAGAGCATCCGCAGATTATCGCCACCATCCTGGTGCATCTGAAACGTGCTCAGGCGGCTGACGTATTAACCCGTTTCGACGAGCGCGAGCGTAACGACATTATGCTGCGTATCGCTACCTTCGGCGGCGTACAGCCTGCGGCGTTGCAGGAACTGACGGAAGTGCTGAACAACCTGCTGCATGGTCAGAACCTCAAGCGCAGCAAAATGGGCGGTGTGCGTCCTGCCGCCGAGATTCTCAACCTGATGAAATCGCAGCAGGAAGAAGCGGCAATCGAAGCGGTGCGCGAGTTCGACCAGGAACTGGCGCAGAAAATCATCGACGAAATGTTCCTGTTCGAAAATCTGCTCGATATCGAAGACCGCAGCATTCAGCGCATCCTGCAAGATGTGGATAACGAAACGCTGATTGTCGCGCTGAAAGGTGCCGAACAGCCGCTGCGCGACAAGTTCTTCCGCAATATGTCGAAACGTCAGGCGGATATCATGCGCGAGGATCTCAACGTGCGCGGTCCGGTACGTATGTCGCAGGTGGAAGCGGAACAGAAAACCATCCTGCAGATTGTGCGTCGCTTAGCCGAGAGCGGCGAGATCAATATCGGTGGCAGCGAGGATGTTTATGTCTGATTCACAGTCAGCGTCCGCATGGCGGAGCTGGCAGCCGGAAGATCTCTGTGCGCAGGACGATCTTCCTGACGCCTTTCTGCTGACAGAAGGCGAGCCGACAGCAGAGCAGCAACAGGCGGAATTACAACGGCTACGCCAGCAGGCGGAGCAGCGCGGTCTGGCGCAGGGCCAGGCGCAAGGGCTGGAAGAGGGCCGTAAGCAGGGCTACGAAGAAGGCTATCAGCAAGGGCTGCAAGCGGGTCTGGAACAGGGCCTGGCAGAGGCTCGCGCGCAGCAGGAAAAGCTGACCGCGCAGTTTGCCACGCTGCTGACATCATTCCAGACTTCGTTGAACAATCTGGAAAAAGTGATCCCCTCACGCCTGGTTCAGCTGGCGCTGATGGCGGCCCGTGCCGCGGTCGGTAAAAGCCTGGCGTGCGACAGCAGCCTGCTGCTGGAAAAAATTCAGTCGCTGATGCAGGAAGAGCCGATGTTTCAGGCACCCGCTCAGCTATGGGTCAGTGCGGAAGAGTTTCCGCTGATACAGGCACAGCTAAACGAGGTGCTGTCACAGCAGGGCTGGGAGCTGCACGCCGACGAGACGATGCTGCCCGGCGGCTGCCGTATCACCTCCGCCGAGGGTGAGCTGGACGCGACCGTAAACGGTAGCTGGCAGTCGCTATGCCAGATCTGTCGTGAGGATTATGTGGCATGAGCCAGCGGCTTGAGCAGTGGCTACAGGCGATCGATGAGAAAGAGCAGCGCATCGCCCAGATCGCTGGCTCGCGCCGCTATGGTCGCTTAACCCGGGCAACCGGTCTGGTGATGGAAGCGGTTGGGCTGGCATTGCCTATCGGCACGCTGTGTCGGGTTGAGCGCGACAGCGCCCACGGCGGTGACTGCGTGGAAAGTGAAGTGGTGGGCTTTAACGGCCAGGTCCTTTACCTGATGCCGCTGGAAAATATGGAAGGCATCCTGCCCGGCGCGCGCGTTTGTGCCCCGGAACCGGGCAGCGCGAAAGGCAAACTGCTGCCGCTTGGCCGGGAGTTGCTGGGGCGCGTGCTTGATGCACGAGCTCGTCCGCTGGATGGCCTGCCTGCACCGGCTACCCATCAGCGTGGCGCGCTGTTTTCCACGCCGTTTAACCCGTTGCTGCGCGATCCGATTAAATCAGTGCTGGATGTTGGCGTACGCGCTATTAACAGCCTGCTGACGGTGGGACGCGGTCAGCGTATGGGCCTGTTTGCGGGTTCCGGCGTCGGCAAATCAGTGCTGCTGGGCATGATGGCGCGTTATACCAAGGCGGATGTGATCGTTGTCGGCCTGATTGGTGAACGTGGCCGCGAAGTTAAAGACTTTATTGAAAATATCCTCGGCAAAGAGGGATTAAGCCGCGCGGTGGTGATTGCCGCGCCCGCTGACGTTTCACCGATTCTGCGTATGCAGGGTGCCGACTACGCTACCCGTATCGCAGAAGATTTCCGTGACCAGGGGCTGAACGTGCTGCTGATTATGGATTCGCTGACCCGTTATGCGATGGCGCAGCGTGAAATCGCGCTGGCGATTGGCGAACCGCCCGCGACCAAAGGCTATCCGCCATCCGTCTTCGCCAGGCTACCGGCGTTGGTGGAACGCGCCGGTAACGGCATTCAGGGCGGCGGCTCGATTACCGCCTTCTATACCGTACTGACCGAAGGCGACGATCAGCAGGATCCCATTGCTGATTCAGCGCGAGCGATTCTTGATGGACACGTGGTGCTGTCACGACGGCTGGCGGAGGCGGGGCACTATCCTGCAATTGATATTGAAGCCTCTATCAGCCGTGCCATGACGGAGCTGATTGCGCCTGCGCACTATAAAAAAGTGCAGCGCTTTAAACAGCTGCTTTCCGCATGGCAGCGCAACCGCGATTTAGTTAGCGTCGGCGCTTATGCCGCCGGCAGCGATCCCTTGCTGGATAAGGCCATCGCGCTTTATCCACAAATGGAAAGCCTTCTGCAACAGGGAATTTATGACTGTAGTGATTACGAAGCCTCATGTGCTGCGCTTTTCACGCTGTTTCCTGACTTACCTGACCAATAATGGACTATAGCGAATGGCAAAAAGTTCTCCGATGCATGTTCTGCGCAATCTGGCGGAACAGACCCTGAACGACACCACGCAAGAGTTGGGCAAAATGCGTCAGCTCCATGCGAATGCTGCGGCCCAGCTTGAGCAGTTGACTCGCTATGAGCAGGAATACAGCCGCCAGCTACAGACTGCGATGTCCGATACCGGGATGCCGGTAGTTAATCTGCTGAGCCATCAGTTCTTTATCTCTTCGCTCAGCCGGGTTGCTAAACAGCATGCCAGCCACGTTGAGGATTGTCAGAAATCAGTCGATCGGGCGCTCGATAGCTGGAAAAAAGATAAACAGCGGCTGAATGCGTTTGAAACCTTAATCAGCCGTGCCGATGCGGTTTTGCAACTCAAAGAGAGCCGTCAGGAGCAAAAGATGATGGATGAATTCGCGCAGCGCGCAAGCTTAAGGAGCGCAGGCTTATGATGGTAAATGTGGTCGCCGCATTGACGGGCGCATCTTACGATAATACCGGCAACGCGCCGACAGAAGCCGGAGAAAACGGTGATTTCGCTTCTGCTCTGGGAATGCAGCTGGCGCTGCTACCGCTTGCGGTAGGTGGGCAGTTACCGACTGGCGAAGCCCTGCCTGAAGGGGAAGTCCCAGTTGAGCTTGACGTGGCGGATGAAAACAAGCCGGATGAGGCCAATGATGAGCAGTGGCTGATCGCACCGCCTGTAATGACGCCAGCAACGCTGATTGAAACCGCGATCGCGCCCGCGCTGCCGTTAACAACGGCGCAGGTTACTACCGCACCGGAAACGGCCGATCTTGCCACCGAACCGCATAAAAGCGCCGTAACAGATATGCTGCGCATGATCGCCAGCCCGCAGTCTGCCGTCGCGACGGAGCCAACCGTGACGCCGCAGACGCAGGCCGCAACGCAAAACGTGGTTCAGCAGCAGTCGGCTGGCGCTTTTATTGTACCGGACCAGCCTGAGCAAGAGCAGGTAGCAACCGACATACGTGAGCCTGTTACCCTTGATAACGCGCCGACCGCAGAACATCGTCCGGTCACCATGCCGTTTACCACATCGACTTCCACGATCTCACAGCCATCCAGCCCCGCCACGCCTGTGACGCCGTCAACGGTACATGCAACGCTGGAAGAAAAAGTGGGGTCGCCCGCCTGGCAGCAGGCGCTGGGCCATCAGCTCAGCAGCTTTACCCGCAACGGCGTACACCATGCCGAGCTGCGCCTGCATCCGGAAGAGCTGGGGCCGTTACAGATCAATCTTCGTCTGAGCCATGACCAGGCGCAGCTGCATTTCATGACCGAGCATCATCAGGTGCGTGCCGCGCTGGAAGCTGCCATGCCGCATCTGCGTGCTTCACTGGCTGAATCAGGCATTCAGCTCGATCAGGGCAGCGTAGGTAGTGAAGCGCCAGCGTGGGGATCGCCGGAATCGGGTTTCGGTCAATCGTCACAGTCGCAGCGGGATCGGGAAACTGCAATGACCGCAGAAGCGGAAGAGGAAACATCAACGCGACTAATACATAGTCAGGCCTCCGGCATCAGTATTTTTGCCTGAACACCTTAAACGATAATAACGCCATCAGTAATTTCTGCTTTTTGGCGAATTGTCACCAGGCCCGCGTGTAATAGAATTCGCTATTCAATTAAACCTTATTAATTGAACACCAGGTGGTTTACAACAGGAATTGTTAATTAGATGTCAAATAAAAAAAAGAAGGTGCCAGGGAAGGGTAAATTACGCACGCTATTTATTTTTATCATTTTGTTAATCGCTATTTTTGCCTGCGGTATCGCGGCATATTCGCTTTATGAAATGAAAAATATGCAGACGCGCTTACTGTCGTCCGGTAGCGCGCCTGAAGCTACAGAACCCGTTGAGCCGGTGATGCCGGTTTATGTACCGTTAGATACTTTTACCGTTAGTTTAAAACCCAACGAAGAAGAATACGATCGTGTACTTTATATCGGACTGACGCTGCGCGTCAGTAAAGATGAAGATAAAGCGCTGATCGAAAAGTTTTTACCCGAAGTACGCAGCCGCCTGCTGATTTTATTTACCGGGCGCAGCGCGGAAGAGTTATCGCATCAGGAAGGTAAGGCGCAGCTCGTCCAGGATATTAAACAGGCACTGGAGAAACCGCTTGATGCCAAACAGGGCGTGCAGGTCACAGATGTTTTATTTAACGCCTTTATTTTACGGTAATCTTTATGTCTGACAGCATCTTATCGCAGGCGGAAATTGATCGCCTGCTGAATGGTGGTAGTAACAGCGACGCTGAGCATGTCGTGGAAAGTCTCAGCGGTGATGAGTCGATTAAGCCGTACGATCCGAATACTCAGCGCCGCGTGGTGCGTGAGCGCCTGCATTCCCTTGAGATTATCAACGAACGCTTTGCGCGCCAGTTCCGCATCGGGTTGTTTAATCTGCTGCGTCGTAGCCCGGATATTACCGCCGGAAATATCAAGATTCAGCCCTACCACGAATTTGCCCGTAATCTGCCGGTACCTACCAACCTGAATCTGGTGCATATGAACCCGCTACGCGGGACGGCGCTGTTCGTCTTCTCGCCCAGCCTGGTATTTATGGCGGTGGATAACCTGTTCGGCGGCGATGGACGCTTTCCTACCAAAGTAGAAGGGCGCGAATTTACGCCAACGGAACAGCGCATTATTAAACGTATGCTGTCGATGGCGCTGGAGGCGTATGACTACGCCTGGAGCTCCATTTTTACCCTGAAAACTGAATACGTGCGTGCCGAGATACAGGTGAAATTCACCAACATTACCTCGTCGCCAAACGATATCGTGGTGACAACGCCGTTTTATGTGGAAATCGGTTCGCAAAGCGGCGAATTCGATATCTGCATTCCCTTCAGCATTATCGAACCATTACGCGAGTTACTAACTAACCCGCCGCTGGAAAACTCCCGCCAGGAGGACGATCAGTGGCGCACGGTACTGGCAACGCAGGTAAAAGATACCGAAGTGGAACTGATTGCCAATTTCACCGAGGTGCAGACGCGGCTGTCAAAAATTCTGGAGCTGCAAACCGGTGATGTTATTCCGCTGGATAAGCCGGAATATGTTGAAGCCTGCGTGGATGGTTATCCGGTGCTGACGGGGAAATATGGCAGCGTTAATGGTCAGTATGCCCTCAAGGTTGAGCAATTACTAAATCCGACTTTACCGTCATTAAATAAGGAGCAGAGTCCCCATGAGTGACGCCAAACTACCGTCTGGTGCTGACGAATCAGTGGATAGCCTCTGGGGCGAAGCATTGGCGGAACAGATGACGGCAGAAAGCCAGCCTGCTGCGCCGATGATGCCGAAAGATGCGCCGGTGGCTGCGTTCAGCGAAGATCTCAAGCTTATCCTGGATATTCCAGTAAAGATGACCGTTGAGCTGGGACGCACCAAAATGACCATTAAAGAACTACTGCGTCTCAGCCAGGGCTCAGTGGTCACGCTGGATGGTCTGGCCGGTGAACCACTCGATATCCTGATCAACGGTTACTTAATCGCCCAGGGCGAAGTGGTTGTGGTATCCGATAAATTCGGTATTCGTATTACCGATATTATTACTCCTTCTGAACGTATGCAGCGCTTAAGCCGCTGATGCCGCGCAACAGCGCTAACGGAAACAGGCCGATCCGCCATGACAGATACTTCCACGCCTGCCTCTCTGGTAACGCAAATTGGCGGCGCAATGGCGTTGGTTATTTTGCTGATCTTTGCCTGCGCCTGGCTGGCGCGGCGCAGTGGGCTGGCGTCTCGCCTGCGCGCAGATGGCAATATGATAGCGATAAAAGCCAGCTACTCGCTGGGACAGCGGGAGCGGCTGGTGGTCGTTGAGGTAGACGGCGAGCGGCTACTGCTGGGCGTGACGCCGGGCGCTATTACGCGTTTGGGCCGCCTGTCGGCCCCTGTGCCACAGGAGCTGAACGAGACGCCAAATTTTCAGCGGACCCTGAAGCGTCTGTTAAAACGCGATAAGGCGGAACCTGAGGAGTGAAACTGATGTTGAGTGCGCTATGGCGGCACCGTTTTATTGCGCTGCTGTTGCCGTTGCTGCTGCTGCCGACGCACGCCGCCTGGGCTGCTAACGGCGATATTTTGTTGACGCGTAGTACCAGCGGTGGGGAAGGTTGGTCTTTGCCGATTCAGACGCTGGTTCTGCTCACCTCCCTGACCTTTTTACCCGCTATCCTGCTGATGATGACCGGTTTTACCCGCGTGATTATCGTGCTGGGATTATTGCGTAACGCGCTGGGAACGCCTTCCACACCGCCAAACCAGGTACTATTGGGGCTGGCGCTGTTTTTGACCTTTTTTGTGATGTCGCCGGTATTTAACCAGGTCTATGACGATGCGTGGCTGCCGCTGTCGCAGGATAAGATTTCGCTGGAGGAAGCGCTGCCGCGTGCAGCAAAGCCAATGCGCGAGTTTATGCTGAGCCACACGCGCGAAGCGGATTTAGCGCTTTATACCCGTATGGCGAAGCTGGACAATTTCGCTACGCCCGATGAAGTGCCGTTGCGCATCCTGTTACCCGCTTTCGTTACCAGCGAACTTAAAACTGGCTTTCAAATCGGCTTTGCCGTCTTCATTCCCTTTTTGATTATCGACCTGGTCGTTGCCAGCGTACTGATGGCGCTGGGGATGATGATGGTGCCGCCCGCCACCATTTCGCTGCCGTTTAAGCTGGTGCTGTTCGTGCTGGTAGATGGCTGGCAGCTGATCATGGGCTCGCTGGCACAGACCTTTTATTAACAGGCAGGAGGATATATGACGCCGGATAGCGTAATGGCTATGGGGTTCCAGGCGATCAAGGTGGGGCTGATTATCGCTGCACCGCTGCTGCTCGCTGCGCTGGTTACCGGGCTCATCGTCAGTATTTTGCAGGCCTCTACCCAGATTAATGAGATGACGCTAAGCTTCATCCCTAAAATTCTGGTGATTGTGGCAGTTGTCGTCGCGCTTGGCCCTACGATGCTGGCAACCATGCTGGATTATATGCGCGCGCTTTATACTAATCTGCCGCAAATGATTGGTTGAAACGATGAGTTACTCGCTGGACGCGCTGCCGCTGCTGGTGAGCCACTACTTTTGGCCGCTGATGCGTATTCTGGCGCTGTTCAGCACCGCGCCGGTATTTAACGATAAGGCCATGGGCGTGCGGGTCAAGGTTGGGCTGGCGGCGCTGATTACTTTCCTTATTGGTCACAATCTGCCGGATAATACCGTACCGTTATTCTCCATTATGGGGTTGTGGGTTGGCTGCCAGCAGATGCTGATTGGCGCAGCAATGGGGCTGACGATACAGATGATTTTCGTTGCCGTGCGCTACGCCGGTGAGATTATCGGCCTGCAAATGGGACTTTCCTTCGCTACCTTTTTCGATCCCTCCGGCGGCGAAAATATGCCGGTAATAGCTCGCGTACTTAATCTGCTTTCCATTCTGCTGTTTCTGCTGTTCAACGGCCATTTGCTGATGCTGAATGTTTTGGCGGAGAGTTTTCAGCTGATCCCCATCAGCACGGCGCCGCTTAGCCGTGATGCTTTTTTCGCACTTGCTCAGACAGCGGGGCTAATTTTTCAGTGCGGCGTGGGGCTGGGGCTGCCGGTCATTACGCTGCTGCTGGCAATTAACCTGACGCTGGGGCTGCTTAACCGCCTGACGCCGCAGCTATCGATCTTCGTGGTTGGTTTTCCGCTAACCTTAACCGCAGGTATGCTGGCGCTGCTGCTGTCAGTCAATCACCTTTCGCCCTACTTTAGCTATCTGATGGAGCGCTTTTTTAGTCGGCTTTCGCAGATCATGCTGCTGTTTACGCCCTGATAACCGCTGGCCCAGTCTCGCCAGGCCAATGTGCTGTTGTTAGCATCTGTGGTTTGCCGAATTAATCTTTAATGGCCAAAGCTTTTCTAATTTAATGCGCCCTTCCTGGAGCAGTTTTTCTAACAGATAGAAAAATGTTTCCTTTCTTTCATTGAAAGAAAAATTCTCAGGTATTTTATTAGTGGGTATGCTGTAAGCCCAAAGGCCGTTCAGATCTTGCATTTCAGCAGCGCCTGTTATCTCTTCATACTCTTTATCAGTCAGTAATTTATTTTTCATTATTTTATCTCTGATTGAATTTGCAGACGTTCTCTAAGCTGGGATGTTATTTATTAATAACTTATGAAAATTCGGTGCTGTAGAAAAAGCCAGTTAGCTGTCTTTGAATCCAGGCTTACCGTTATTGGCTCGCCACTCTTTTACTTCCTGGACGATACCTTCTGGCGAGTCTTCACGGTCATCTCTGGGATAACAAATAAGATCCGATCCATCAGGATGTTCCGTTAATCGCTCAAATTCAAAAATTAATGCATTCTCTTCTTTTTCAGTTAATTCTTCACTATCCCAAATTTTCCAGACGAACTCTAAGAATTCCTGTTCAGTATAATCAGTAATGGTTTTCTTGCTCATTCTATCTACTCTCATTTATGAATATAAGATGCAGTTTTAGTGTGATTATTTTAATATTAACGATAACAAAAGATACCCTGTTATTATTTATCCAGATGTTAAAGCTTATTTTTTTTGCTTTTTTATTTGAAATGAATCCAATGCTGATAAAGATCCAGGTATAATAAAAGTTAACTTAAAGATATATTGTTTATTAGTGTAACTAATGTTAGGTTCCTTATCATATATTATTGTCTGTATGAGCTTACTAAATAACGCCATGCAAAAGCATGGTGTTATGGAGCTGTAGATTAACTGTCCTTAAATCCAGGCTTACCGTTCCTGGCTCGCCACTCTTTTACTTCTTTAACGACACCTTCTGGGGAGTCCTCGCGATCTTTTTTTGGATAAAAAATAAGATTGTAGCCTTCAGGATGTTCCGCTAATCTCCTGAATTCAAGGATTAATTTAGCATAATCGGCTTCGGTTTTTCCCTCTACTCGCCAAATTTTCCTGACAAGCCCAAGGAATTCTGCTTCAGTATAATCCGGAATTGTTTTTTTGCTCATTTTAACTAGCCTCATTTATGAATGTAGGATGCATTTTGAGTGTGATTATTCTAATATTAACGATAACAAAAAATATCCTGTTATTCTTTATTAAGGTGTTAACGCTTATCTTTTTTCCTTACTTTTTTATTTGAATTGAATTTAATGCCGAAAAAGATCCAAGTATAGTAAGATTTACCTTAAAGTTATCTTTTTTATTGGTGTGACTAATATTAGGTTCCTTATCATATATTATTGTCTGTATTAGCCTAATAAATAATGCCATATAAACGTATGGCGTTATGGTGCTGTAGGTTAACTGTTCTTAAATCCCGGCTTGCCGTTCTTAGCGCGCCACTCTTTTAATTCCTGGACGATGCCTTCTGGCGAGTCTTCACGATCATCTCTGGGATAAAATATAAGGTTAGAACCATCAGGATGTTCTGTTAGCCGGCGAAATTCATCCACTAATTTATTTTCTTCTTGTTCGGTTAATTGTTCACTATCCCAAATTTTCCAGACGAACTCTAAGAATTCCTGTTCAGTATAATCCGTAATACTTTTCTTTTTCATTTATCATAACCTCCATTATGGATTTTAATATACTACATAAGTATTGTTATCCTCAAATCATCAACAGTATAAATGATTTTTGTATGTGATAAATCTTAAAGTTTTGTATGCTTCAGACCTTTCGTTGCGGGCTGTACCATAACTGGTTATTTGCTATTTTTAATACGCATTTTATTTTTACATTCATTAATTAATAAACAGGAAATGCAGAAATAGTAGTGAATCAAATTTAATTAGTAAATGCCACTATAATGATGGCGTTTGATGGCAGGCTCATGTGATTTTTTATGTCCATTCTGGGGGGCGTCCGGGAAGAAACCAGACCGCCCCGCCAGGGCAGCGATCATAAAAAAACCAGGCACCATCATTCATTTCAATTTCATTTTTTGGAAACCTACTTCGTAACATTTCTACCTGCTCTTTAAGTTTCCCTTCTAAAAAAACACCATTTTTAGCTAGTCTAATACGTCCTTCCTGAAGTAGTTTTTCTAATAAATAGAAAAATACTTCTTTCCTTTCACTAAAAGAAAAATTTTCTGGCGATCTATTATCGGGTATACTGTAAGCCCATAAGCTATCTAAAGCTTGTAATTCAGCGGCACCTGTTATTTCTTTATACTCTTCATTTGTTAGCATTTTTCTCACCTAAATTTAAGTTCTACTTTGTATCCATATTTGCTTGATACATCAGAGAGTCGTTTATTACGTTTTATATCGATGGCCCATCTTACCTCCTTATTGGATGATGAACGGTTTCTTAAGTTTATTATTGTATCATCCTCTAATTTTGCATTGAAAATCCCTGGGTTAACTTCGGTTAATTTTTTACTACCTGCCAGTTCTTGAGCATACTCAAAAACCTGTTCTGTTAGTTGAGTGCTGTCAAAGATTTTAGTTGTCCCTTACCGATTGCTTTCTGGCTCTTGTTTAAGTGTTTCTCCCTCAATAGTTAAAGTTTGAGTTGGTTTATTTTTATCAAATACTTCGGCAACTTCATCCAGACGTTGTTGCCGTTTGGCTTCAATGATACTGACCGTCATCACATACACCGGCTCCAGGCCGGTGCCTTTGGCATCGGGCCGCCAGTAGATGAAATCCTGCCATCCGTCGCTGTCCGCCGCTGGCGTGGTGATGACCATCGGGCCTTCCACCACTTCAATATCGGAGCCGGTATGGTTTGGCAGTACCGGTACCGGCTCCTGGTTGCCGGTACTGGATGGTGCCACCGGGGTTATCTGGATGGTATATTCCGGTGTGTTTGCGGTGGCCGGCACCGTAATTTCATCCAGCCCGGTTTCCGGGTTGCGTTCCGGATGCAGGACCGGGATCTCGTATGAAAGCTCGCTGCTCTCCAGCTCCAGCGAGATATATTCATCATCTGCTGTTAATCTGCCGCGTATGGGCAGATTTGCCGTTTTGGCATCCGGATACAGATTCTGGAAGCTTCCCTGTATCTTGCTCAGCGGTACGGAAAGCGCCATTGGCACACGGGGCAATTTAAGCCTGCCGCCATTAGCATAGTACGCTATCGTCAACACGGTAATGGCGGCGCCGACGGGGTGTAACGCCACCGCCCGACTGAGCAGCATAACGGCACGGGACATCATGAGCGCCGCATCGCTGGCGAGCGTGACTGCGCCAGCTCCTCCTATTGCCAGCTGTAGCCGTCCGGCAACATTTGTCATCGCCAGCGCGCCTGCACCGGCCATTACAGCTGCCGCCTTATTGAGCATATCCGGGGTATATTTCGGTGGCGGGGCAAAACCGGTCAGCTCGGTAATTGCTGCCTGCTTTTCTGCCGTAGTGGCGAAGCAGGCGGCGACGCCGTCGCCGTTGCTGCGTTCCATACTCCATACCCAGGAGAGAGGATTAAGATACAGCAGAAAACAGGGCTTTTTCTGTGAAGCAAACTGAAAGAGTCCTTCACCCAGATATTTGTAAAGCTCACCCCCCAAATCTATTGGTGAAACCGCTTTTGCTGCAAAGCTGGTTGCATTATTGCTTCCCTCTCCGGCGGGCGCGGTATGGCTATTTTCCGCTGCCGGATCGATTGGAGTGCGATTATCTTCATCACTCATAATAAATGCCTCTTTGACGTGAAATTAATAAAAAAAGCAAAATACTGTATATATGTACAGTATTGCTAAAGCTATGCTTCTTTATTAACCATGTCAATGTCATGGCTTTGTATTTATAGAAATGAATTATGTCTTTTTGGTTATTTGATGGGCGAGTAATTAATGGTTTGTTTAATAAGTAATAATTTCAAACGCGGGCGGAAAACAGGGATTTAGGGAATGCGAGCATCATTCTGAAGCGTTGGTTATTACGTAGAAATAAAGGCGGGAAAGATAAAAAAGCCGCAGCTTAAACTACTGCGGCGCTAATTATTCGTTGAGGTAATTATCGCAGCCGCTGGCCACGATAAATTTGTTTCAGGCTGGTTTCGCTTTATTCTTACTGTGCGCACGCATCAGGCTGAGCGGTCCCTCTCCACTAAGCGTAAATAGTGAAATCAGCGTAAAAGAGAAGGCGATAAGTCCTAACACCAGATAAGCGCCGTGGAAGCCCATGCTGTCGTACATATAGCCCGCGAAAAGCGACATAAAGATCATCGACAGCTGTTTGAAAAAACAGAAACAGACCAGGTAAATGGTGGCGGAGAAGCGCACTTCAAACTGGCTGGTAATGTATTTAAAGCAGCCGACAATCAGAAACGGCACTTCAAACATATGCAGCGTTTTCAGCACCACCACTTCCAGCGCTGACGTAGCGAAAGAAGACCCGATAATGCGTACAGACATAATTGTGCCTGCCAGCAACAGCGCGTTCTTGCCGCCGATACGGTTTACGATTAACGGCGCGAAGAACATGATCGTGGCGTTCAACAGCTCGCCCATAGTAGTGACATAGCCGAAAACGCGGGTTCCCTGTTCGCCGGTGGCAAAGAACGAGGTAAAGAAGTTGGCAAACTGTTGATCGAAAACGTCGTAGGTGCAGGAAACGCCGACCACATACAGCGAAAGGAACCAGAGTTTGCGATCTTTAAACAGCTCCAGCGCCAGACGCAGGCTAAAAGGCGAATGGTTGGCGCCCAGCGTATCAGCCACCTGCGCTGAAGGCTGTGCCTGTGGCTTAGCGATAAACAGCAGAATAGCCAGAATCACCGCACAGCCGGAGCCGAGCCAGAAGACGAACTGGTTATTGATGGTAAACATAATGCCGACAATCGAGGCGCACAGCGCCCAGCCGACGCAGCCGAACATGCGCGCACGGCCAAATTCAAACTGGCTGCGACGGCTGACTTTTTCCACATAGGCTTCAATGGCCGGCGCGCCACCGTTATAGATAAAGCCCAGATAGATACCGCCGACGATAGCGCCCAGCAGGATATTGGCCTGTAGTAGCGGGCCAAGCACATAAATAAAGAAGGGCGCAAACATCACCAGCATACCGGTGATAATCCACAGAAGATGTTTTTTCAGGCCGAGCTTATCGGATAGCAGGCCAAATACCGGCTGAAAAAGCAGTGAAAAGAGCGAAATGCTGGCGAACACAATGCCGGTATCGCTTTTGCTCAGGTGATTAATGTCGTGTAACCAGATGGGAAAAAAGGGAAAATAGGCTCCCATGATGAAGAAATAGAAAAAGAAGAACAGCCCGAACATCCAGAAGTTAGTATTTCTCAGGTAATACATATTATTTTTCCTTACTTTCATCCCGGAGCGGACTGGGCAGACCCGCTCCGGCTAACGTCAGATGCGCATTAGCGGCGCACCCAGCTTACGGCATAATGATAGTGATGGTCCTGTAACAGATATTCCTCCGAGACGCTGGGACTCCAGGAATCGTCGCCGCCGACGCCCATATGGAATCCGTCCAGATTCAGCCAGCTTCCAGGCTCTTCCTGTAACAGGTGTCGATGCGTAACCTCATGCAGCTGCCGCTGGCTGTAGCGGCTCAGATTAAAGTGAAAGCGTCCGCGCCATTCGCTGTCGCCATACTGTAACCACTCACTATCACAGCGCAGACCGTTTTCACTGGGGAATACATAAGGCGTATAAAGTGCTTCCAGCGGTAATTGCCAGCGGTCATAGCGGGCAGATTGTTTGCGATCGGGATAATTTTCATGCGGACCAAGGCCAAGCCAGCTTACCTGCGGATGGACCTCCGCCAGCTGACAGCTCAGGCCGATGCGCGCCGGGGCTGGAATGCCTGCCGCGATATCTACATCCACGCTGATATGCAGCTCGCCCGCACTATCAATGCGCCAGGTTTTTCGGCTGATAAACAGTACCTTGTCCTGCCAGCGCCAGCTGTGTACGGTGCGCAGCTGTACTTCAACGCTAAGCTGCTCCGCTTCGCACAGCTCCAGCTGCGGTTCCATCTGATAAAAACCCGCCGCCTTCCAGCGCTCCACCCAGGCGTTGGGATCGATACGCGCTACTTCGCTGATACCGATATCGTTATCCAGTGGCGCACGGGTAAACTGATCCTGTAAAGGCTGAAGCAGCGCGGGTTGCCCGGCTTTCCACCACTGCATCAGCAGGCCGTTTTCACGGCTGAACTGCCAGCGCTGGGTGCCAAGCTCAATGGTAAAATCACTGTCGCTGGCGGTGAGCCGTGGCGCTTCGCCCTTAGCGGATGGTGTGGCAGGCAGCGTTAACGGTGCCGCCAGACGCCACTGTTGCCAGGCGCAAATATGACCTGCCTCTGACCAGGCGGTAGCGGCAATCTGCTCTACCTGCACCGTTAACCAGACCTGGCCGCTTTCTGTGATTGTCGGCAGTTTATCCAGCACAATCTGTTGCGAACCTTCTGGCGCAATATCCAGCCTGACCGTGCCGCTGGCCAACGTGCGGCCTTCCTGCGCCAGCGTCCAGATCAGTTGCTCGTTGTCGCTGCGGCGGAACAGATATTCGCTGGTAATCTCCAGCGTTACCGGCGTTTCTTTTTTCAGCGTGAACTGGAAGAACTGTTGTGCCTGCTGGGCTTCATAAAGTGCCGGATGCGGCGTGCGATCGGCGAAGACCAGACCATTCATGCAGAACTGACGATCGTTGGGCGTATCGCCAAAGTCGCCGCCGTAGGCGGAATAAGGCTTGCCGTTTTCATCGTAGCGGGTAAGCGACTGATCGACCCAGTCCCAGACAAAGCCGCCCTGTAAGCGTGGATACTGACGGAACGCCTGCCAGTATTTATGAAAGCCGCCAAAGCTGTTGCCCATCGCATGTGCGTATTCGCACAAAATCAGCGGGCGATGCTCGTCCGGCAGGCCAATCCATTTTTTAATTGACCATTTTGGCACCTGCGGGAACGGCTGATCCTGATCGACGCGGGCGTACATCGGGCAGACAATATCCGTTGCTGCACTGTTGGCACCGCCGCCTTCGTACTGCACCGGACGCGTTGGATCGTTGGATTTAATCCAGCGGTAGAGCGCATCATGATTAACGCCGTGGCCCGATTCATTGCCCAGCGACCAGATAATAATTGAGGGATGGTTACGGTCGCGCTGCACCATGCGCGTTACGCGTTCGCTCATCGCGGGCAGCCAGCCAGGATCGTTAGACAGGCGGCTCATCGGCACCATGCCGTGCGTTTCGATATTCGCTTCGTCCACCACATACAGACCGTAGCGGTCACACAGCCGATACCAGAGCGGATGGTTGGGATAGTGGGAGCAGCGCACCGCATTAAAATTATGCTGCTTCATCAGAAAGATATCGCGCAGCATGGTTTCTTCATCCATCACCTGACCGTTTTGCGGATGATGTTCATGACGATTGGTGCCACGGATCAACAGCGGTTTACCGTTCAGCTTAAGCAGCCCCTGAGAAATTTCTACTTTACGGAAACCGACATCGCATGCTTCTGCTTCCAGCAGCCTGCCGCTGTCATCGTGCAGTAATACCACCAGACGATAAAGCGTTGGCGTTTCTGCGCTCCACAGCTGCGGCGCGTTAACCGGCAGGCGTAGCGTGGTACGATCGTTCCAGGCACCACGCTCATCAATAATATCGCTGCCGAGCGGCTGTTGGCGTTCGCTCAGCTTTTCCGCGCCGGACCAAAGCTGGATCGTTACCCGCATCTTCTCCAGGCTATCGCCGTTAACGGTAACGCGTGCCTCAAGCTCGGCATGGCTGAAGCTTTCATTCAGATGTGTTTCTACCTGCATATCGCTAATCGCGGTTTGCGGTTTATGCAGCAGCGAGACGTCGCGGAAAATACCGCTCATGCGCCACATATCCTGATCTTCCAGGTAGCTGCCGTCGCTCCAGCGCAGCACCATCACCGCCAGGCGATTAGCACCTGGCTTAAGCACCGCGCTAAGGTCAAATTCGGAAGGCAGTCGGCTGTCCTGCGCGTAACCGATCCAGTGACCGTTACACCACAGATGAAAAGCGGAATTTACGCCATCGAAGATAATGCGCGTCTGACCGTCTGCCAGCCACGTTTCATCTACGTTAAATGTGAGCGAATAACATCCTGTTGGATTCTCTACCGGAACAAAGGGCGGATTAACCGGAATGGGATAATTTACGTTGGTGTAAATGGGCGCATCATAACCCAGCATTTGCCAGTTTGACGGCACGTTAATGTCATCTGCATCAGGCAGATCTTCCTGTAGCCAGATTTCCGGTACGGCCTCCGGCTGCGTGAAATAGCTGAATGCCCAGCGTCCGTTGAGGCTGTGCAGGCTGGTGGAAGGACGGTCGTCCCGTGCGGCTTCCGGTGTGCGCCAGCTGCAAAACGGCGGGTGCGCCGAAAGCTGATTGAGTTGAGTGACCGCCGGGTTTTCCCAGTCGCGACGTGCCAGAATGGCGCTGAGTGAAGCAGCGGGTGAGCCTGCTTTTACCATCATATCCGGTTCCTTATTTTGCGATACGCTCACAATTTAAGGGAAATATGATTTTACCCGGCTCGATTGTAAAGGCGCGTCACCGAAATCGGTGACGAGATTCACAAATAACGCCGCCGCTGCGCAGCTATTTCAGACGCGCCGCCTGCCTTGCCAGCCGCATCAGTGCTTCTGATAAGGCCTGCGGAGAGAGGGTACCCTGGTGCGGCGGGGCCGTTGTTTTGCGTATCACCAGGCTGACCGGTAGCAGATCGGAGCGGATCGGCGCTTCCGGCTGGCGGATCATTGCAATCAGGCGTTCCACGCTGTTGTTACCCAGTGCGCGAAAATCCTGCTTGATGGTGGTGAGCGGTGGAATAAAGCAGGCGCTGTCGGCGGTATCGTCATAGCCGATAACCGAAACCTCACCCGGCACCTGCAAGCCTGCTTCGGAAAGCGCCCGCAGCGCGCCCAGGGCCATTTGGTCGTTGGCAACCAGAATAGCGCCAGGCAGCACGCCTTCATTCAATAAGCGGGTAACCTGCTGATAACCGGACAGCGCGCTCCAGTCGCCTTCCATTATCGCCGAGGCCTGAAGCTGTTGCTGCATCAGCGCCGTCTGCCAGCCTTCAAAGCGCAGGCGTGCGGAAACGGAACTTTGCGGCCCCGCCAGCAGAGCGATATCGCGATGACCGAGGCTTAACAGGTGTGTGACGCCCAGCTGCGCGCCTTGCGCCGGATCGAAAATGACGCTGTTTGCAGCCAGCTGCGGTGAGACATCAAGAAACAGCACCGGCACATCCTGACAGAGCGCCGCCAGGCTTTGCGCTTCGTCATCCTGTAGCGGAATGTTGACTACCAGTCCATCCACGCGCTGCGCCAGCAGGTTATTAATGGCGGCTCTGGCAGCATCCAGCCCGCTTTGTTCTGTCATGGAAATCACTACGTTAAAGCGCATCTGCCCGGCGCGAGATTTGATAGCGGCAGCGATTTGTGAGGGAGCGTGGAGCGAGAGATCGGCGGTTGCAAGGCCGATGGTATGTCCCATTTTTCCAGCCAGCTGCTGCGCGACGCGATTGGGGACGTAATTCAGCGCTGCCATCGCCGCTTCTACTTTTAACCGGGTTTTTTCTGCAACGTTGTCAGCCTGATTAATAACGCGTGATACGGTCTGGTAAGAGACGCCAGCATGCTGTGCCACGTCATAGAGGGTTATCGACTTCGTTTTCATCCCGGCTTCCTTATGGTTGCGTGTAGGGCTGCGCTATTGAGGTGGCGAAATAGTATGTCGGAGAGCAGATAAAGTAAAAAAGGGATAGTTGAGAGGGATGAAAATAGACATAGGTCAGTTGGTAGAACGGTAAGATTTATCGGCTGGTTTAAAAAAGTATTTTTATTTCAACCAGATAAATAAATGAAAAAATGGGAAATAAGCGGTAGATTTATTCTCTGTTGATTTTTTCTTTAGAATCAAGGATATAATTTTAGAGTGTTCCCCGCGTGAGCGGGGATAAACCGGATAATCAAATTGTTTTTAGCGCTCTGGAGCCGTGTTCCCCGCGTGAGCGGGGATAAACCGCACTGGCTGTTTTCCCGTGGAACGCCATCGGGGTGTTCCCCGCGTGAGCGGGGATAAACCGAATGCGATCGTCTGCTGTGGAATCGGGTGAGTGTGTTCCCCGCGTGAGCGGGGATAAACCGAATGCGATCGTCTGCTGTGGAATCGGGTGAGTGTGTTCCCCGCGTGAGCGGGGATAAACCGTGGGGTAACCAGCAGGACCTGGACTGTGCCCGGTGTTCCCCGCGTGAGCGGGGATAAACCGGTTCTGGATAGCCTGGACGTGATTGTGAGCATGTGTTCCCCGCGTGAGCGGGGATAAACCGAGGGCACTGTTAACACCTGACGTGGCACCAAAGTGTTCCCCGCGTGAGCGGGGATAAACCGCCAATTACGTTGGGAAAAGGGGGACTCTGCGCGTGTTCTCCGCGTGAGCGGGGATAAACCGACAAAATTGTGGAACCACCAGTAGAGCCACTGGTGTTCCCCGCGTGAGCGGGGATAAACCGGGTAATTTTTCATTATATATCTCCTGAGCATTGTGTTCCCCGCGTGAGCGGGGATAAACCGGCTCTCAGGCGCCCTTTCGCTGTTTCTGTGGAGTGTTCCCCGCGTGAGCGGGGATAAACCGGAAAACGGTAATAACAGTAATGTTTTTCCATAGTGTTCCCCGCGTGAGCGGGGATAAACCGATATTAGTGAGGACGCTGCGCAATCTGAGGGCGTGTTCCCCGTGTGAGCGGGGATAAACCGTGTCGATAGGTGTGTACAGCGCGGCACGTGAGGTGTTCCCCGCGCGAGCGGGGATAAACCGGCCGTTATCGCCTGCTCGGCACCGTAGGCGAGGTGTTCCCCGCGCGAGCGGGGATAAACCGGTCGCGTCGAATTTGTCCTCTAACATGCCCTCGTGTTCCCCGCGCGAGCGGGGATAAACCGCTCTCAGTCGGCTCAACCGGCACCAGTTTCCAGTGTTCCCCGCGTGAGCGGGGATAAACCGAAACCCCTACTATTTTTTCGCTCGTTCAGGAAGTGTTCCCCGCGCGAGCAGGGATAAACCGTTTCAAATATGGGCGGCTTTTTGAGTTGTGATAAGGCTGAGCTGTTAGGTTTGTACAATAGCTTGCCGGGAAGCCAACAAGCCGAACTAATAACCTGGTTAAAAAATGCTTGATCGTACACTCGCTACACGAGGCATCCCAGGATTTGGCAATGTTGCTAATATCGTATTAATAACGGGCTGGTTGATACTGTGTATGATAAGAATCCATCGAGACCACGTTATCGCGTTTCAGTATCCGGACACCGATTCCTGGAGCAGTATAATAAGGCTGAAGGGTACTGTATAATTACAAAAAGCGGGTTAGTAAGCCAAATTGTACTGTAAAGTTCCCGATTATTCGGGGGTTTATATAATGGTTTCTCCTTTCACACGAAGGTAAACCAGTTATAGTCAGATGGATGTGTACTCCCCCGCGCCAGTGGTGGTAATGGCGGCGATAATAACAGGATGTTCAGTGCTCATGGTAAATAAAAAACGATTGCGTGAAATTATATTGATTCCAGGCATTCTGTTCGGCTGGGTATGCCTGAGTTCTGCCGGTGTGACACCTCAAGGCGGGTTGAGCATACTACCGGAAAGTATCGCGTGGTATTGTGTAATCCTGACGTCTGTATTCGGTACGGTAGAACTGCTGATGAGAATTGCACTGCTGATTTTTAAACCTAAACAGTAAAATAATAAGGTTCGCCTTTACCAGTAGCTAATTTATAAATATCCAGTTCGCGTTTTTCAGAATAAATACGTTGATGCTGGCTATGAGTCTCTCACTATCTGACTGCTCCAGGTTTTTACGATTAATGTCGGGTTCTCACCGGTGCGGGCAGCGACGTAACATATATCAGCGCATTTTATGTGCTTTCGCCAACATTTTTAAGCCCTCGATTATTGCATCCCGTTTGGTGCCGTATATTTCGGCTAACTCGTCGAGTAATTCAGCCTCTTCAGGGGTTAAAAACACGCCTGGCAGACGGGCGCGGTTTGCGTTTCTGGCGCGATAGTTAGCGGCGGCGCGCCGTTGTGCTTCGGTAGTCACAAATTCAACTCCTTGTCGGGGGCTACGTAGTCCCGCTCGCCAGGCTGGCTGGTGAAACGGTAGGCTGCTATTTGTTTGTGGTTCGACGTTAGCAACAATAAAAACTCCCGGCTTTGAAACCGGGAGTCATGATACGCTGCCCAAAACGCGGCCCTGGCGACGTCGGGGTACCAGGTAGTGGTTTCGCTTCCCTGCATTCGCTCGCTACCGCCAGGCCGTTGTTTGAGTACGTAAATTTTGTAACGGTACATGTTTTCTTCCTTAAACCGGCGAAAGCGCAACACCTCCGCCGGTTGAATAATCTGCCGCCTCTGTTATCCCTCTGGCAGCTTCAGGATTACTGTACGGCCAGCGCGCGCAGGTCATTCACCCCTTTTTGCCTTACCAGCAGCGCCAACAGCAGCATGCCCGCCAGCGCCAGGATGCTCGCCAGCACGAAGGCTGAGTGATAACCGCCGCCGTACTGAATTAAAAAGCCGGTGATGCCCGGTGACAAAATACCCGCCAGGTTTGCCAGCAGATGCACAAAGCCGCCAGCGGTGCCGATACGTCCGGCAGGAACGATATCCTGCAACAGCGACCAGCAGGCCTGCGGCGTCATATAGGCAAACACGCTGGCGAGGGTAATCAGCGTTACCGCCATCGTCACGCTTTGGCTCCATGCTGTCAACAGCACACAAACCGCGGCCACCGCCAGCCCAACGAAGATCACCAGCTTGCGCGACAGCAAAAAGTTCTGCGTGCGGCGATACAGCATATCTGAAATCATGCCGCCGCCGAGAAAGCCCGCCGTTGCGCCCAGCCACGGTAGAATGCCGATAATGCTCATGCTTTTAATATCCAGATGCTGATAGTCGGTCAGGTAGCTGGGCAGCCAGGAGAGAAAGAAATACTGGATATAGTTAAAGCAGAAGAAGGCGCTGGCAACGCCAATGACCGGCAGCGAGAAAACATAGCGCCACAGGCTATGGCTGTCTTGCTGCGGCGCTACCTCCGTTGCCAGGCTGGCGGGACGCTGGCTGGTAATGAGCTTGCGCTCTTCTGCGCTGACACGGGGATGATCTTCCGGCCTGTCGCGGAACAGCAGCAGCCAGCAGGCTACCCAGACAAAGCCGAGCGCGGCGATGACCACAAAGGCGATGCGCCAGCCGAACTGTAGCCCTACCAGGCCGACGATTGGCGCGGCGATGGCGGCTCCCAGCGGCTGCCCGGCATTGGTAAAGCCGACTGCGCGTCCCACTTCCTGTTTGGGAAACCAGTTAGAGATTGATTTATTGGTGGTAGTGCCCATCGGCCCTTCACCGATACCGAACAGCATACGCACCACCAGCAGGTGCATAAAGCCGGTAACCAGCGCGGTAGCGCCGCAGAACAGCGACCAGATGCCAGCGGCCCAGGCGTAGACGCGGCGCGGGCCGAAGCGATCGGCAGCCCAGCCGCCGATAAAGCAGAAAGCGCAGTATCCGATAAAGAAGCAGCTGAACAGAATGCCCATCTGCGCATCGTTAATATCTAAATCTTTTTTGACCAGCGGCGCCATAACCGACAGCGCGGCGCGATCGAGATAGTTCAACATACCTGCGCAGAACAGCAGCAGGGCAACAACCACACGGTAATTTTTAAACATGGCGCTGGACTCCTTGAGCATCGATACGCAGGTCAGACAGACAGTAACGCTGTAGCACATCAGGAGCGGGCTGATAGCCCAGGCCCGGTTCGTCTGACAGCGTAAAGCTCACGCTCTGAGGCAGTGTCGGGTAAAGTTCGGCTTCGAACTCGATATAAGGCACTTCCATCTTCACGCTGTCGGGCAGGGCGGCGACCAGATGCGCCGTGGCCAGCATACCGGCACCGTAGTAGAAGCAGTGTGGTACGACGCGCGCCTGATACTGCTGTGCCAGGGCGAACACGCGTAGCGCCGCGCTGATACCGCCGACCTTTGCCACGCTCGGTTGCAACACGTCCACCGCGCCGCTTGCCAGCAGATTATGAAAGCCCATATCACCATCGACGTTTTCGCCTGCCGCCAGCGGTACGCCGCTGCGTCGTAGCCGCGCCAGCCCCTGATAATCATCCGGTGGCCAGATGGGTTCTTCCAGCCAGCCGAGCTGTAGCGGGCGCAACAGCTGCGCCTGTTCCTCGGCCTGTTCACGCGTCCACGGACAGTTAACATCGACCATCAGCTGTACATCGTCGGGCAACGCCTGACGCGCGGCACGGATGGCATTCGCTTCGGTTTCGTGCAGCTTAAGAGTGGTATAGCCCTGACGATGGGCGCGCAGCACCTGCATTGCCACCTCTTCCGGATCGTTGTCGTAGCTGACAAGGCTGGCGTACCGCTCGATGCGCTGACGTTTTGCCCCCAGCAGCTGCCACAACGGTTGCTGTTGTAAATGACCCAGCAGATCCCAAAGCGCAATATCCAGCGCGGAAAGCGCGTAGCGTACCGGTCCGGTGCGTCCAAAGCCGTGCAGCGCCTTTTCCGCTTCCTGCATCAGCGCCGCGATCGCCTGCTGGCTTTGTGGTAGTGGACGATTCAGGAAGAAGGGAGCAACCAGCGTGCAAATCGCCTGCTCGCTGACCGGATTGGCCAGATGCCCAAATGCTTCTCCCCAGCCACACAGCCCGCTGTCGGTTTCTACTTTTACCAACAGCGATTCCATACGGCTGAGTGATGGCGAGGCGGCATTAAAAGTGATTTCCTGCTGCGATGGTGGACGCCGGTGTGCGCTAAATGGCACGGCGATACGTACAATTTCGATAGCGGTTATTTTCATGCGGTTCCCTGTAAGGTGTTACCCGGCACGTAATTATTAGAAAAGCCGGTAGAAAGGTAAGGTGCTTAAACTATGAGCGAGTATAGGAAACCGCAACAGACGCAACATCGTGCATTAGCACAGGTTTAAAGCGGGTAATTGACGAAGTTTTAGTCGCGTTAACATAGCGGCGCGCGGTCGATCACAGAACCGCTAATATCAGGCAATTAGTCATATTGTTGGTAAGGTTTTGCCTGGCGGCGAAGTTTGGGGACTATCGAAATAAGCTTTTAATACTGTTTACTTTGCCTCAGTTAACCTGGATTACCATCTTCAGCGTGGTCGCTTCGCCCTGCTGTAAAGCCCTTAACCCCGGCATGCCGGTTAGATTATGCGCATTAACCGGATGGGTTTGCGGCTCCAGACAAATAAACGGCTTGCCGGGCTGACGAAATACCATTAGCCAGGGCGCTTCGCTGGTCAATTTCACCTGCATTTGCGCATCTTCAATCAGGGCGCAGCCGCTCCAGCCGGAATAACCAACGTTCAGCCAGGTATCGGCTGGCTTAACCGGCGTGGTGAAATCAACCGCTGACGGCAAGGTATCCTGCCATGCCAGTGGCAAATGATGTTCGCCTTCCGGCCAGTAGCCAGAGGCGGAAAACTGCACCCGACTATCGGGTTGAAGCTGAAAGAAGGGATGGAAACCCAGCCCGTAAACCATCATCTTTCGTCCATGATGCGTTAATGCCAGCTCAGCGTGCAGGGCATTATCCACCAGCCGGTAATGCAGCCGGGCGGCATAATCAAATCCACAGTCGTAGCGGGAAGCGCAGCTTAGCGTAATCGCCTCTCCGCTCTGCTGTTCCACCGTCCAGCGTTGCAGCCAGCCGTCGCCGTGCAGAAAAAAGCGCTCATCCACCGGGCTGGATGGTAGCGCAATCTTCTCGCCGTGCAGTGTGAAAGCGTTACCCGCCACGCGGTTAGCCAGCGGCAGCATCGGAAACAGCGCCTGCTGCGCGCCATACAGAATCGGACGGTTGTGCTTAAGCGATTCGAGGTGGAGAACCGACGCCCCCTGCGGGGCGACGGCCAGGCGCAAAACGCCATTGTTGAGCGTTAGCGCGTCCATTAACTGGCTCGCTTAGCGGCACGCGTCTGGGCTGCCGCGCCATACTGCGCTGCGATACGCTGCTCCAGTGCTTCCAGGCTGACGCCTTTAGTTTCCGGTACATACTGGCGAATATAGATAAAGCCAGCGGCGCAGATGACGCCGTAGAGCAGGAAGCTGCCTGCGGCCCCCAGCCAGGCGTTCAGCAGCGGGAAGGTATAGGTCAGCAGGAAGCAGGCGATCCACAGCGCCAGCGTTCCCAGCGACATCGCCAGCCCGCGCACCCGGTTCGGGAAGATTTCAGAGAGCAGCACCCAGGTAACCGGTGCCAGCGTCAGGGCGTAAATTGCGATCGCCGCCAGCACCAGCAGCAGTACCGGCAGGCCCATAAAGCCCATGCCATAGGCCGCGCCGATCAGTGCATAAATGATGGTCAGGCCCGTTGCGCCAAACAGCATTAACTTACGGCGTCCAATTTTGTCCACCAGCGGCAGCGCCGCGATGGTAAATACCAGATTGATCAGGCCGGTGGCGACGATAGATTTCAGCGTGCTGTTGATATCAAACCCGGCGGAGGCAAAAATCTCCTGCGCGTAGTTAAAAATCACGTTAATTCCGCACCACTGCTGGAACACCGCCAGCACCATGCCCATGATAATCACCGGCCTGACTTTCGGTTCCCACAGCGCTGACCAGGCAACTTTATGCGTATCTTTATTCAGCGTCAGCTGGATATCATGCAGTGTTTCATCGGCATAGCGCTGATTACCGATACGTTGCAGCATCTGGTGGGCGCGTTCGTTTTTCCCCATGCGTGCCAGCCAGCGCGGCGATTCCGGCACGAGAAACATCAGCACTAAAAAGGCGAGGGCAGGCACCAGCTCTGCGCCAAACATCCAGCGCCAGCCGGTTTGTCCGTTCCAGCTTTGGGCGATCTCCTGCATTGCGGCGTTGCTGGCTACCGGCTCGGCAATCAGCAGGTTAATTAGCTGGGCGGCGAGTACGCCAATTACGATGGTCAGCTGATTAATAGCGACGAACTTGCCGCGTTTTTCTGCCGGGCTGACTTCCGCGATATACATCGGACTCAACGCGGAGGCGAGACCGATACCGACGCCGCCAACGATGCGATAAATCACAAACAGATCGAAGCTGGTGGCAACGGCGGTGCCCCAGGCAGAAAGGCTGAACAGAATCGCTGAGAGAATCAGCGGTAGTTTGCGGCCAAAGCGGTCGGCGCACCAGCCGGAAACGATCGCACCAAAGACGCAGCCAACCAGCGCAGAACTCATCGCCCAGCCGGACTGGCCGGGATCGGTAATAGAGAAGTAAGCTTCATAGAAGGGCTTGGCCCCGCCGATAACTACCCAGTCATAGCCGAACAGCAGCCCGCCGCAGGCGGCAACCAGGCAGATAGTCCAGACATATCCCATGCGTAACTGCGTTTGCATACGTTCCATGGTTATTCCTCATTATACTTTTGTCGGGTAAGCGGTGCGGGCATTCTGTAACGCCCGCTTTTTTGAGGATCTTCAGGCAAAGACGCGTGTTTGTTGCGCCAGACGCAGCAGGTGCGCTTTGTCATGCGCCGGGTTAAGCGCCAGCAGCTCATCGGTCAGCCGGGTAAAGGCGGCGATATCACCAAGACCGAGGTGGCCCAGCGCCTCAACGAACAGGCAGTGCTGGCGTTGGATGCTGCGGGCGTCGCCGTCCAGCGCAATCAGGTCAGGCAGAGAAACCGCAAAGAAATCGGGTTCGATAACATCGTCGCGGTGGTTCTGCGCCCACTTGATGAAACGCTGGAACTGCTGCTGCGCCGAGGCGGTATCGCCGGTCGCGGCCTGCGACATCGCCTGGTAGAAGAGATAATCAACCGGCTGATCGTTGTAATAACGTCCCGCCTCCAGTGACGATCCGCCCTGTAGCGCCTGTTGCCAGCACGCCTGCGCTCGCGCACCACGTTGCTGTTGCTGCGCACACCAGCCCAGCAGATACCAGATATCGTTGTCGCTTTGCCCCGGCAGCCGTCCTTCGCCAAGGTTTTCCGGGTAGTGCAGCGCCTGGGTTAACAGTGCTTCTGCCTGCGCCAGTTCACCGTTAGCGATATGCGCCAGCGCCCGGCGCTGCTGGTTGATCAGATACTGACCGGTGACTTTACCTTCACCCCCTTCCCAGGGATGGAATTTACGTGTCGCCAGCACCTGTGCTGCGGCGCTGTTTTCTCCGGCGATATGCCACAGGCTCAACAATTCGGCGGTCAGATCGTCACGCTTAAGTACGATTTCACGGCGGGCGGCAAGCAGCGAGAGGCGTTCACTGACCGAACGGGCATTCAATTTACGCAGATAATCGAGCTCGAACAGGAAGCGGGCATTGTCCGGCTCCAGCTCAACGGCGCGTTGCAGGTAGCTTTCGGCGCGCTGCGCGTCGTGCTGTTTATTCCAGGCGTGGATGCCGAGCACGCGCTGTACGCCAGCGAAATCAGGCATCTGGCTGGCGGTGAATGCCCAGCAGGTTACCGCTTCCGCGTAGCGACGTTTGCTGTACCAGAAACAGCCAAGCAGATAACGGGCGAAGCCATCCTGCGGCAGACGTTGCAGCATCGCCACTTCATCAAGCGTATTGGGGAAACGCACGCGGGCAGTAAAATAGTCACGGGCGAGGGCGAGGTAGCGCTGCTGTTCCTGCGCATCGCGGGCCAGCGCCGCCAGCCAGAGTAACGGCATCGCTTCTTTCACCTCCAGTTGCTGAAGGAGATCACGGGCCGCCTCTTCTGCGCCGAAGCTCAGCAGCCATCCGGCAAGCATACTGGCGTTGGTGCCGCGCTGACCGGTAACGCGCAACAACTCGTTTCTGTCCTGTTCGCTGCGCGTGATCGCCCAGCGGGCATAGTGCAGCGCGTAATTGAGCGGCCAGCTTTCCAGCTGTTGCGCTATCCAGCTTAGCGCCTGCTCCGGCTCGCCGTTTTGCTGCATCGCCAGCGCCTTCAGACCCATAGCGAGGTAGTTAGCGGCGTTGAACTGCAAACACTGTTCGGCGAAATTCAGCGCCTGGGCAGCATCGCCTTTGCGTAGCGCCAGCCGTGCCAGTGCATAAAACGCAGCGTCACGGCAGTTGCCGCTCCAGCTGGCTTTATAATAGTCATCATAAGCGCCGGTATAATCACCAAGACGCTCTTTTGCCGCGCCGCGCAGATGGCTGGCATCGCCGTTTTGCGGATTTTTATTAAAGCGATGCGCACGTTTCAGCGCGTTATCCGCCAGGTTGCGCGCTTTTTCCCAGTCGCCGCGGTTAAACTCAAGCATGCCGAGCGCCACGTTGCAGCGATAATCCAGCGGATCGATATCCAGCGCCCGCTGGTAGTAATCGAACGCGGAGCGGCTGGCGTGGTGATACTGCTCAAGGTGCTGGCCGATAAAATAGAGTTCGTCGCAGTTGTTGATATGCTGCGGCTGTGCCGGTGCGGTGGCGGCCTGCGGCAACGGCAGCGCTTCGGCGATATGTTCGCAGTAGCTCAGCAGCGTCACGCCCTGGCGGTCTACCAGCGACAGCGTCAGGCGCTGCGGCCAGCGATCGTCGAGGCGCTGCTGCCAGACTTCCGCCGGTTTTAACGATAGCGGCGTTTGCCAGAGCGTGGTGTTGCCATCGCTGAGGCGCAGGCTCGCGCCTTCCAGCGGCGCGATAGCGTAAATGCCCAGTTCCAGCTGTTCGCCGCTGCGCTCCAGCTTCAGCGCTGCCTGGGTATTGGCGTTTTGCAATGTTCCCAGCTTGCTGTAAGGCAGGAAGTGCTGCACGAACACTTTCTCTTCAAACGGCGCAATCCAGGTAAAATCTGGCTGGTTATCGGTGTACACGCCGGTCATCAGCTCGATATAAGGCCCATTGTTGTCGGTCAGATTGCGATCCCAGGCGAGGCCGAAATCGCAGTTGCCCCACGTCCACTGTTTTTTGCCCGGCGAGATATGGTGATCGGCAATATGCAGCAGGCCGCCCTGTTCACCGTGATGGTAAGCGCCGACAAAATCGTAATCTGATTTATCCGCCATATAGGAAGTCGGCACCGGGATATTTTTATAGCGCGAGATATCGACGCCCGCCGAGTAATCCACCTTGTAATAGGTGCCGTGCGCCACGGGGAAGGCGGAGACATCGCGTTTGCCGTGGTCGAAGACGGCGGTCACGTCCGGCGGGAAGACGCTTTGATGATCGTCGCCCCCTTTGACCGCTGGATTTGCCCACCAGAGGAAGTGGCGCGGCGTGACGTTGCCGTTAAACACTTTGCCGGTGATCTCTATCAGCGCCCGCTCCGGGTAGAGCGTAAAGCCTGCCATCACCTGCAAGCCGCGCATCGGCTCGGTTTCGCCCAGCCAGACCGTTTGTGCCCCGTTTTCATGCTGTTGAAAGGTGACGTCCACCGGCATAAAGGTGGTGGGGCGATGATGCTGCGGCCAGTTAAATTCAATGCCGCCGGAGATCCACGGCCCCACCAGCCCCACCAGCGCCGGTTTCACCACCTCGTTGTAATAGACGAAATCGCGCTGCATCACTTTGTCATAGGCGCGCTGGATACGCCCGCCCAGTTCCGGCAGCAGCATCACCCGAATAAAATCATTTTCCAGCCAGACGGCCTGATAGTCGCGCATCTCCCGCTTGCCGGTCAGCGTATCAATAACGCCATAGGGATAGACGGCACCAGAGGAGCCCTGGTAAACACGATGCTCAAGAAACATCGGGTTGGGATCTTCCGCTCCGGTCGTCCAGGTTGGAAGAGAAATTGTTTCCTGCCAGATTTTAACCGCGCCGTACATAGCCACTCCCCTGTAAACAAAAAACAGTTAATCTTGGTGTTGTGGCAGTATGGAGCGTAACTTTTTGCTTTAATCGCTGGATGCTCACGCAATACAGTTAACAGGATTTAGTGAAATGCTTGAGAGAGGTCTGAATAATCAGCGGGTGCGTCAGCTAAATCGACAGGCGTTGCTTCGGCTGGTATGGCGCTACAAGCGCTTAAGCAAGTCGCAGTTTTCCCAGCACACCGGATTGTCGATTCCGGCGGTCAGCAAAATCCTCCAGGAGCTGGTGGAAGAGGGAAAGTTGAGCCATTCCAGTGAAAATCTCAGCAGCCGGGGTATGAACAGCGGCAGCTATCAGATCCCGCCTCAGGGCGACTATATCCTCTGCATGAACGTGACGCCGCGCAGCATCGAAAGCCAGCTCTGCGATGCGCAGCTTTCCGCGCTGGGCGATTTTGAGCGCCAGCCCATTGAGGCACCGACGCCAAAAGCGTTGCTGGCGGCGATAGAAGCTGTCTGGCATCGGCAGCGACAACGCTGGCCGCGTAAAACTCTCCATCTGGCGCTGGGCGTGCATGGACAGGTAGATCCCGGCACCGGCGTGTCGCAAACCATGCCGCAGGCACCGTGGCGGGAGCCGGTAGAGATTAAATATCTGCTGGAAGAGAAGCTCGGCATTAAGGTCAAAGTGGATAACGACTGCGTGATGCTGGCGCTGGCGGAGAAGTGGCAAAATCCTTTTAACCGCAAGGATTTCTGCGTGATCAACGTCGATTATGGCGTGGGATCGTCGTTTGTGATTAACGGTCAGATCTATCGCGGTAGCCTGAACGGTAGCGGTCAGATTGGGCATACCATTATCAACCCGGATGGGCTGCCCTGTGACTGTGGGCGTTACGGCTGTCTGGAAACCGTTGCCTCGCTCAGCGCCCTGAAAAAGCAGGCGCGTATCTGGTTGAAATCACAGCCCCAGAGCGGGCAAGATCCTGACAGCATCACTTCCGCGCAGCTTATCGAGGCGTGGCATCGTGGTGATGAACAGGTTATCCGCTGGGTAGAAGATGCCGCCAACGCCATCGGTTTTAGCCTGGATAGCTTCCTGAATATTCTGAACATTAACCAGATTTGGCTTTATGGTCGCAGCTGCGGCTTCGGCAGCCGCTGGCTGGAGGCTATTAAGCAGCGTATCGGCTTTAATCCGTTCGATCACAGCGATGGCGTTAACCGCAACGCGACGCAAATTAACTTCGGACAGTTAACCCGGTCACAGCAGGTAATGGGGATTGGCTATCTCTATGCTGAAGCGGCGCTGGAAGGCGAAAATTAGCGAAAGCGCAGGATATCCGGGACGCTGTCAAACCAGGGATCGGCATCGTTCAGCGGCTGCATCGCCTGGGCTTTAAGGGTGGTGAAATCGATCTGACGCAGCAGTTGGGCAACAGGCGAAGCTGCCCGCACCACTAACACCGCGCTGGACAGCGTTTCCGCCAGCGATAACGCCTGGGGATTATCCAGTGGTTTGATGGTTAAGCCCACTTTTTCCAGCGGGATCAGTGAAGGTTCCTGATGCCAGACACCGGTATCAATCTCACCGAGGAAAACGGAGCGCGGCAGCAGCGTAAAATCGACTTCGATATAATCACAGGTTTGCTCGGGGAACTGCGCTCTGGTTAAGCGCTGATGGTCGCTGGAGTGAAAATCGATGCCTACGCGCAGGCGTTTTGCGGGCGCGGCGTTGGTTTTCTCCACCACCACCAGACTGTCCGGGCGGTAATAGCTGCCGTTGCCTACCTCAAACAGTTCGAAACCCTGCTCGGCAGCGTCCGACATCAGTTTTTGCGCGGAGCCGGAAGAGATAAGCATGATATCCGCTTCGCCCTGCTGGAAGGCGGCCAGACGTGAACGCGCGCCGCGCAGGTAACCGACAGTCGTTACTACGCTCCACTGGCTGCATTGCTGCACAAATGCCGAAGCGACCTGCGTAGCCTCACGCGAGCCGCGTGGCGGCAGCAGCATATGCACCGGCGGCATACGTGCGGCGTCCCACAACAGAGGAAAATTCCAGGAGACCACGAAGGTCCCCTGATGACCGCGAGAAACCAGGCTGACCGCGCCCGATTTTTTCAGTTCCTGTAGCGCTTTTTGCACCGTGCCGGAGCCTATCTCCAGAACATCCTGAAACCAGGAGGTGGTCGGCAGACGACCGGACAATCCCAGCGAAAGGATAGTCCGCGCAATAAACGCTACCGGAGAAAGCTGCTTTGCATCTTGTGCAATAACCGTCATTGTTTCCGTCGACTCTTACTGTTCCAGAAACCGCAGTGCCTGCTCAACGCTCTGTTTTTCATGCACGACAGCGTTAAGTGCACGAAGAACCCCGGCGGGATGCTGTGCGCGGAAGATACGTCGTCCAAACATCACTCCGCTGGCGCCTGCCTGCATAGCGTCCGCCGCCAGCTGCAATGTGGAGTGCGGATCTTCGCCACCGGCACCACCTGCAAGCAGTACCGGAGTATAACAGGTGCTTGTTACAGCGGCAAAATCCTCCACGGAGCCGGGCCACAGCGCTTTCACCAGGTCGGCCCCGATATCCGCCGCGATGCGGCAATACATGCTCATCACTTTGGCGCTGAGCGCGTCAGGATCGATACCTTCCAGCGCGGAGCGCGGTTCGATAATTACCGCGATGCCGTGACGTTCACATTCGCGCACGATATGGGTGTTGCGCACGATTTCCGCCTGCTCCAGCGCCGTATCTTTCTGTCCCAGATACATGTAAGTCATCACTGCATCAATACCGCAGGCCGCCACATCGCCAATCTCAGCCAGCTGGGCCAGTACCCCTTCGCTACGTCCATCTTTACCCGGCGTATAGATGGAACGTGCATGGTTTTTCCAGTCAAGATGCAGCACGAAGCCCGGACGATCGCGACCGATGAAGGTGTTTTCCACCAGCGGAATCATCCCCGGCGATACCATCACGCCGTCAGCTCTGCGCAGCTGGGAAAAGACAGTTTCAATTTCGTTGCGTGTTTTCAGCCCTGACGGCGGCCCGGCCATGACGCCGTGGGAGGCGGCGACCACCACTGCGCGTCCGGTTTCCGGGCGCAGGATACGACCTAAACGAACAGCCTTTCCGGTTCTTGAATCCATTTTGATCCCCTTCACAAAGTTGAGATGTTGGCAAAACGCAATTTGCAGCTTTCTGCAAATTGATCGTATATTAGCCGTCAATCCGATGTCAATGAAATATGCCCTGTGCGTTTCAACCCTTCAGAGGCGCCAGAATCTTTTTCTAAATTGTGAATGCAGGAGTTTGTATGTCTGACATTTCCCACCTTGTTTCCGCATTAAAAAACGTCTTACCTGAATCTCAGGTATTAACCGACAGCGATACACTTCGGGCGTCAAGTCATGATACCTGGCCGCTTTCTACCAAACTGCGGCGCTTAGGATGCCACGATTATCAGGCGGATGTTGTGGTTAAGGTCATCAATGATGAGCAAATTCAGCAGGTTCTGGCGCTGGCGACGGCCCATGATACGCCGGTTACCCCGCGTGCGCTGGCCTCCTCTGTGACCGGGCAGCCGCTGCCGACGCGTGGCGGCATCGTGCTTGATTTAACCGATATGAAAAATGAGCGCGACGTAAACACCACCAACCTGACGGTAGAAGTCTCTGCCGGTTACAACGGCGGCAAGCTGGAAGATGAGCTTCAGGCGATGGGATGGACGCTCGGCCATTCACCGCAGTCTTTATATCAGTCTACCGTCGGCGGCTGGCTTTCCACGCTGGCGACCGGCCAGTTCTCTTCCTACTACGGCGGCATTGAGGATCTGATCACCGCCTATACCGTTATTCTCGCTACCGGTGAAAAAATCCGTCTGAAAGCCTCACCGCGCGCGGCGATGGGGCCGGATCTGCGCCAGCTGTTTATCGGCGCTGAAGGCACGCTGGGTATCGTCACCTCAGTACAGCTAAAAATCTTCCCGCTGCCGCAGACGCGCCTGTTTGATTCGCTGGAGCTGCCTTCCGTTGATGCGGGCCTGAAAATCATGCGTGAACAGGCGATGGCCGGGCTGCGTCCGTTCCTGCTGCGTCTTTACGATACCGCCGAAGCGCGTCATGCCATGCAGAATCCGGCGCAGGACAAACCGGTAATGTTCCTGGGCACCCAGGGCGTTGAAGCGGTGGCGCGTGCTGAGATGGACGCGTTTATGGCTATCGTTGAGCGTCACGGCGGTAAATCTGTTGGCCCGGAAGGGGTGCTGAAGTGGATGGATCGTCGCTTTGATTTCTCCACCGTGGAAAACCTGCTGGATACCACCGGCGGCTTTGCGGAAACCATTGAAATTGCGCACACCTGGGACGGTATTGCGGGTCTTTATCACGACCTGAATAAAATGCTGACGCCGCTGGCGGGCGAAGTGCTGTCGCACTTTTCGCATGTCTATCCGCAGGGCACCTCAATGTACATGATCCTGCTGGGCCAGGAAAAAACCGACGCCGAAGCGGTGGAGAAGCTACGTACTATCTGGCGCGAGACAATGCGCGTCTGTCTGGAGCACAATGCCGAGCTTTCGCATCATCATGGCGGCGGCCTGGTGCGTTCACCCTATGCCCGCGAATCGCTCGGTTCCGCGCATTTACTGCTGCGCCGCCTGAAACATGCGCTCGATCCGAACGGCGTTCTGAACCCAGGCAAGCTGGGGCTGTAACTTGATAATTGAGGGTAATCACGATGTGGTTTCTCGGCATTGATATTGGCACCACGCATATAAAAGTTATCGGCATTAGCGAGGAAGGTGCGCTATTGCCGGTGAAAAAGTGCCGCACGCCCGTTACGCAGCATAACGGGCTCACCTTTCACGATGTGCAGGCGGTATGGCAGCTTCTGTCAGCGCTGATTATTGATTACGCCAACAGTGAGGCCCGCGCCTGCGGCCCGCTGGCGGCGGTGTCCATCGGCACTTTTGGACAGGAGGAGTCCGTTGCCGTTAACCGCCAGGGTGAGATGGTTTACCCTTCGCTGGCGTGGTGGGAAAACTATCCCACCGCCGCGCTGGAGAGCGATACGCATTGCTGGCTCGATAGCCAGGCGCATTATCGGGTTTCCGGCATGCGCTCGCGCCCTAATCAAAGCCCCGAACGGTTAAGCTGGATCCGTCAGCATCACGCCGATATCTGGCAGCAAATCGATCGCTGGGTGGATTTCGGCAGCTACGTTATGTGGCGTCTCACCGGGGAATGGCGTGCGCCCACCTCGCAAATTACGCATTCACAGTGCGTCGATTTACAAACCATGCAGCTACATGAGCCAACGCTGGAACGGCTGGACCTGCGCCCTGAACTGTTTTCAGCGATGGCGGACACTGGCGAGTGCTGCGGAGAGATTCGCCCGCAGGCGCTGCCGGGCGTGGCGCTCAGCCCGCACGCCTGCGTTTTTGTCGGCGGACACGATCAGATTGTGGGGGCCTGGGCGGTGCAAAACTATCAGCCGACCCACGTTTTTGATTCCATCGGCACCTCAGAATACCTGATGGTGCTAACGCCTCACTTCCCTGATACGCCTGTAGCCTGGCAGCTTGGCGTGGATATCGAACGCACCTGGCAGGCGGGAGAGTTCGTCATGGGATGCGCTACCCCTTCCGGCAAGATCATTCAAACGCTGGCGGAGCTGCTCTATCAGAGCGATTACGACCGATTGTTTAGCGATCTGCTGGAAGGACAGGGCGCGCCCGGCCTTGCCGTTTCCGTCAATGAAGACGAAGCGCAGGGGCTGTTCTCGCTGCACCATCTGAATGCGGGCGTACGGCCTGCGGATATTGTACAGGCGACGCTGAATCATATTGCCGATCGCGCTTTTATGCTGCTGACCCACATGTGCGAAACCGGCGCGATTCGTCCGCAGGATGCGGTGTTGATGGGCTCTCTGTTCCAGCGTCCGGAGATGCTGGAGCATCGTAAGCGCCGCTGGAAGATGCCGCTTTACGTTAGCGAACTGGCTGAGCCGGTTGCCACCGGCGCGGCCATGATTGCCCGCGAAAGCTGGCTTATTGCTCATCACCGGGAGGATCGGCTGTGAATGTCATTATCGCCTCACTGAATACCGCTATCGAACGTCTGCTGCTGGTGGAGGAGCAACGTCCGGGCGAAGTGCATCGCCTGCTGGATGATAAAACCCTGGCGGGCGGCAAGGGGGTTAACGTGGCGCGCGTGCTGCGTCAGCTACAGCCGCAGTTGCCCGGCGCGCCTGAACCGCTGCTGCTCGGTTTTCTTGGTGGTGCCACGGGCCGCCTCTGCCGTGAGCTGCTGGAGCAGGAGCAGCTGGAGGGGCGCTGGTGCGTTATCTCCGACAGCACGCGCATTTGCGAAGTGGTGACGGAGAAACAGGCACCGGAAAAGGCCAGCGTCTACAACGCCGCTGGCCCGGCAATTCAGCCTGAAGAACATCAGCAGCTACATGCCATGTTGGCAAAGGAAATGCCGCACGCCAGCGCGGTAATCTGCACTGGTTCACTGGCGAAGAACCTGACGCCGGATGAATACGGACGCTGGATAACGCTGGCGCGCAAGCATAGCGTGCTGTCGCTGCTCGATACGCACGGCCCGGCGCTGTTACAGTCCGCCGCCATGCTGCCCGATATCATCAAAATCAACCGCGATGAGCTGCGCCAGGTAAAAGAAGCAGCCGGGGAAAACCTGCCGGAAAGCTGGCTGGCGCGGGGCGTTCGCTGCGTCATCATCACCGATGGACAGCGGCCAACGCTGGCGCTGACGCCGGATGGCGATTTTGAAATTACCTCGCCCACCGTGGCTACCGTGAGTGCGGTAGGCTCCGGCGATGCCTATTGCGCCGGGCTGATCGCCAGCCTGCTGGCTCAACCTCAGAAGGGATGGACCGCGCATCTGACGCTGGCGGCGGCCTGCGGCGCAGCCAATGCTGCCAGCCCCACCGCTGGACTGGCGTCCAACGTCAGCCTGTCGGCGCTACAGCAGGCCTGCGTCATTCGCGCGATATCGACATCACCACGCTCACCCGCCTGATAACGGAGAGTTTTATGGTCAGTCATGCACATGTTTCAGCACAAACCACCTGGATGCGCAACGTCCTGTTAATCTCGCTGGTTACCGCCGTAGGCGGGTTCCTGTTTGGTTTTGATAACGGCAGTATTTCCGGTTCCGTTGGTTTTTTACAGGACAAGTTCGCGCTGGATGCTGATGGTATCGGATGGGTAACCTCATCCATTATTGTCGGCTGTATTATCGGCGTGGCCATGGCTGGCCCGCTTTCTGATGCGGCAGGGAGGAAGAAAGTTCTGCTGCTGACGGCGCTGATTTTCATCTTTGGCGTGCTGGGTGAAGCGTTGGCTTCCTCGCCGGAAATGCTGGTGTGGTTTCGTATCCTGGTTGGCATCGGTATTGGTCTGGAAACTACGGTTGCGCCGCTGTATATCGCTGAAGTTTCTCCGGCGCATATTCGTGGACGGCTGGTTTCGCTTAACCAGCTCTTTAACTGCATCGGTAACCTGGCGGTGTTCGCCATCGCGGCAATTATTGCCAGCCAGGCCAGCGAAGCGTGGAATATAGAGCACGGCTGGCGGGTGATTTTCGCCACCGGTATCGTTCCGGCAATTGTTTTCCTGCTGCTGCTGGCCTGGGTGCCGGAAAGCCCGCGCTGGCTGGTACGGAAGGGACGCGATGAGCAGGGGCTGGATATTCTGCGCAAGATTAACCCGGACGAAGAAGCCGCCAGAGAACAGCTTAAGGCGATTAAAGCTGCGTTGCTTAATGAGCACTCGGCGCGCCTGAGGGATCTGTTCGCTCCCCGGTTACGTAAGGCGCTGGCAATCGGCTTCTGCGTGGCGCTTTTCCAGCAGATTACCGGTATCAACGCCATTTTCTATTACGCGCCGGAAATCTTTAAAACCGCAGGCGTAAATGTCAGCGGTGCGATGTCCTTTACCGTATTGATTGGCCTGACGCTGGTGGCATCAACGCTGGTTTCGATGTGGATTATCGATAAAGTTGGGCGGCGCACGCTGCTGATTTTTGGCTCGGTGGGCATGGCTATCGCGCTTGGTTGCACCGGTATGCTGTTCCGCGCCAGCGAAACGCATACTACCTGGCTGCTGATCTGTATTCTGGCCTACGTTGCGGTGTTTGCGGTTTCGTATGGCACGGTTGCCTGGGTCATTATTGCGGAAATTTTCCCCATTCATGTGCGCGGCGTTGCCGTATCCATTGCCACTTTCGCCTTATGGGGCGGCAACTTTTTTGTTTCCCGCTTTTTTCCGGTGCTGGTGGAAAATATCAGTGCGGCCAACACCTTCTTTATTTTCGCAGGGATTTCCGTTATCGCATTATTATTTGTCCTGGCAATGGTTCCCGAAACAAAAGGTAAAACGCTGGAAGAAATTGAGCTGGAAATGCACGGAAAATAATAAATTAAATTTTAAATCAAAGGATGGAAAACGACTCAATACCTTAAATCTCACGCCATTTACTAATTGAAAATAATACCGGAGAACATGATGAGACCTGGGAAAATCCTACACCCACAGATCGCCTCAGCGCTGGCCAGCTTAGGCCACGGCGATATTATTCTGGTTACCGATGCGGGCGCGCCTATTCCGGCTGAGGCCAATCGAATCGATCTGGCTTTCTGCGCGGGTACGGTTGATTTACTTGAAATATTACGTGTGTTACGTCAGGAAATATTTATCGAAGATGTCATCTTCGCTGATGAAGTGCCGGAAAGTAACCCTAAACTTTTCCGCGACGTAACGGAAATATTTACCGGTTCGGGCGCAGACTTTACTTTAATTCCCCATAAAAAGTTAGTGGCGGATATTTACACGTCGGCAAGGGTTGTTATCCGTTCCGGCTCATTAATGCCGTGGGGTAATTTCGGACTGGTTGCCAGTACCGATCCGGATGCCTGGTTTGATGATTCAATGAAAATGATCCCTGAATATAAAGAGAGATCGGCACGCATTAAAAATAACGCCGTTCCCAGAATTAAAAAATAATTACGGGTAAACATATGAAAACAACATATCGTATGAGCTATAGGTTGTCCCTTATTGCGTCATTAGCCGGTTTGTTGTACGGGTTCGACTCCGCCGTTATTGCGGGCGCGATATCGCATCTGAGCAGATATTTCTCTCTCGATGCAATGGGAACCGGATGGGCGGTTTCTTCAGTGGTGCTCGGCTTTATGATCGGCGCGTTCAGCGGGCAATTTATTACCAATGCGTTAGGCAGGAAAAAAGCGTTGATCATCACCGGGCTGCTGGTCTTTTTATCCGGCATTTTCACCGCCTTTCCCTACAACTTTACGCTGTTCATTATTTTCAGAATTATTGGTGGGATCGGCGTGGGGCTGGGTTCTGCTACTGCGCCGGTCTACATTGGTGAAATCTCAGCGCAGAAGATTCGCGGGAAAACGCTGGGCTTTTATCAGATGATGATCGCCTTCGGCATACTGGCGGTGTATATGGTTAACGCGCTGGTTGCCAGCTGGACGACCGATCCTGAATGGGCTACCCAATACTCCTGGCGTTTTATGCTGGGAGCGATGGCGTTACCCGGCTGCCTGTTTATGATTCTCGCTTTCTTTTTACCGGAATCCCCCCGCTGGTTGATTAACAAAAACCGCGAAGAAGAAGCCAGTACGATTATTAAATATGTTAACGGACAGGAGTACGATAGCGGGGCGGCTATCGCCGAGATCAAACGCTCTTTCCAGAATAAGAACCCTTCTGATAAAAGCGAAAGCATTCTGTCGAAAAAATATCGCCGGGTGTCGATTATTATCCTGACGATGGCGCTGCTGGCAAACCTGTGCGGCATTAACGCCGTGCTCTATTACGGCAATGTGCTGTTTGAAAACATCGGTATCGCCAGCGAAAAAACCGCGTACTATCAACAGATCGTTATCGGTGTCGCTTTCTTTGCCGCAGCGGTCTGGGCCGTTTATCGTGTGGAAAAATATGGACGGCGTAAGCTGCTGATCGTTGGCTCTTTTGTCTGCTTCTTATCCATTACGCTGCTGGGTATATTAATCTGGATGGGGATTTCCAGTCTGTTTATGCTGGCGATCATGATTATCTATATTCTGTTCTTCGGCGGCACCGTTGGCCCTATCCTGTGGATCATTATTCCGGAGCTGGCGCCGAACCTGATACGTGACAAGCTGATGTCCTGGGCCACGCTGCTGATCTGGACCGGTAGCTTTATCGTTTCGCAAACTTTCCCGATGCTTACCAACAGCGAACTGCTTAACCGGCTGTTTAACGGTAGCTTCCCGTTCTTTATGTATGGGTTCTGCTGCCTGCTGTGGTTCCTGCTGAATGTTTTCTTTGTGACGGAAACTAAGGATAAATCACTGGAGCAAATCAGCGCGGAAATGAGTAAAGCCTGAGAAGCTTATCGATAAAACCGGTCAGCCAGGCCACAGGCCGGTTATATCAGCGCATTAATTAACGGTATATTTACGCGACAGCGTAATAAGCGAGAGTTAAATAAAATTATCGTTTCTTATTATCATTTTTACATCAAAAAAATAACAACCAACAATATACCTGTACCCATTTTATCAACCGCAGTAGAGATAAACCTCACGCTTGTTCTTCCTCACTTTATAACGTTATCGAAGGTAACTTTCTGTCTGGCTATTAATCCGTCACGTGGGTAAAATTCTGCGTTAAAATATTGCCTGTTTTATGGCGAAACCTTTCCCAAAAGGCGGATCACGCGGTGACGTTTAAAGAACTGCTAAAATTTTTATTCCCTGAATGGCAAATTTTTTCGATTTACAGAAAACACGGCCTTACGGCCAAAGCACAGCCGGTACAGTCTGATTCACCGTTACGGTATCAGCAGACCAGAGCCTCAGCGCAAACGGCTGCCGCCGCTCAGCGGACAAAAAAATCTGGCAGCGTCGATCGCGTGAAGACTGCCTCCGCCTGGTCACGGGCTTCTAAAAAAATCAAAAATGATGAGCTGAACCGCAAATTTAGCGCTATCGGGAAAGATCTCACGCAGCATATTGTCGGGCAATTACAGTGCCAGGCCAATCTGCTGCGCGCTTTTAAGCGCCCGTTTGTGGCGGGACGTGACAGGCTGATGCCAGCGAATACTCTTTTTCTGTTGGGCGGCGAAAGTTCCGGCAGACATACGCTGATCGTCCAGATCGTTAAGCAGCTGGCAGAGCGGGCGCTGATCCAGGAGGATCGCGTAAACCGTTTAGATCTGGCGCGTTATGCCAGCGCCGGTGATGAACAGAACTTTATTCAGGAATTAGGCAATTCGCTGCGCGACCGGGCTGAAGTCATTGTCTTCGAAAATTTCGAGCGGTGTGCAGACAGCTATTTGTGGCCTGTGGCACAGCTGGTTACCAGCGGACAATATCAATATATGCCCGCCGGAGACGCAACCAGCCTTCTGACAGCAAGCGGTAAGTACCTGGTATTTATCAGCAGCGTACGCGAAAGCGACGTGTCCGAGAGGTTTGGCGCTTCGTTTATGCAGGCGGTGAACGATATCATTCATGTGGATGACTATACGCCAGACGAAATTAAGCAGCTGACGTTGCGCTTTCTCAGCGGCCTGGAGCAGCGTAGTCAGAAAAACCTGCACTTTACGCTCTATTATGATGATGCGGTTGTGCAGTACTGTACCGCCAGATACAACAAGAAGCAGGGGCTGATGGCCATTCAGCATTACCTGCACGAGGTCATCTATAAAGCGCTGGTCGAGTATCGTTTGCAGGATAACGCTTCCAGCGGCGGCAAACTCTATTTTGAGGTTATTGACGATGCGCTGGTGTTAAAACCAGAGTCTCCTGCGGCGAATCCTGTTTACCTGAATACGCTGCTTCCCAATCGACAAAATGACAATTTACTGGCGGTTCAGCAGGAGCTGGAATCGGTAATTGGGCTACAAAGCGTGAAAGAGTATGTACTGGGGCTGGAGAATAATGCCAGAGTACAGAAGCGGAGAGAGAAAGCGGGCTATAAATTCTCCCCTGTTTCGATGCATATGATTTTCACCGGCAACCCCGGCACCGGTAAAACCATGATGGCGCGTATCGTTGCCAGGTATTTGAAAGCCATTGGCGTTCTGACGGGAGGCCAGCTGAAGGAAGTTACCCGAGCCGACCTGGTAGGGAAGTATGTCGGACATACGGCCCGACTAACGAATGAGGTTATCCAGTCCGCGTTGGGCGGCGTACTGTTTATCGATGAAGCCTACGCGCTGTGTCGCGATCGCCATGATGTTTTTGGTATTGAAGCTGTCGATGCGCTGGTAAAAGGAATAGAAGACCATCGCGATAATCTGGTGGTTATTCTGGCTGGCTATAGCGATGAGATGCAAACCTTCCTGCAGGCCAACAGCGGTCTGAAATCACGCTTCCCGAACCTAATCCATTTCGATGACTACAGTGCCGATGAGATGTTAAAAATTGCCGGTATCACGGCGCGATCCAAAGGCTATGTGATTGACGAAGCCTGCAACGAGTCGCTTATCCGGCAGTTTGAAAAAAGCCAGATTAAAGGGCGCAACGACAGCGGCAACGGACGTCTGGTCAGGAATATTATCGAAAGCGCCATCGTTGAGCAGTCCAGGCGCCTGGCGCGCGATCCGAAGGCCGATATGGGGCTGTTGATGGCGGAAGATTTCAGGTTTGACCGTCATCAGGATTTTGATTTAGAAAGCGCGCTGGCGTCGATAGTCGGCCTGGAGAACGTTAAAGAAGCGATTCGCGCTCAGCACACCATGCTGCTGGCCGATGAGAAACGGCGTAAGGCGGATGTGGTGGTTGATATCCGACAATCACTCAACATTATCTTTACCGGTAATCCCGGCACCGGAAAAACGACGATTGCCCGCGTGATGGCTGCCATGTTTAAAAATATGGGGCTGCTAAAGCAGGGCCAGCTCATTGAAACCGACCGTAGTGGTCTGGTCTCCGAGTATTACGGTAAAACGGCAGAGAAGACTGAAGCCATGATCAAAAGTGCGCTGGGTGGCGTGCTGTTTATCGATGAAGCCTATTCGCTCTCTGCCAACAGCCCTAATGATAAAGAAGCTATCGATACGCTGGTTAAGCTTATTGAGGATTATCGCGGTGAGCTTGTCGTCATCCTGGCCGGGTATAAAAAAGAAATGGCTGACTTCATGAAGAATAATTCCGGGCTGGAATCACGTTTTCCGCTGGTTATTCATTTCCCGGACTATACGGTAGAGGAGCTGTATAAAATCGCGCTGTTACAGGTGACCAATAAAGGCTTCCGGCTTACCGGGCAGGCGCAGGCCAGGCTGCATGAATCAGTAGCGGCGGCGAGCCGAACCGCCTCAGCGCATTCCGGCAACGGGCGTATGGTACGTAATATGCTGGAGAACATTTTACGCAAACAGTCAGCGCGTATTGCGACCACTGAAGTGGCGGCTGCCGAGCTAACCACCATTCTCCCGGAGGATATTGGCGAAGCGCGCCCGGGCGGGAAAACCTACGATCTGGAGGCGGTGCTTAACGATATTATCGGGCTGAGCGAGGTTAAAACCTATATCCGTAGCCTCTATGCCCGACTGCGGGTACTGAGCGAGCGGCGCAAAATGGGGCTGCCTGTAGATGCCAGTCAGACTTTGCACATGATTTTCAAAGGCAACCCCGGCACCGGTAAAACGATGATGGCGCGTATTATCGCCGACGTGCTTGCGCATATTAATGTTATTCAGACGAATAACCTGGTTGAAACGGACCGGGCGGGTCTGGTAGCGGGTTATGTAGGTCAGACGGCGATAAAAACCACGGAGAAAGTCAGGGAGGCGATGGATGGCGTGCTGTTTATCGATGAAGCCTATGCCCTGGCTCAGGGCGGTGCCAATGATTTTGGCCGCGAGGCGATCGATACGCTGGTTAAGCTGATGGATGATAATCGCGATCGGCTGGTAGTGATCCTGGCCGGTTACAGTCAAAACATGGATGAGTTCCTGGAAATGAACCCCGGCCTTAAATCGCGTTTCCCTAATATTATCCAGTTCGATGATTACCGCGTGGACGAGTTGATGCGCATTGCCGACCAGCTTTATCAGAAACGTGGCTACGTGCTGGAAGAGGCGGCGCGGCAGAAGATGCGCGCGCTGTTTACGCAGGCGGTCAGCGAAACGGCGTTCGGCAACGGGCGCTACGTACGTAACGTTTTTGAAAAATCATTGAATCAGCAGGCGCTACGGTTAAGCACCGATCCGGATCTGACGCGGGAAGAGCTGATTACGATTGAAGCCAGCGATATTAGCGTGCGCTAGCTTTCTCCCTGTAAAACAATTTTTATAAATAAGGTAGCCAATGCATTATCAAGAGCGCCCTGCACCAGGCATCATCGCCAGGCTCTATTTGATGTTTTTTCTCGGGCCACTAACGCTGTTTCTGGTTATTACCCCGCTGGGATTTATGATGGATATTTTTACTACCATCAGCAGCGGTTGGATTCCGGCGTCAAGTGTGGGGGTTCCTTCCGCCACGGTTCAGACTTTTTTCATTACATTACTACCGTCATTCTTCTTTTCCCGCCTGCGAAGTCTCTACTGGTTTCTCCCATGGCTGCTGCCCTTGGTGATTATCGGTTCGCTAAACGTGCTTATTTTCGCCGCAGGTGCCGGGTTACTGTTTAAGGGGTTCGAAGTGATCAATGGAGGCCGACAGATCATTTTTATCGTTCTTGCCATCGTACAGATCATTATTTCGCGCCTGGCAATGTGCGCTTATTTTTATTTCAGACCGCTAAAGCCATTGAGTTAATCAAATGAATTTTTTTAAGAAAAACAAGTCAGCGCCATCAGAAGCGCAGCATAAGGACACGCAACAAAAGCCTCAGGAATGGTGGTTGCAGAGTAAAAATACCCGTACTGAAGAGCAGACAGAGGAAAAGGCTACGAAGAAAAAGAATCCGCTAAGAGCGTTAGGGTTTATCGCCCTTGCTGTTATAGTCGTTGCTAATTACCTGTCAGACCCTCTTCCCCGCGTGGCAACTGGCCAGGAGGCCGTCGATGCGCTAAATACCGGCATGTCTGATAAGCTTGGCGCAGGCGTGCGCCTGCTGGAAAACGACAGTACGCAGCTTCCGGTTGGAGATTATAACGTAACGTTTCGTAGTGAGAGTGATGCCAGCGATGGACAGGAAAAGCGGACCATTGAACTTCTGGTGTGGGATTACGCAGCGGTTGACGGTGACTATATACAAGTCTTTTATAACGGTAATGCCTTTGGCGATGCCTTTATGATAAAGCATTCGCCACAGGCCTTTCATCTCAACGTAACGCCAGGCGTGCCGGTTACGCTACAGATCAAAGGAATTAAAGATGGCGGCGGCGGTATTACGTATGCGGCAATGTTTCAGTATAAGCAGCATCATGCGACCTATTACAATCGCGCACCTGTCGCGGGCAGTAATGCCTATACCATTACGCTAATCCCTTAACCACCAGAAGAATAACCACTTTTTAAAAAGGGATATATAACGAAGTGCATTATTGTTCCGTATCCCTTTGACCTTTTTTAGTCTTTATTCTATATTCGCTTGCTTTTTATCGAGTTCGGAACTTTCTAATATAATAACGTAGCATCAGGAGCTATTGTTATAGTCAGCAGATTCCACTATTTCACCTGTTCCTGAGCAAAAAAATAACCATTTTTATTTTATGGTTATATTCCCCGTGGGGGAAAAACGGGCAATTTGTGTTGGAATAAAGTGCCAAAGCGATAAATAACGTTACGACGTTTCTTGTATTGAAAATTGAGATTAACCTATGTTTAACTTTTATTTATTTAGTATTTAACTTATCGCGCACATTGCTCTATGTGGTGCAACAGTAATACAAAAAACCAACATGATCGATTATATTAAAACAATATGCTAATACATGCTTTCATCGTGGTTATTAATTTCATATTGCATGCATAATAGTGATCTCCGTCACAGTTTTGGCCCTTGTCGGCGTTAGAATAACGCTACTTTCAGTTAACCCTTTGAAGGTACGTATGATGGAAAACAATAACCGACTGATGCCACATATCAGGCGGACAACTCATATAATGATGTTTGCCCACCGCAATAGCTTCGACTTTCATTTCTTTAATGCCCGGTAGTCTTTCGACTATGGGCGCTTCAGCATACAGGTCTTCCTGAATCTTAGTTATTACAGGTCTCTGCTTGTAACTAACCGCGCTCACTCCCAATGAAACCTTAATTTAGCAGTTTCCGGACTGTTAGGGTTTTCTATTTCCTGAAAGCAAATTACTGATATTTATTTATCAGCGGCAAACTATTGCTTTCATTCCGGAGTAATCAATTTCTTATTTAAGAAATTGAGGGCCTGCTATTATCTGAAAATAAAGAGATGAAAATGACTGATTTAAAGATTGCCGTTAGTAATACATGTCCGAACTGTTTTTCCACGCAGCGCAGTATTGTGAATACCGGTGAGACTAATTTTGTAGATGTTGCCGCCGTTGTATTGACAATGAAAGACGTTGAAAACGGTAAGCTCGACGAGATTAGTGCCACCGGTTACAACATCCCGGTCTTTATCGCTATTAATAAAGACGAGATTGTACCGTCTGAATATATGCCGCTGATTCAGGGCGTGTTTGAGCACGATGAAACGCGCAATGAATTCTACGGTCGTCAACTGGAAGCCGCTGCACATAAATATGAAACTCAGCTGCGCCCGCCGTTTTTCAGCGCGCTGGTAGATTATGTTAAGCAGGGCAACAGCGCATTTGACTGCCCCGGACATCAGGGTGGTGAGTTCTTCCGTCGTCATCCCGCAGGTAATCAGTTCGTTGAATACTTTGGCGAAACGCTGTTCCGTTCAGACCTGTGCAACGCCGACGTTGCTATGGGTGATCTGCTGATACATGAAGGCGCGCCGTGCATAGCGCAACAGCATGCGGCAAAAGTATTTAATGCGGATAAAACCTACTTCGTACTTAACGGTACATCCTCATCAAATAAAGTGGTGCTGAACGCTCTGCTGACCCCAGGCGATCTGGTGCTGTTCGATCGTAACAACCATAAATCTAACCACCACGGTGCGCTGCTACAGGCTGGGGCTACGCCGATTTATCTGGAAACCGCGCGTAACCCGTACGGCTTCATCGGTGGTATCGATGCCCACTGCTTCGAAGAAAGCTACCTGCGTGAACTTATTGCTGAAGCTGCACCGCGCCGGGCAAAAGACGCACGTCCGTTCCGTCTGGCAGTTATTCAGTTAGGCACCTATGACGGTACTATTTATAACGCCCGTCAGGTTGTCGATAAAATCGGTCACCTGTGCGACTACATCCTGTTTGACTCCGCGTGGGTCGGTTATGAACAGTTTATTCCGATGATGGCTGACTGTTCTCCGCTGCTGCTGGAGCTGAATGAAAACGATCCGGGTATCCTGGTGACCCAGTCCGTGCATAAACAGCAGGCTGGTTTCTCTCAGACGTCGCAAATCCATAAAAAAGACAGCCACATCAAAGGTCAGAAGCGCTATGTTCCGCATAAACGCCTCAACAACGCCTTTATGATGCACGCTTCCACCAGTCCGTTCTACCCGCTGTTTGCTGCGCTGGACATCAACGCCAAAATGCATGAAGGCGAAAGCGGACGCAATATGTGGATGGATTGCGTAATGAACGGTATCAAGGCGCGTAAGCTGATCCTTGAAAGCTGCAAACATATCCGTCCGTTTGTACCGCACATGGTGGATGGTAAACCGTGGCAGTCTTATGAAACCGCGCAAATCGCCGTTGACCTGCGCTTCTTCGCATTTGGCCCAGGCGAACGCTGGCATGCGTTTGAAGGCTATGCTGAACATCAGTACTTTGTCGATCCTTGCAAATTGCTGCTCACCACGCCGGGCATCAACACCGCAACCGGTGAGTATGAAGCGTTCGGCGTACCGGCGACCATTCTCGCTAACTACCTGCGTGAAAACGGCGTCGTCCCGGAAAAATGCGATCTCAACTCGATTCTGTTCCTGCTAACACCAGCGGAAGATATGGCTAAGTTGCAGCAGCTGGTTGCCCTGTTAGCGCAGTTCGAAACCCTGCTTGAAAACGATGCGCCGCTGAAAGATGTTCTGCCTTCTATCTATCGTCAGCATGAAGAACGTTATGCCGGTTATACCCTGCGCCAGCTGTGCCAGGAAATGCACGATCTCTATGCCCGCCACAATGTGAAACAGTTGCAGAAAGAGATGTTCCGCAGAGCGCACTTCCCGGATGTTCGTATGAATCCGCAGGAAGCGAACTATGCCTACCTGCGTGGTGAAGTGGATCTGGTGCCGCTGCCGGAAGCGGAAGGCCGTATTGCCGCTGAAGGTGCGCTTCCTTACCCGCCGGGAGTGCTGTGTGTTGTTCCGGGTGAAGTCTGGGGCGGCGCGGTTCTGCATTACTTCACCGCGCTTGAAGAAGGTATCAACCTGCTGCCGGGCTTTGCACCGGAACTGCAGGGGGTTTACATCCAGGAACACGACGGTCGCAAACAGGTGTGGTGCTATGTGATCGCGTCTGGTGAACAATCAGGCGCTCTGCTGAAAGAGGAAAACATATGAGCAAGTCGAACAACAAGATGGGCGTTGTTCAGCTCACCATCCTGACTATGGTCAACATGATGGGCTCCGGCATCATCATGTTACCTACCAAGCTTGCAGAGGTGGGGACAATCTCCATCATCTCCTGGTTGGTGACAGCGGTGGGCTCTATGGCGCTGGCCTGGGCATTCGCAAAATGCGGGATGTTCAGCCGCAAATCCGGTGGGATGGGCGGTTACGCCGAGTACGCTTTTGGTAAGTCAGGCAACTTTATGGCCAACTATACCTATGGCGTATCGCTGCTGATCGCTAACGTCGCTATCGCTATTTCAGCCGTAGGTTACGGCACCGAGTTATTCGGTGCCCATCTGTCGCCAGTTCAGATTGGTCTGGCGACCATCTGTGTGCTGTGGATATGTACCGTTGCTAACTTCGGTGGTGCGCGCATCACCGGGCAAATCAGTAGCGTTACCGTATGGGGCGTCATCATTCCGGTGGTTGGCCTGTGCGTTATCGGCTGGTTCTGGTTTAGCCCGACGATGTATGCCGAATCCTGGAACCCGCATCATGCGCCGTTCTTTAGCGCGGTGGGATCCTCCATCGCCATGACGCTGTGGGCTTTCCTGGGGCTGGAATCCGCCTGTGCCAACACCGATGTGGTAGAAAATCCTGAGCGCAACGTGCCTATCGCGGTACTGGGCGGTACTCTGGGTGCGGCGATAATCTACATCGTCTCTACCAATGTGATTGCCGGTATCGTGCCGAATATGGATCTGGCAAACTCTACGGCACCGTTTGGTCTGGCCTTTGCCCACATGTTTACGCCTGTTGTGGGTAAAGTCATCATGGCTCTGATGATTATGTCCTGCTGTGGTTCGCTGCTGGGCTGGCAGTTCACCATCGCACAGGTATTTAAATCATCCGCAGATGAAGGATATTTCCCGAAAATCTTCTCACGCCTGTCTTCTGCCGGTGCGCCGGTAAAAGGGATGCTGACGATTGTTATTCTGCAAACTGGTCTGTCGCTGATGACCATTAGCCCATCGCTGAATAATCAGTTTAACGTACTGGTGAACCTGGCGGTTGTAACGAATATTATTCCTTACATCCTCTCCATGGCGGCGCTGGTGATTATTCAGAAAATGGCGAATATTAATTCGGCAAAAGCGCGCCCGGCGAATGTCATCGCATTTATCGGTGCCATGTATAGCTTCTATGCCCTTTACTCTTCCGGTGAAGAAGCCATGCTCTACGGTGCCATCGTGACTTTCCTGGGATGGACGCTGTACGGCTTTGTTTCCCCACGCTTTGAGCTGAAAAATAAAGTCAGCTAAGCGTTTTCCGGCGGTACGATGCCCCGTACCGCCGGCTTTTTACTTTTATCCACACCGTTTCCTGCCTTTTGGTTTCAGCGCTTCTGAAATATCTCCGCCACATCGCTTCGATGCTGTTTTATCTGTTTGCTTATCAAAGCAGTGATGCTTGTTTCTTTATCTGAGAAGCCAGCGTATCAATCTTTCACCGTTAAGATCTGTCATTCCAGAGGCTGAAACGTGCTGTGTTAATTGCTGCTTATCTGATACTGAAGTAAATGAAATATTCAATGTAAAGTGGGGCAGCAATTAAATATTAAGTTATGAGGTGGATGAAATATTAATTAGAGCTTCGCGATGCTCAGCTATTTTTACTATGGCTGCCCGCTATACAACGGTGTGTGATCTGTTAATCCGATAGCGTCTGCTGTCAGCGATTTCCGGGAACGGCAGGAGCGCTAATTTTCGTGAGCGTTTAGGTTGTTCACTAACGGCGTTACACGCCTTGTGAAAGAGGGATTTTATTAGTAAATAAACTAAGAAATAAAATTTGAGTGTGTATTTGCAGTGTTTATGGTAATTAATTATTGCTGTGATGTGTCGATGCCGATATTGGAAATTTGTTTGGTAAAAATTAGCGTTGCTTACCGTAAGCCTCATCGCCTGCTCCGGTAAATAATTAAAACAGATTCAGGATGAAATCTTTAGTGAACAGCAAGTTTTGGGTTTTCTTTGCGCCAGTTTTAGCGCTTTCTTTTTCAACTATGGCAGCCTCCGAACGCGTGCAGTCGGCACAACAGTTCCTTAATCAGCAGCAGCGTCAGCAGGCACTTGAACAACAAATTACCCCTGTTGCGCCAGATGTGAATCTCTCTTCGGTGCAGCAGCCACTCCCTGAACAGGGATTTCCGACAGAAACGCCCTGTTTCGCAGTTTCACAGGTTGTGCTGAGCGGCACACAGGCTCTGCCCCACTGGCTACCCTTGCAGCGGCAGGCTAACCAGGCCGTTGGTCATTGCCTGGGAGCCAAAGGCATTAACCTGTTGATGAGCCGCCTGCAAAATAAGCTGGTGGGACATGGCTACGTCACTACGCGCGTACTGGCACCGGCGCAGGATTTAAAGTCAGGTACTCTGCGCCTAATCGTGATGGCCGGTTACACCCGGGACGTTCGACTGACGCCGGACAGTAATACCTGGGCCACGTTGTACACCTCTTTTCCTGCTCATCGGGGCAATATTCTCGATCTTCGGGATGTTGAGCAGGGGCTGGAAAATCTTCAGCGTCTGCCCACGGTTAACGCCAGCATGGATATTGTTCCCGGCGATAAGCCCGGTGAAAGCGATATCGTCATTAAGCGCCAGCAGTCCCGCATGTGGCGTGTGGATGCCTCTCTGGATGATTCCGGTTCGGAATCAACCGGCGAATATCAGGGCAACCTGACGTTGTCGCTGGATAATCCTCTCTCACTAAGCGATTTATTTTATCTCTCCGGCTCTCACAATCTTGATGGCAACGGCGGTGGAAAATCGTCGAAAGGGCTGACCGCGCATTATTCGGTGCCGTTTGGCTACTGGCTGGCGGGCGTTACGGCCAGCGAATACGATTATGTGCAGACGGTGGCTGGCAGTAACGGTGATTATCGCTACAGCGGTAAAAGTAAAAACATCAGCTTCCAGCTCAGCCGGGTATTGCATCGCAGTGGTAGCCAGAAAACCACGCTAGCCGCTGATGTAATGGCCCGCGAACAGCGTAACTTTATTAACGATACTGAGATTGATGTTCAGCGCCGCCAGACTGCATCCTGGAAGCTGGGGCTACAGCATCGACACTATATTGGTAACGCCATCCTGGATGCAGGCATCAGCTATCAGCGGGGGACGCGCTGGTTTGGTGCGCAGCCCGCGCCAGAAGAGTATGGCCGCTATGGCACGGCGCTCAGCAAAATCCTTCGTTTTAATACGCAGCTTAATCTGCCTTTCTCCATCGCCGGACAACACTTTCGCTTCAGCACTCTTTACCAGCGCCAGATGAGCAACACCCCGCTAACCTCGCCGGACATGATGTCCGTGGGTAACCGCTGGACGGTACGCGGTTTTGATGGAGAAAGAACGCTTACTGCCAGCCACGGCTGGTACGTGCGCAATGATATCGCATGGGTGACACCGCTCCCGGCGCAGGAAATTTACCTGGGGACGGACTATGGCGAGGTGGGCGGCTCCGGCAGTGAAAAGCTGGCGGGGAAACATCTGGCCGGTGGCGTTATGGGTTGGCGGGGCCGCTATCTGCGGGCCAGTTACGACCTGTTTGCCGGGATTCCATTATCAAAACCGGATGGTTTTAAAACCGACCCAACCACGGTTGGGTTCAGTCTCAGCTGGAGTTACTGATGGAGTGGAACGGATTTACCGTACAGTGCCCGTTAGTGCTGGGCGGTAGCGTGAACGAAGCGGAAGTCCTGGGGGCCAGCGTCTGGCTGTGGATGCATTCTGCGTGGCATAAAGAAGCCCTGCTGGAAGCGTTACCTGCACTGCTGCTTCCCGCGATCAAGGAACAACAGTATGTGCTGGCGTTTCAGGAGGGGAAGCCGGTGTTCTTTATGAGCTGGGCCTGGCTTGATGAAGACGCCGAGCAACGTTATCTCACCCGACTGCCGCTGCTGGTTCCGGAGAATAGCTGGCGCTGCGGCGATCGGATGTGGGTGACCGACTGGATCGCCCCCTTTGGGCATACCCGGCAGATGGTTAGCCTGGTGCTGAGCGAACTCTTTCCGGACAGCTGCTTTCGTTCGCTCTGGCATCGGGGGGCAGAGCGGGGAAAACGGGTGAAGCATTTCCGTGGGCGGCGGGTTTCACTGCCACAAATACGCGCCTGGCAGACAGCGCATCCTTTAAGTGCGGTCGTCCAGGAATGTTAATTATTGCCGGGCCGCGTATCGCGGCTCTTAACTAAAAAAGGGAAAAATAATGAAAATTAAGATGATAGTTACCGCTCTGGTTATTACAGGAAGCGTTGTGTTGAGTCCCGTCGTGACGGCTCAGCAACAGACGGTCAGCATGGGATATGCTTACGCCAGGCTCAATGATATCGCGGGACTTAACGGCATTAACGTGCAATACCAGGGGATTAACCTGCAGTACCGCTACGAATGGGATTCTCCGCTGAGTATTATCGGCTCTTTCAGCTATATGAAAGGCGATAAAAGCGTGGCGTACCATGATGCATGGGGAGATGCCTATAAAATCAGCGCTGATGCTAAATATTACTCGTTACTGGCGGGACCGGCTTACCGCCTCAATGACTATCTCAGTCTCTACGGCCTGCTTGGTGTTGCCTACAGCAAAATAAACGGCAGCTATCAATGGCGTAACAGCGTAGGGGCAGACGAGCCTGACGGTCATTTAAATATCCATACTTCCAGGCACACCGCCAGCTTCGCCTATGCGGCGGGCGTGGCAATCAATCCGATAAATAACCTGTCAATTAACCTCGGCTATGAAGGCGCAAGCGTCGACTTTTATGGCAGCAAAAAATCTCTCAATGGCTTCAACGTTGGCATTGGCTGGCGCTTCTGATTTTTAGCGTTGCGCGCCTCAGGCTATGCGTTATTTCAGGATGAGCTTTTGCCTGTATTACGTCACAGGGATATCAGTGAGTAAACGACAATGAATAAACTTTTTTATCGGATTATTTTTAACAAAGCCCGTGGAATGCTGATGGTGGTTGCGGAAATTACCCGTTCTCATCGCGCGGGCGTTTCTCCTGCATCCGGGAGTGATAGAAAAGCAAAAGTGACCCTGACCGCACGGCTCACAACGCTGGCCTTTGGCCTGCTTTTGACGTTTGCATGGTGTGCGCCAGCGCTGGCTGGCGTTGTTGCAGACAAAAACGCACCGGGCAAACAGCAGCCGCAAATCATCAACAGCGCCAGCGGTATTACTCAGATCAATATCCAGACCCCGAGCGCTGCCGGAGTATCGCGCAATACCTACAGCCAGTTTGATGTCGATCGGCGTGGAGTGATTCTCAACAACAGCCACCGCAACGTGCAGACAAACCTTGCCGGGATGGTGGCGGCGAACCCGAACCTGGCGAAAGGGGAAGCGAAGATCATCCTCAATGAGGTTAACTCCCGTAACCCGAGCCAGCTTAATGGCTATATTGAAGTCGCGGGGCAAAAGGCCCAGGTGGTCATTGCTAATCCTTCAGGTATTCAATGTGATGGCTGTGGTTTTATTAATGCCAACCGGGCGACGCTAACGACCGGTACGCCACAGCTCAGCGATGGCAATCTTACCGGCTATCGGGTGAACGACGGTAACATCACTCTTACCGGAAAGGGGCTCGACAGTTCCGCTCAGGACTATACCGATATTATTGCCCGCAGCGTGAAGGTTAATGCGGGCATTCGCGCCCGCGATCTGAAGATTACCACCGGGCGTAATCAGGTAGATGCAGCGCATCAGTTGATTACGGCGCTTGCGGATGACGGCAGTAAAAAGCCAGACGTGGCGCTGGATGTTTCGGCGCTTGGCGGGATGTATGCCGGAAAAATCCGCCTGACGGGAACGGAAAAAGGCGTCGGCGTACATAACGCCGGTGAGATTGGTGCTACGGCGGGAAACGTGGTGCTGACCGCCGACGGACGGATTGAAAACAACGGACACATCAGCAGCACGGGCAACGCCCAGATTATCAGCCATGCCGATATCAGCAACAGCGGCGGCATGCACAGCCAGCAGCAGCTAACGCTGAGCAGCGACGGCACTCTCAGTAACAGCGGTTCACTGGTGAGCGGCGGCTCACTGGTGGCAAAAGCCAGTTCTCTCAACAGCACCCGCAACAGCCTGCTGGCGGCGGGCGTGGACAGCGCCGGTAAGCTGACGCAGCCAGGCGATCTCACCCTGACGGCGTCAGGACAGCTCAGCGCCCACGGGCAAAATCTGGCCGGCGGGCTTATTCAGGCAAAAGGACAGGGCGTTGATATTAGCGCCAGCCAGACGGCGGCAACATCCATATCGCTTGACGCGCAAAATGGTGCGCTCTCTACCCGCGATGCTACCGTTGATGCAGAGAAAACGCTGGTGGCCAGAACGACCACTACCCTGAACAACGACGGCGGCTCACTGACGGCGAATAAACTCACGCTCTCTTCTCAACAGCTAAGCAACCGGTCAGGTACGCTCGCCCAGCTTGGGGAAGACGATCTCAGCCTGACGCCGACAGGCAAGCTGGACAACTACGGCGGCCATATTCGCAGTAACGGCAAGAATATGACGCTGAGCGCGTTCACGCTTGATAACCGCGCCGGGGAAATTACCCACGCCGGAAAAGGTGATTTGTACCTATCTGCCGCCCAGGAACTTGATAATGGTAAGGGCACGATACAGAGCGCAGGGCATATTACTTCACATTCTGCGGCCTTTAACAACGCAGAAGGTCAGCTTATCGCCGTGCAAGGGTTAGCGTTAAACGCGGCCAGCCTGAATAATCACCAGGGGGCGCTGGCCAGCGGCGGCGATATGTCACTTACCGTTAAAAATATCATCAACACCGGCACGGTGAATACCGGTGGTATCAGCAGCGGTGGTGAACTCACGCTGGTGACTTCATCGCTGGATAATAGTGCTGGCCTGTTGCTGGCGGGTAAGAGCCTGACGCTGCTTAATACGTTGCTGAACAACCAGAGCGGGCAGATCGTCAGCCAGCAGGCGCTTAATCTCTCAACCGTTGGGGATTTAAACAATCAGCAGGGGCTGATTCAGGCGAGCGGTATTGCGCTTGATACACAGGGCCATGCGTTGAATAACCGGGGTGGCACGCTTTATAGCCTGGCGGCGCTAACGCTAGACAGTGCCGGGCTGGATAATCAGGGGGGAACCGTCGGGGCAAAGGGCAACGGCACGCTTGTTGCCCACACGCTGGATAACCGTAATGGTGGGCGCATTGTGTCCGAACGCGCCGCCAGCGTGACCGTTCAGTCGCTGCAAAATCAGCAGGGGCAGATCCAGAGCGCAGGCGATCTGCGGCTGAACCTGAGCGGGCTGCTGAACAACCATGAAGGCCTGATCCGCAGTGGCGCTGTTGCGACGGTAACAGCTCAGAAGATCGATAACAGCGGCACACAGAGGGAAAACCAGGGTATTGAAGGGCAAACGCTGACCGTTACCAGCGACAGCTTGCATAACCAGAACGGCAGCCTGCTGGCAAACCATAGCCTGACCATCATCGCTAACGGGCTACTTAACAACGTGCGGGGCGTGATATCCGCCAGCCAGGCGCTGCTGATGAAAGGCAGCGGGCTGCGGCTCACTAACACTGAAGGGATCGCCAGCGCCGGTTCACAGCTGACGTTAAATGCGGACAGCCTGACCGGCGACGGGCGGCTGTTGTCATCAGGGAATATGGCAATCGCCAGCCGCCAGGCGTTCAACAATCAGGGCAGCCTGATTGCTAACCGGGATCTGACGCTGGACGTCAGGGGCGATGTGGTTAACCGTGGGCAGGTTCTGGCGGGGAACACGCTCTCCCTGAGCGGTAACCATCTCTCTAATTTGCAGAACGGCGAAATCAATGCCGGGACTAACCGGCTTATCCTCTCTGGTACGCTGTCCAACACCGGGCTGATTGACGGTGGCCTGACGTGGCTCGAGGCTAACACGCTCAATAATACCGGCACGGGGCGCATCTACGGTGATAGCGTTGGTGTCAATGTCACTACCTTCAACAATATGGCCGCCGATGGTGTTGCGCCTGTGCTGGCCGGGCGCGCTCAGGTCAATATTGGCGCGCGCACTATTAATAACTATACGCATGCGCTGATATACAGTGACGGTACGCTGGCGACAGGCGGAAGGTTAACCAGTGACGGCAGCGTTGCCGGACAGGTTGGCGAAATAAACAACCACAGCGCCACCATTGAATCTGCTGGTGATATGCAGCTGAATGTCGACCGACTGAATAACGTCAACGATCGCTTTGCCACGGAGCTGGTAACGGTATCGGTTATCGATAAGCTGCTGTACCAGTGGAAAGGCGTCATCTACGACACGGCTGATTACAACATCTCCCTTGATAAAGATGAGACATGGATCATTTGCATCAAAGGTGTGACCTGTCATGACTCCGGCAGCGGGGATAAATTTAACGAGTATCGCTATACCGAAACCATCCAGGAGACGCAGGTCAAAGAGAGCGATCCGGCAAAGCTGCTGGCGGGCGGTAATCTGACCATTAACGGCAACAGGGTTTATAACGAAAACAGTGAAATCGTGGCAGGCGGTACGCTGGCCGTTAACGCTGCCAGCGTAGAAAACCGTCAGGCGGAAGGTCAGCGGATCATCACCGATGAGGGAACGCTGAAACATTATTACCGTAAGCGTCATAAGGGCGGTGATTCGCCGGGGATTGATACCTCTGACTACACGCCGCCCGCCACGATACAGACCATCTCGCTCAATCCCGGACGGATGGATGATAACAGCCAGTTTAACGGCAGTAATAAAACGATCGACGCGCAGGGCAACCTTACTGCCGATATCAGCGCTGGCGGTGGCGGAGGTGTGGATACACAGGTTAACGGCAGCGATAAATCGCCGGAGCTGCCACGGCCCGGCACGCAGTTTGACGTAGTGGCGGAAAACGGCGATGAAGGAACGGTAATCCGCACCGTCACGCCGGATACCCGGCTGCCGGACAATAGCCTGTTTAATGTGAAAACAGATGATAACAGCAGCTATCTGATTGAAACGGACGCGCGCTTTACCAGCAACCGGCAGTGGCTTGCCAGTGATTATATGCAGGAGCAGCTCGGTATTGACCAAACGATGAAGCGGCTGGGAGATGGCTACTATGAGCAACGGCTGGTGCGTGAACAGATTATTGCCCTGACGGGCAGGCGCTATCTGGAAGGATTCAGTAACGACGAAGAAGAGTACAAGGCGCTGATGGATAACGGCGTGGCTTTTTCAAAACAGTATAACCTGCGGCCCGGCGTGGCGCTGAGCGCGGAGCAGATGGCGAAGCTGACGAAGCCGCTGGTGTGGCTGGTGAGCAGTACCGTGACGCTACCGGACGGTCGTCAGCAGACGGTGCTGGTACCGCAAGTCTATGCCCCGGTTAAAGCAGGCGATCTGAACGCCAGCGGGGCGCTGATTTCCGGCGGTAACCTGGTTATGAATCTGACCGGCGATCTTGCCAACAGTGGCGTGCTGGGTGGTCATCAGGCCACGGTGATTACCGCCGAGAATATTTTAAATAACGCTGGCAGCATTCAGGGAACGGGGGTCAACCTGACGGCACGTAACGATCTCATCAGTATCGGCGGTAGCCTACAGGGGCTGGATTCGCTGGTGGCTAACGCCGGGCGGGATATTACTATCACTACCACCACCCGCCGCGCCGAGAGTGAAAATGTATCCAGCCGGTTCAGCCGGACCACGCTGGATAAGGTAGCGAGCGTGTCGGTGGTTAACGAAGGTGGTACGCTGCTGCTTAACGCCGGGCGTGATGTGAACCTGACGGCGGCGCAGGTGGTAAACGAAGGAAATAACAGCCAGACGCTGATAGCTGCCCGGCGGGATGTGAATCTGAACACGGTCACCACCGCCGGTCGGGACGATGTGGCATGGAATAGCGACAATACGCTGCACCAGGCGCAGCGCACAGAGAGAGGCGTTGATATCGCCGGTAACGGCAGCGTATCGCTGGCGGCGGGCCAGGATATTAACGCTCGTGCTGCCAGCCTCAACGCGAACAATGCGCTTGCCCTTTCGGCAGGCCGCGATATCCGCATCGTCAGCGGCGAAAACCACAGCGAGCTGGATGAACGACATAAAGAAACGGGCAACAGCGGCCTGTTTTCAAAAACCACCGTCACCACCCGCGACGCGTGGAGCCGCGACACCGCGCAGGCCAGCCAGCTCGGCGGCAACAGCGTGACGATAGACGCCGGACGCGATTTATTGCTCAGGGGCAGTGACGTGGCGGGAACGCAGGACGTTGCCCTGCGCGGCGGACGGGCGGTGACGATAACCGGGGCGGAAGAGAGTCATCAGGAGCTGCACCTGACGCAGCAGAAAAAATCCGGCCTGTCCGGCACCGGCGGCATCGGGTTCAGCTATGGCACGCAGGACGTGAAGGTCACCGACACGCTTGCGGCGACGACGCACCGGGGCAGCACGGTGGGCAGCGTGCAGGGCAGCCTCAGCATCCGGGCGGGCGGCGACCTGAAGGTACAGGGTTCAGAGCTGGTCGCCGGGCAGGATATGCTGCTGACGGGGAAAAACGTGGTTATTGAAACCACGCGGGACAGCAGCACGCAGACGCATACGGTGGAGCAGAAAACCTCCGGGCTGACGCTGGCGCTGTCGGGTACGGCAGGCAGCGCGCTCAACACCGCGGTGAGCACCGTCCGGGAAGCGAAGCGTGAAGGTAATGATCGGTTGGCGGCGCTGCAGGGCGTCAGGGCCGCGCTGACGGGGGTGGCGCGGCACAGGCGGTGGCGCTGGACGGTGCGCAGGGAGCCGCTCCGCAAAATAACAATACCGTCGGGGTGACGCTCTCCTACGGCAGCCAGAAGTCGGTGTCAGAGCAGCGGCAGAGCAGCAGCGCCTCACGGGGCAGCGGCGTGTTGGCGGGGCGCGATCTGACCATCCGTTCGACGGAGGGGGACATCAGCATTGAGGGAAGCCAGCTCCGGGCGGGCAACAACGCGCAGCTGGACGCCAGCCGGGACCTCATCCTGAAGTCAGGGGAGAACACCTCGGCGCTGACGGGCAGAAACGAGAGCCACGGCAGTACGGCGGGCGTGGGGATCGGCGTGGGCACGGGCGGCTGGGGGCTTCAGGTATCGGCGGGCGTCAGCCAGGGGCGGGGTCATGAAAGCGGCAGCGGGCTCACGCACAGCGAAAGCCGGCTCACGGCGGGAAATAACGTGACGCTCGCCAGCGGGCGGGACACGCAGCTGACGGGAGCGCAGGTCAGCGGCGGGTCGGTGAAGGTGAACGCGGGCCGCGACCTGCTGCTGCGCAGCGAACAGGACAGGGAAAGCTACGAGAGTAAACAGCAGAGCGTGAGCGCCGGCGGCAGCGTGGCGGTCCTGGGCGGCAGCGGCTCGGGTGGCATCAGCATGAGCCGGGAGAAGATGAATTCAGAATATGCGTCGGTGCGTGAGCAGACGGGGATAGCCGCCGGTAAGGGCGGTTTTGAGATTAGCGCGGGCCGCCACACGCAGCTGGACGGGGCGGTGATAGCGTCAGCGGCGGAAGCAGACAAAAACAGCCTCAGCACGGGCACGCTGGGGTGGAGCGCCATCCGTAACCGGGCGGAGTATGAGGCGGAGCAGCAGAGTGCGGGGCTGAGCAGCGGCGGCGGCGGCCTCGGGGAACAGTTTGTGGGGAACATGGCGAACAGCCTGCTGAGCGGGGTGAAGGGCGGCGACAGCGCCGGTTCGGTGACGCAGTCGGCCATCAGCGCGGGCAGCATCACCGTCCGTGACGCAGGGCAGCAGCGGCAGGATACTGCCGGACTGAGCCGTGATACGGAGAACGCCAATCAGGCGCTGGAGCAAATCTTCGACAGGGAGAAAGAGCAGCAGCGGCTGAAGGAAGCGCAGCTCATCGGTGAAATCGGCAGCCAGGCGGCAGATATCGCGCGAACGCAGGAGAACATCGCGGCGACGAAGGAAGCAAACGAAAGGCTGGCGTCAGCGACAGAGGCGGAGAGGGTGGCGGCGAAAGCGGAGTGGGAGAAAGCCCATCCGGACAGGACGGCGACGGCTGAAGATATCAGCGGCCAGCTGTATCAGGACTACTATGACCAGGCGTACAGGGAAAACGGGCAGGGCACGGGCGGCAGGGTGCAGCAGGCGATACAGGCGGTAACGGCGGCGATGCAGGGACTGGCGGGCGGCAACCTGGCGCAGGCGGTAAGCGGCGCGGCGGGGCCGTATCTGGCGGAGCAGATACACAGGCTTGCGCCGGACGAGGCGAGCCGTGCGATGGCGCACGCGGTGGTGGGAGCGGTCACGTCCTGGGCGGCGGGTAACGACGCGGCGGCGGGCGCAGCGGGCGCGGTGAGCGGCGAAGTGATGGGACAGCTGGTGATGAAGCAGCTGTATCCGGGAAAGAAAGCCGGTGAGCTGACGGAAGCGGAGAAGCAGACGATAAGCGCGCTGGGTACGCTGGCGGCGGGGCTGGCAGGCGGGCTGGCAGGAGGAAATACGGCCAGCGCGGTGGCCGGGGCGCAGACCGGGAAGAATGCGGTTGAGAATAACTTCCTGCACGCTGAACAGATTGACGATTTTGCGGCGAAGGCGAAAGGCTGTGAAGTCCGTGGCGACTGCGGAAAAGTCGTGAAAGAAATGGAAGAGCTGAGCCTGAAGCAGCAGCAGGAAATGATCGCGGTCTGCGCCACCAGTCCGGCTGCCTGTAAGGAAAAATACGGCGATATTCCTGCTAACGGAATGCTGGTACGTGAAGCGATAGATCGTGTGCTGGGTGATGATGTGCCATCAAAAATGAAGAATGATATGTCTTCATTACTGGCGCAGCAGCTTGAGGCGGAAGGCGTTGTATCCAGTACCAGGTTTGCGAATGAGCTTAAAACCCGATACGGGATAGACGGTCAGCAGGCTGATATATTGGCGGCGGCGGCGTTAGGTGCGGTTACTGGTGGAATGAGCAAAGGCGGTAAACCGGAAGCCGGTAAAAACATTGTTATTGTGGACTCAGGCAAGAAAGGGGCCTGGAACAAAGCACTGAATAAGCCAGAACCGAATACGGTTTATAAGGTTGATGGTGATAAGAGTTATCATACTGACAACCTGGCCAGACCAACCCAGGTTGAAGCAACTCTTAAAGCTAATGTAAAAGATCGCAATGGTTATCAACAATGTAAGGCCGGTAAATGTGGTAATCCTGGAGATGAAGGGGGACATTTAATCGCCAGTATCTTTAACGGTCCTGGTGAAAAATTGAACCTGCTACCGATGGATGGAAACCTGAATAAAGGTGCGTGGAAACAGATGGAAAACACTTGGGCGAAGGCATTGAGTGAAGGTAAAGAAGTTAAGGTTAACATTCAACCATCTTATACTGGTAACAACGTAAGGCCGGACAAATTTTATGTTGAATACTCTATAAACGGCGGAAGGCCAATAGCTGAAACATTTAAAAATGCGCCAGGAGGTAAATGATGCGGACAGATCAAGAAATTTATAATGACATCGGTTCAATACTGTTATCCGTTGCACCTGAAAATGCGTCCAAAGTTATCATGAGAGCAGAACTATCTCCTGAGAATGATCATTGTAGATGTGAATTTGACTATATAAATACCGACTCCGGTGCTACAGATTGGTTTTCGGCTGGGGCACAAGCGAACGGTGATTTATTTGATTTACTTGTTGAGTTAAGGAATTATTTTATAGATAACTTTAAGTCTCAAGAGAAGCCATTCTGGCATGGTTGTGAAGTAACGGTGAATGTGGAAACCTTAAAAATTAATATTGATTTTAAATATAATTAGTGAGAAATCCCGCCCTTTACCGGCGGGATTTTACTTTAAACCCGTCAGCTACTTTTCCCCGGCCAGCCGGATGATCAGCTGGCCCGGCCCGGTGATCACCTCGATCTTCTGGCCGGTCTCAAACCCCAGCGCCGCCATCCAGCGGCCTTTAAGGGTAATGGAGGGCGATGCCTCAAACTTGCGCTGATCCCGGATATGGCCCACGGTGCAATACCGGGTTGTGGGCGCCTCTGGCTTATGATGTTGCGCAACCATACTCCATGTATCGGACTGAGCCGTGATACGGAGAACGCGAATCAGGCGCTGGAGCAAATCTTCGACAGGGAGAAAGAGCAGCAGCGGCTGAAGGAAGCGCAGCTCATCGGTGAAATCGGCAGCCAGGCGGCAGATATCGCGCGAACGCAGGAGAACATCGCGGCGACGAAGGAAGCAAACGAAAGGCTGGCGTCAGCGACAGAGGCGGAGAGGGCGGCGGCGAAAGCGGAGTGGGAGAAAGCCCATCCGGACAGGATGGCGACGGCTGAAGATATCAGCGGCCAGCTGTATCCGGGTAAAAAAGTCGGTGAGCTATCACGCGCTTCAGCCAAGGAGACCTCTGGATATACACCAAAGGCCAGGCGTTTTTCTTTACCTGCGTAACGGTACTTCGAACGCCAGTAACATGAACCGCTGGTCGCTACCTCAAGGTAGAGGCCTCCACCATCAGGTAGCTTGTACGGCTTCTCTTTGGGCTTGGCTGTGTCGATTTGTCTGACTGTTAGCTTCATTGGGGGCATCTCAAAATGGGGCTATAAATCATGCCCCCCATTGTGCCCCCATAATGTACTTGGTCCTGGTAGACATAAGTTGACCTCAGGAGAACATAACTGATTGCCAGGGCAGGTAGTATAAGGGATTTACTGATTACAGTGGTTTTCAGTAGAAGCAAACTGGCGGAAGATCACAGGAGTCGAACCTGCCCAGGACCGCTGGCGGCCCCAACCGGATTTGAAGTCCGGCCGCCTCACCGGAGACGACGATCTTCCATCAGATGATGGCTGCGAGTATAACACCGGAGCCGCCAGGATACAGCTCTTCTCAACGGGTCGTAAGCAGCTTAATGACTGGTTAATTTTGCGTTTATGCAGTCATCCTTGTTCCTTTTATGTCTATGCTGTTATCCCGTTTATTGCTTATAAATGCTGATAATAATACCTGACTAGAATATCTCGCTGCTCTGTTGGCGATACTCTTTAGGTGTTGTGGCGTAGCTTTTCTTAAATACCGAATAGAAATACTGTAACGATGGATAACCACACATCTGCGAAATCTCGTTGATTGGCAGCGAAGAGGAAATTAATAGGGTGCGTGCCCGCTCCAGCTTTTCACTATGAATAATGGTATGAATAGTTTCCCCGGTTTCATCTTTAAAGCGTTTTTCCAGATTAGAGCGCGACATGCCAACAGCGTCCAGTACCTGCTCAACCTTAATACCTTTGCATGCGTTGCCGCGAATATAGTGCATTGCCTGAATCACCGCCGGATCGTGTAGTGAACGGTAGTCGGTAGAACGGCGGGCCACTACTTTAACCGGTGGTATCAAAATACGTTGTAGCGGCAGCGGTTGCCGCTCCAACAGACGATGCAGCAGCTTGGCCGCCTGATAACCCATCTGGTGAGTGCCCTGCGCGACTGATGACAGCGCAACGCGCGACAGATAGCGTGTCAGTTCTTCATTATCAATGCCGATCACGCACAGCTTTTCCGGCACCGGGATTTTTAAATGCTCGCATACCTGTAACAGGTGGCGGGCGCGGGCATCAGTTACTGCAATAATCCCAGTCTGCGGTGGCAACGTTTGTAGCCAGTCAGCGAGTCGATTTTGTGCATGTTGCCAGTGGGCAGGCGCCGTTTCCATTCCCTGATAAATAACGCCCTGGTAACGCTCTTTTGCTACCTGCTGACGAAAGGCATATTCTCGCTCCTGCGCCCAACGCTTGCCGCTGGAGGCGGGCAGGCCGTAAAAAGCGAAACGATTGATTCCCTTTCCTTTAAGGTGCAGAAAGGCGCTCTCTACCAGCGCGGCGTTATCGGTAGCAATATAGTGAACTGGCGGATAATCTTCAGGGCGATGGTAAGAACCGCCAACGCCCACGATGGGGACTTCCACGTTGCGTAACAGCGCCTCGATCGCCGTATCATCGTAATCGGCGATCACACCGTCACCCAAACATTCACGAATATTTTCAATACGGCAGCGAAAATCTTCCTCAATAAAAATATCCCAGTCGGTTTGCGATGCTTGTAAGTATTCGCCAACACCTTCTACTACCTGACGATCGTAGACTTTATTGGCGTTAAACAGCAGGCTGATACGGAAACGTTTTTCAAACATGATCACTCCCGTTTTTTATTCTGCATTCTGATTACCACAGCTAAACTGACAGCAGAAAAAAATTGGTGAGCCTTGTGATCTGCTTCGACGATTACACCCGCCGCCGGGTAGCGGAATCCATCCAGACCGCCAGTAGCAGAATGGCACCTTTAACGATGTACTGCCAGAACGTAGGCACGTCCATCATGCTCATGCCGTTATCCAGCGAAGCCATAATAAAAGCGCCCATCACCGCGCCCGCAACCGAGCCTATACCGCCGGCGAGACTGGTGCCGCCGATAACGCAGGCGGCAATAGCGTCCAGCTCAGCGATGTTTCCGGCGGAGGGCGAACCTGCGCCGAGACGAGAGCTGAGTATCAATCCGGCAATAGCAACCAGCAGGCCATTAATAGCAAAGACCGCCAGCTTGGTTCGCGCCACATTAATACCGGAAAGCCGGGCTGCATCTAAATTACCGCCAATGGCGTAGATACGGCGGCCAAAAGCAGTACGCGTTGCCATAAACATGCCCGCCAGCAGCAGCAGTACCAGAATCAGTACCGGCGTCGGCACGCCGCGATAGTCGTTCAACAGCCAGATAGCGCCCAGCACCAGTAGTGCGGTAATAGCCTGACGCGTCACCGCACTGCGTCCGGTTGGCTGTGGCAGATCCATTTCCTGACGGCGCATCCGCAACCGCCACTGCCAGGCGATAAACAGGCCAAGGCCGATCACACCAAAGCCGAAGCCAATTCCATCTGAAAGATAGCTTTGCCCAATCTGCGACATTGCCGGACTGGTAGGGGCAACGGTGGTGCCGTTGGTGATGCCTACCAGCACGCCGCGAAAGGCAAGCATCCCCGCCAGCGTGACAATAAAAGAGGGCACTTTACGGTAGGCTACCCACCAACCATTCCAAGCTCCCAGTAGCAGACCAAGTGCCAGCGTAACCACAATAGTCAACGGCAGCGGCCAGCCCAGCCAGACGTCAAAAATAGCCGCCGCGCCACCCAGTAGCCCCATCATTGATCCTACTGAGAGATCGATCTCGGCGGCGATAATTACGAAAACCATTCCCACTGCCAGAATGCCGGTGATGGCCGTCTGACGTAGCAGGTTGGAGACGTTGCGTGCGCTGAGGTAAGCACCCTCGGTCATCCAGGTAAAAAACAGCACAATCAATACGATGGCGGCCAGCATAACCAGCACCTGTAGGTTAAGCAGGCGTAGCTTGCCCGGCGCACCGCCTCCGCTGGCGGGTAGCATTGCGGTATTGGTTTTAAGCATAATGTTCACTCCGCAGCGCCGCTTCCATAACCTGTTCCTGCGTCAGGTTATGGTTCGGCAGATCAGCTTTGATTTGGCCTTCGTGCATCACTAACACGCGATCGCTTAGCCCTAATACTTCCGGTAGCTCAGAAGAGATCACGATAATGGCGATACCCTGTTGCACCAGTTGATGAATCAACTTGTAGATTTCTACGCGGGCACCGATATCGATGCCACGCGTCGGTTCGTCCAGAATCAGCACCTGTGGGTTAAGCAGCAGACATTTAGCAATGACCGCCTTTTGCTGATTACCGCCGCTGAGACGGCCTACCGCTAACTCCGGCGATGCGGTTTTAATTCGCAGCTGTTGAATGGCACCGTTAATGGCGATCTGTTCACGTGCGTCATCCAGCGTTGAGAGCGGGCCGCTAAACTGGCTGAGCGCTGCCAGGGTAATATTTTTCCCCACGCCCAGCAGCGGAACGATACCGTCCTTTTTGCGATCTTCCGGCACCATGGCGATACCGTGGCGAATCGCCTGCTGACAGCTCCAGCGGCGCGGTTCAACCCGGTGGCCCTGTATCACGACATCACCTTCCCAGCGTCCCGGCCACAGACCGGTAAGACACTGCACGGTTTCGGTACGTCCTGCGCCTACCAGTCCTGCAATGCCGAGAATCTCGCCGCGCCGCAGCGTGAAAGAGACGTTATTTACCCGGCGCAGATGGCGGTTTACCGGATGCCAGGCGGTCAGATTCGTCACGCTCAGTATCTCCTCACCCTGTACGTGCGGCTCGCGTGGATAGAGCGCGGTCAACTCACGTCCGACCATCATGTTGATGATGTCATCTTCGCTCAGGCCCGCAGCTGGGCAGGTAGCGATATGCTGACCGTCGCGAATCACGCAAATGGTATCGGAGATTGCTTTAACCTCGTTCAATTTGTGGGAGATATATACGCAGGCGATGCCGTGATCGCGCAGATCGTTGACGATGTCCAGCAGCACGCCGGTTTCCTGTTCGGTAAGGGAGGAGGTAGGTTCATCCAGAATCAACAGCCGCACCTGTTTATTCAATGCCCTGGCAATTTCCACCAGCTGCTGCTGGCCGATCCCCAGTTCGCCGACGCGTGTCCAGGGAGAAATGTCCAGCTTGACCTGTTTGAGCAGACGCTGACAGCGCAGCGCCATCGTTTCGTCATCCACTACGCCGCCACGGGTAATCTCGCTGCCAAGAAAGATATTTTCCAGCACCGTTAGCTGCCGCACCAGTGCCAGCTCCTGATGGATAATTACGATGCCTTTGCGCTCCGTATCGCGGATGGTCGCCGCGCGTAGTGGTTCGCCAGCGAACAGGATTTCACCTTCATAATCGCCGCTGGGATAAAGGCCGCACAACACCTTCATCAGCGTCGATTTACCGGAGCCGTTTTCACCGCACAGCGATAAGATTTCACCCGCTTCCAGGCGCAGTGAAATATTATCGACCGCCTTTACGTTGCCGAAGCGCTTGGTAATATTTTTCATTTCCAGTAGCGTCGTCATGACTTACTCCATCTGTTCACTGGCCGAAAAAGAGCAACGGGAAGCAAACGCCGCAGCCCTGACAATCAGAGCCTCGCTCAGCGGGCAGTGAAAATCTCGTTTGCGGCCCGGCGCTTAAGAAAACTGAAATTCAGAGATCGCTTTTTTTATGAAAGCCATCGGCAACCACGGTGCTGTCAATATTGCTCTTATCAACCGGAATCGGCGTCAACAGCCAGGCTGGCACCTCTTTTTTACCGTTATTGAGTGTGGTGTTAGATTTCGGCTGCTTGCCCTCGCCGAGTTCAACGGCGATTCTGGCTGCTGCATCCGCCAGCTTGCTGATCGGCTTATAGACCGTCATAGTTTGCGTGCCGTTTTCGATACGTTTGATCGCCGCCAGATCGGCATCCTGACCGGAGATGGCGACCTTGCCGGCTAACCCCTGAGCAGAAAGTGCCTGAATCGCGCCGCCAGCGGTGGCATCATTCGAGGCGACGACCGCATCAATATGGTTATTATTAGCGGTCAGGGCGTTTTCCATTATTTTCAGTGCGTTTTCCGGTAACCAGGCATCCACCCACTGATCGCCCACTACCTTAATTTTTCCCTGATCGATTAACGGTTTAAGCACCTTCATCTGGCCAGCGCGGAATAACCGGGCATTATTATCCACCGGTGAACCACCCATCAAAAAATAATTTCCCTTCGGCACCTGCTTCACCATACTTTCAGCCTGAAGCTCACCGACTTTTTCATTATCAAAAGAGATATAAAAATCGATATCAGCATTATTTATCATGCGATCGTAGGCCAGTACTTTAATGCCTTCCTGCTTCGCCTCGGCAATCACGTTGCTTAATACCTGGCCGTTGTAGGGAATAATAACCAGTACGTCTACGCCGCGATTGATCATATTTTCAATCTGCGACATCTGCGTTTCTTCATTACCGTTGGCAGACTGAACAAACACGCTGGCACCCAGTGCTTCGGCTTTTTTCACGAAAATATCGCGATCTTTTTGCCAGCGTTCAAGGCGCAGGTCATCAATCGCCATGCCGATTTTTACCTCTTTTGCCTGCCCGGTTTGGCTAAACAGGGCCAGCGCAGCGAAGAGAGCCAGTAACGTAGGTTTCATTTTCATCATCATTACCCTGTAGGTTGAGGTCATTTTTATTAAGGCGATCCTGAATGGGCTGATGAATTCTTAACCTGATAGCCAGGTTTATCAATTACAGATTTTTATCCAGGGGTTACGTTTTTTGGTTTATTTCTGATTTTATGATGGCGGTCTATTTTTTTATGAGTCGCGAATTTTTCTGTCATGTTTTTTGCGTGTCATAACGAGAATTGGATGATTGATTAGGTTAATTTGCGAGGTATCGCACAGATATTAATTATCTTAATTGCGGTGTGAAATAACGTAATTGAGTATTGCTGAGGTGACGATCAGAATAACGCTATCTTCGCTGACCATTTCCGGTCACTTGTTAAGGAGTAAAACGATGCAGGCTTATTTTGATCAGATTGAACGCATTAGCTATCAGGGGCCAGACAGCAGCGATCCGCTGGCGTTTCGCCACTATAATCCTGATGAAATCCTGCTGGGCAAACGTATGGCGGATCATCTGCGCTTTGCCGCCTGTTACTGGCACACCTTCTGCTGGACCGGCGTGGATATGTTTGGTGTCAGCGCGTTTGACCGGCCATGGCAAAAAGCGGGCGATGCGCTGGAGATGGCGAAGCGTAAAGCAGATGTTGCTTTTGAATTCTTCTACAAGCTGAACGTGCCTTTTTACTGTTTCCACGATGTGGATGTCGCGCCGGAAGGGGGATCGCTGCAAAGCTATCAGCATAATCTGGCACTGATGACTGAAGTGTTGCATGAAAAACAGCAGCAGACTGGCGTAAAACTGCTGTGGGGCACCGCCAACTGCTTTACCCATCCGCGCTACGGCGCCGGGGCAGCAACCAACCCCGATCCGGAAGTCTTTGCCTGGGCGGCGAGCCAGGTTTGCAGCGCCATGCAGGCCACGCATCAGCTCGGCGGCGAAAACTACGTCCTGTGGGGCGGGCGTGAAGGTTATGAAACGTTGTTAAATACCGATCTGCGTCAGGAACGCGCGCAGCTGGGGCGCTTTATGCAGATGGTGGTGGAGCATAAGCATAAAACCGGCTTCCAGGGCACGTTGCTGATTGAGCCTAAGCCGCAGGAGCCGACTAAACATCAGTATGATTATGATGTTGCTACGGTTTACGGTTTCCTGCATCAGTATGGCCTTGAAAAAGAGGTGAAAGTTAACGTTGAGGCGAACCACGCTACGCTGGCTGGTCACAGCTTTCATCATGAAATTGCGATGGCGATTGCGCTGGGCATTTTTGGCTCGGTGGACGCTAACCGTGGCGATCCGCAGCTGGGCTGGGATACCGATCAGTTCCCAAACAGCGTAGAAGAGAACGCGTTGGTTATGTATGAAATCATTAAGGCGGGCGGGTTTACCACCGGCGGGCTCAATTTTGATGCCAAAGTACGACGCCAGAGCACCGATAAATACGATCTCTTTTACGGGCACATCGGTGCGATGGATACCATGGCGCTGGCGCTGAAGCTGGCGGTACGCATGATTGAAGCGGGCGAGCTGGATCGGCGTGTTGCGCAGCGTTACAGCGGCTGGAACGGCGAGCTGGGGCAGCAAATTTTGCAAGGGGAGGTGTCGCTGGCGGCGCTGGCTTCCCATGCTGCTGCGCAGCAATTTAATCCCCAGCATCAGAGCGGGCGTCAGGAACAGCTGGAGAACCTGGTTAACGGCTGGCTATATCGCGTATAAAACAATGGGAGCCGGAACATGGTTATCGGCATTGATTTAGGGACCTCTGGCGTCAAGGTGGTGTTGCTGAACGCGGCGGGCGAGATTATCGCCAGCCAGACAGAAAAGCTTGCGGTCTCCCGTCCACAGCCGCTGTGGAGTGAGCAGAACGCGTCTGACTGGTGGCAGGCCGCAGACAGGGCGTTACAGGCGCTGCGTCAGCAGCACGATCTGCATCATGTCAGGGCCATTGGGCTGAGCGGACAAATGCATGGTGCCACGCTGCTGGATGCGCAGCATCAGCCGCTGCGTCCGGCTATATTATGGAACGATGGTCGTAGCCTGGAGCAGTGTCGCCAGCTGGAAGAAAGGGTGCCGCAGTCGCGGCAGATTACCGGCAACCTGATGATGCCGGGATTCACCGCGCCGAAGCTGCTGTGGGTCAGGCAGCATGAGCCAGAGATTTTCTCACGCATCGCGAAGGTGTTGCTGCCGAAAGATTACCTACGCTGGCGCATGACCGGCACCTTTGCCAGCGACATGTCTGATGCCGCAGGCACTATGTGGCTTGATGTTGCTAATCGTCGCTGGAGCGATCCACTGCTCAGCGCCTGTGGTCTGACGCAGGCGCAAATGCCGCAGCTGTTTGAGGGCAATCAGATTACGGGCTATCTGCTGCCGGAGCTGGCGCAGCGCTGGGGCATGACGAGCGTGCCGGTCATTGCTGGTGGCGGCGATAATGCTGCGGGTGCGGTGGGCACAGGAATGATTAACGCCGGGCAGGCAATGTTGTCGCTTGGAACGTCCGGCGTCTATTTCGTCGTAAGTGATGGCTTCCTGGCTAATCCAGAAAGCGCGGTGCACAGCTTCTGCCATGCGTTGCCGCATCGCTGGCATCTGATGTCGGTAATGCTTAGCGCCGCAGCCTGCCTGGACTGGGCGGCAGCGCTGACCGGCTGCGCCGATGTGCCGATGCTGCTGGCGGAGGCGGAACAGGCGCGGCCTGATGTTCCACCACTGTTCTTTCTTCCTTATCTTTCTGGCGAGCGTACACCGTACAATAACCCGCAGGCGAAGGGCACCTTCTTTGGCCTGACTTATCAGCATAGTCGGCCTGAGTTGGCATTAGCGGTGCTGGAAGGGGTTGGTTATGCGTTGGCGCAAGGGATAGATGCGGTACACGCCTGCGGCATCAAGCCCACCAGTGTAATGCTGATCGGTGGCGGCGCACGCAGCCCTTTCTGGCGGCAGATGCTGGCGGATATCAGCGGACAGACGTTGGATTACTGTCGCGGCGGCGACGTTGGTCCGGCGCTGGGCGCGGCGCGGCTGGCACGGCTGGCGCTGTACCCGGATACGCCTCCTGAAACGCTATTGCCGGGTTTACCACTGGAACAGCGGCATCAGCCGGATCTGCAACGTCACCGCCGCTATCAGCCGCGGCGCGAGCTGTTCGCCAGGCTTTATCAACAGCTGGCACCGCTAATGAATACCTCATCGCTGTAACGCCTCGTCAGATGAATTAATTAGCTATGCTGACGAGGCGGTTGATAAAGCGAACAATGCCAGTTCGACGGAGTCATTGATTGCACGGTAGCCATTTAACTGACCAGTCGATGCCGATCGAGGCGGCGCAGGCCCAGCGCCAGTAGCAGGCTACCCGCTAAAGTCAGGCTAAAAATCAGCGCGATATCCAGCAGCGGCCACTGGGTGTGATCGAGATGGTGGGTGCGCATAAAGTGGATAAACAGCGCGTGAAAACCGTAAATTGGTAGCGAGTTGCGTGAAATCAGCGCCAGTCCTGGCAGAGGGCGCTGGTTCAGGCAGTTTTTAAACCAGACGAACAGGCTTAGCGCGCCAATAAACACCAGCGGTCCGCAGTAGAGATACCACAGATCGGAAAAGGCACCGTTAATATGCAGCTCCTGTTTGGTGCCAAGCGAAATCCCCGCTACGCAGGCAATAAACAACAGCGCCGCCAGCCAGCTGATGCCACGCTTGTCGGTCTGCATAGTGCCGATAGCACGGCCCAGCAGAGCGTAGAGCAGGTAATAGATACTTTCGCCGCTAATCATCAGGTTAATCGGCAGCCAGTGAAATCGCCCCGCCGACTGATCGACAGTATTGGGATTAGCCAGCACCGCAACGACCAGTACCAGAATAGCCACGTAGCGCGCCGTTGCTGACTTAACCTGAATCAGCGGTGAAAACAGATAAACCGTGATGATAGCGAAGAAAAACCACAGGTGATAAAACACCGGTTTTTGTAGCAAATAAAGCAGCGACAGTTTCTGGCTGATCGGCGTCAGCCAGGTGATGTAAAGCAGCGCTACGCCGCTGTAAAACAGGAGGCAGAGCACGATACGCAGAAAATGACGCGGTTGCGCACTGCGTTCGCCAAAAAACAGGTAGCCGGAGATCATAAAAAACAGCGGTACACAGACGCGTGAAGTGGAGTTAAGCAGGTTTGCCATATCCCAGGCCGATTCCGCGATCCGATCGCTGTTGGTGATATACCAGGTGGTGGTATGAATCATAATCACCATCAGGCAGGCAACGGCGCGTAAATTATCTATCCAGCCAATTTTTTGCGCAGACATTTTTTCCTCATATCGCTGGCACTTACGTTTATGAGGGTAGCCAGGCGGTTGCGCTTCAACAACCTCAGGTTGCCAGCAAATGAATTTATTGGCTTCAGGCCAGGTGACTTCAACCCTGGCAAAACAAAGCGCGCGTTGGAGCGCGATCTCGGGCTGCATAACCGCCGGTCAAAGGGTATACTGACCCACACTTTTTAATCCACCCGTATCGCGTGCGAATTCAACATGCAAAAGTTTGATACTAAGACCTTTCAGGGCCTGATCCTGACCTTGCAGGATTACTGGGCGCGTCAGGGCTGCACCATCGTTCAACCGCTGGACATGGAAGTAGGCGCTGGCACTTCTCACCCGATGACCTGCCTGCGGGCGCTTGGCCCGGAGCCAATCGCCGCTGCTTACGTGCAGCCTTCACGTCGTCCTACCGACGGACGCTACGGGGAAAACCCGAACCGCTTACAGCACTATTACCAGTTTCAGACCATTATTAAGCCGTCGCCGGATAATATTCAGGAGCTTTACCTTGGTTCGCTGAAAGAGCTGGGTATCGATCCTGGCGTACACGATATCCGCTTTGTGGAAGATAACTGGGAAAACCCGACGCTGGGTGCCTGGGGGCTCGGCTGGGAAGTCTGGCTGAACGGTATGGAAGTCACGCAGTTTACCTACTTCCAGCAGGTAGGCGGCCTGGAATGCAAACCGGTTACTGGCGAGATCACTTACGGCCTGGAGCGCCTGGCGATGTATATCCAGGGCGTTGACAGCGTGTACGATTTGGTCTGGAGCGATGGTCCGCTGGGTAAAACGACCTATGGTGACGTTTTTCACCAGAACGAAGTTGAGCAGTCTACCTATAACTTCGAATATGCCGACGTTGATTTCCTTTTCACCTGCTTTGAGCAGTATGAAAAAGAAGCGCAGAAGCTGCTGGCACTGGAAAAACCGCTGCCGCTGCCAGCTTACGAGCGCATTCTGAAAGCGGCGCACAGCTTTAACCTGCTGGACGCACGCAAGGCGATCTCCGTAACCGAGCGCCAGCGCTATATCCTGCGTATTCGCACCCTGACCAAAGCCGTGGCGGAAGCTTACTACGCCTCTCGCGAGGCGCTGGGCTTCCCGATGTGCAATAACAACAAATAAGAGGCAGCCATGACTGATAAAACTTTTCTGGTGGAAATCGGCACCGAAGAGCTGCCGCCAAAAGCATTACGTAACCTGGCGGAATCTTTCGCTGCTCAGGTTACCGCTGAACTGGACAACGCCGGCCTTGCGCATGGCGAGGTCAAGTGGTACGCCGCACCACGTCGCCTGGCGCTGAAAGTCGCCAGTCTGAGCGCGGCGCAGCCGGATCGTGAAATTGAGAAACGCGGTCCGGCGATTGCCGCTGCCTTTGACGCCAGTGGCGCGCCGACCAAAGCCGCTGAAGGCTGGGCGCGCGGCTGCGGAATTACTGTCGATCAGGCGGAACGTCTGAAAACCGACAAGGGCGAATGGCTGATGTACCGTGCTCAGGTGCAGGGTGAAAGCGCGCAGAAGCTGTTGCCAGGCATGATCGCGACGGCCCTTAGCAAGCTGCCAGTACCGAAACTGATGCGTTGGGGTAACAGCGACGTGCAGTTTGTGCGTCCGGTACATACCGTGACGCTGCTGCTGGGCGATGAGCTGATCCCAGCGACTATTCTGGGCATTGAATCGGGGCGTACCCTGCGTGGTCATCGCTTTATGGGCGAGCCGGAATTCACTATCGATCACGCCGACCAGTATCCAGAAATTCTGGAAACGCGCGGTAACGTGATGGCGGATTACGAAGCGCGTAAAGCCAAAATCAAGGCCGATGCTGAAGCGGCGGCGCGTCAGATTGGCGGCAATGCCGATCTCAGCGACAGCCTGCTGGAAGAAGTCGCCTCGCTGGTGGAGTGGCCGGTGGTACTGACGGCCACCTTTGAGGAAAAATTCCTCGCGGTGCCTGCCGAAGCGCTGGTTTACACCATGAAAGGTGACCAGAAATATTTTCCGGTTTACGGCAATGATGGTCAGCTGCTGCCGCACTTTATCTTTGTTGCCAATATTGAATCCCGCGATCCGCAGCAGATTATTGCCGGCAATGAAAAGGTCGTTCGCCCGCGTCTCGCCGATGCCGAATTCTTCTTCAATACCGACCGCAAAAAACGTCTGGAAGATAACCTGCCGCGTCTGGAAACCGTGCTGTTCCAGCAGCAGCTGGGCACGCTGCGTGATAAAACCGATCGCATCCAGGCGCTGGCGGGCTGGATTGCCGCTCAAATCGGCGCAGATGTGAACATGGCAACCCGTGCGGGCCTGCTCTCTAAATGCGACCTGATGACCAATATGGTGTTTGAGTTTACCGACACCCAGGGCGTAATGGGGATGCACTACGCCCGCCATGACGGTGAAGCGGAAGAGGTGGCGGTAGCGCTGAATGAGCAGTATCAGCCGCGCTTTGCCGGTGACGATCTGCCGTCCAGCCCGGTTGCCTGCGCGCTGGCAATTGCCGATAAAATGGATACCCTGGCGGGCATCTTCGGTATCGGTCAGCATCCGAAAGGGGATAAAGACCCGTTCGCGCTGCGTCGTGCCGCGCTGGGCGTGCTGCGTATCATCGTTGAGAAGCAGCTGCCTCTCGATCTGCAAACCCTGACTGAAGAAGCGGTACGTCTCTACGGCAGCAAGCTGACCAACGAGAAAGTGGTGGATGAGGTTATCGACTTTATGCTGGGGCGTTTCCGCGCCTGGTATCAGGAAGAAGGCCACAGCGTTGACACCATTCAGGCGGTACTGGCGCGTCGTCCGACCCGTCCGGCAGATTTTGATGCGCGCATGAAGGCGGTTTCGCACTTCCGTACGCTGGATGAAGCTGCTGCGCTGGCCGCCGCCAACAAACGTGTTTCTAACATTCTGGCAAAAGCGACCGAGCCGCTGAACGATCGCGTGCAGGCAGCGTTGCTGAAAGAGAATGAAGAGATCAAGCTGGCTACCTTCGTTACCGCGCTGGAAAGTAAATTACAGCCGTGGTTTGCCGAAGGGCGCTATCAGGATGCGCTGATTGAACTGGCGCAGCTGCGTGAAACGGTAGATAACTTCTTCGATAAGGTAATGGTAAATGCCGATGATCGGGAAGTGCGTATTAACCGCCTGACGCTGCTGGCAAAACTGCGCGATCTGTTCCTGCAGGTAGCGGATATTTCGTTACTGCAATAATTTCTGAGGCGGGCATGACGTCTGCCATACAGTCTCGACGGCACCGAACTATCCAGATGGTTCGGTGCCGTTTTTTCGTCACGATTTCTCCTGCTCTGCCTGCGGGCCGTTAAACAGCGCCTCATCGCGCAGAATATGTTCGTTACCGCGTCGGCGGGTAAAGCCGCTGCGGTCAAAGAATTCCAGTAGCTGAATCGCGATTTTACGACCGGTACCAAGCTGGTTACGAAAATCGGCGGCGCTGGCAGCCCCGTTAGCGGCGGCCTGTTGGCGAACCAGATCGGCAAAGATCCGCATCCTGTCGCTGCGATAGTAGCGATCGCGCACGATCGCCGTAACGTGTCCAAGCTGCGCGGCGGTCAACAGCAGCCGGCGAATGGTTTCTTCTTCCTCGCCCAACTGTTGGGCGATATCGCGCACCCAGAGCGGATCGTCGGCAAACAGCGGTGCCACGCGCTGCCAGAGTTCCGCTTCCTCTGCATTAAACGTTGGTTTAAACGCAGGCAAATGCAGCCAGCCCTGGTGATTTACCAGCGCGCCGCGTGCAATCAGCGTTTCAATAAGGGCGCAGGCAATTTCCTGCGCAACATCCGGTAACGCCATCCGGCGTAGCCGATCGCGCCCGACACCTGGCTGATCGCTGTGCTGCTGATGAAAATGCGCCAGCGCGACCAGCAGCATCTCCTGCCATCGCTGCGCCATGTCGGTACCAAGTAGCCAGCCGCCAGCTTCTACCGGCTGTAACGTAGCCATTAGCTGTTGCAGCGCCTGCGGTTGCAGCTGGCGTACCCAGCCGAGCGTAGCAGGCAGGCAGGGCTGTTGTTGCAGATAGCAGCGTATCGCTTCACTGTCATCGCTGGCGTTAGCCAGCTGATGCAGCCAGCTTAAATAGCGTGGCTGACGCTTGCCGCGTCGTTTGCTGTCCAGCAGTACCACGCGTGCCGCCGCCAGCGTTTGTCGGGCGCTGATATCGCGTAAAATGAGCCGATCGTTATCCGCCAGCCAGAGCGGGGCATCCAATACCAGTTCCGCCAGATTGCCTTCCAGCAGCGAAACGCGCCCGGTTATATGGCTGGCTGCATGATAGATATGTACCGGTTGCCATTGCTCCAGCGGCTGTAGCGCCTCAAGCGCCACAATCAAACGATGGCTGCCTTCCGGACGCTCGGTTTCGAGCAGCCAGTCGCCGCGGCTGATTTGATCTTTTTCCACTTCGCCGCTGATATTCAAAGCGATGCGCCGGCCGCCGTATGCCTGTTCCGTAGGCTGATTCTGTGCGTGCAGGCTGCGTACCCGCACCGGCTGGTTAACGCCGGTCAGCCATAGCCGATCGCCGATACGCACCTGACCCGCCAGTGCCGTGCCGGTGACAACCAGCCCCGCGCCCTTAATAGTAAAAGCGCGATCGATCGCCAGACGAAACGGACGTGCCTGCGCCGTCTGGGTAGCAGGCAGGGTGCTGAGATGTTGACGCAGCGCGTTCAGCCCGTCGCCGGTCAGTACGCTGGTGGGAAACCGGGCGCACTGCGCCCAGCCCAGCTGCTGCGTTAAGGCGGCGACCTGATGGGCAACCTCGTTGATACGCGCCGTTGTCACGCGGTCGCTTTTGGTCAGCGCGACGGTAAGCGGCGGCTGTCCGGCCAGCTTCAGCAGCGTCAGGTGCTCGCGGGTCTGCGGCATAACGCCATCATCGCAGGCGACAACCAGCAGTGCATGACCGATGCCGCCAATACCGCTCAACATATTGGCGAGAAATTTTTCATGACCGGGCACGTCGATAAAGCCCAGGACGCGACCGTCCGGCTGCGGCCAGTAGGCGTAACCCAGATCGATCGTCATACCGCGCTTTTTCTCCTCCGGCAGACGATCGGCATCGATGCCGGTTAACGCCTGTAGCAGGGCGGTTTTGCCATGATCGACATGGCCTGCGGTGGCGATAATCATGAGGTTAGCGTCCGTAAAAACAGTGATTCATCTTCAAGACAGCGCAGGTCGAGCCACAGTCGGCCCTCCTGTAAACGCCCAATGACCGGAATAGAGAGCTTACGCCAGCGCTGCGCCAGCGCTTCCAGGCTGCTGCCGCGCCCGTCTTTAGGTGCAAAGGTAATGGCATAGCCTGGCAGCCGATCTACCGGCAACGAACCGCTGCCAATCTGAGAAAAACAGGGCGCTATCGCCAGATGGTAAACATCACCCCATCGCGCCTGTAGCGGTGGCAGTAGCCGTTCCGCCTGCTGTTGCAGGGATTCCTGGGTACGCGTCAGCAGGCGCAGCGTTGGCAGACTTTCATGCAGTTGCTCCGGCTGGCGGTACAGGCGCAGCGTGGCCTCCAGCGCCGCCAGCGTCAGCTTATCCACCCGCAGCGCGCGTTTTAACGGATGCTGTTGTAGCCGGGCAATCAGATCTTTTTTGCCGACGATAATGCCCGCCTGCGGCCCGCCCAGCAGTTTATCGCCGGAAAAACTCACCAGGCTGACGCCGCTGGCGATCAGTTGCTGTGGCATCGGCTCGGCGGGTAGCCCATAGCGGCTGAGATCGATGAGCGAACCGCTACCGAGATCGGTAATAACCGGCAGGCCCAGCTCATCGCCCAGCGTGACCAGCTCAGCCTCGTCAACCGCTTTGGTAAAGCCCTGGATTTGGTAGTTACTGGTATGGACTTTCATCAGCAGTGCGGTCTGTTCATTTACCGCGCTGCGGTAATCTTTCAGGTGAGTGCGGTTAGTGGCACCAACTTCATGCAGCAGGCAGCCCGCCTGACGCATTACGTCAGGCATACGAAATGCGCCGCCGATCTCCACCAGCTCGCCGCGCGAAACGATCACCTCTTTGCCGGGTGCCAGCGCAGACAGCATCAACAGCACCGCCGCCGCATTGTTGTTGACGATGCAGGCATCTTCCGCGCCGGTGAGCTCGCACAGCAGATCCGCCAGCGCCCGATCGCGATGACCGCGTTCCGCCTCATCCAGCGCATATTCCAGCGTGACCGCATGGCGCGCAGTCTGGCTGACCGCTTCTATTGCCTGCTCAGCCAGCCGTGCCCGGCCCAGATTGGTATGCAGCACGGTGCCGGTCAGGTTAAACACCGGACGCAGCGCGCTGCGGCTGCGCTGTGCCAGCCGTGACGCAGCCTCCTGCGCCCAGTTGCTATGCCAGTGAGGAAGCTGTTGCTGTTGTCGGATGGTGTCGCGCGCCTGTTGTTGCATGGCGCGCAGGATTTGGGTCAGAAAAGACGCGCCATATTGCGCGCTAAGCGCCTGTAGCGCAGGCTCGCGTAACAGGCGATCGATAGCCGGAAGCTGATTGTAAAGTGTGCTCATAGCATCCTTGTCTCAGGCGGCTGGCGGCACCGTACGGGCAAAGCTCTCGCGCTGAAAATGTTTCTCTACCAGCTTAACCAGCGCAGGGCGATTAACGCACCAGTTAGGTGTCACGCGCCGAAAATTAAGATAACCGATAGCGCAGGCCGCCGCGATACCGGCAAGATTTAGGCTGTCGCCGTTGAGCCAGGTACCGCTGGCTGCTGCGCGTTCCAGCGCATCGAGACCGCGCTCGATCTTATGCCGCTGACGCAGCATCTCTTCCGGCGATTGCTGTTCTGTTGGGCGCATCTGCTCGCGTACGATAAACAGCGCCGCGTCACAGATGCCGTCGGCCAGCGCCTCCAGCTGACGAATATTAACCGCAGCCAGTGCATCATCAGGCAGCAGCTTTGGCGTGTGCGGCAGGGTTTCCAGCCAGGCAGCGATAATCGACGAGTCATACCAACTGATGCCGTTATCATCGACCAGCGCGGGGACTTTGCCTAAAGGATTGTATTGCGGAACGTGGCTCTCTTCAGACCAGGGAGATTCATTACTGAACTCAAACGTAATGCCTTTTTCCAGCAAGATTACGGAAATCTTACGCACATAGGGACTGGTATAGTTACCGATAAGTTTCATTACGCCTCTCCCGCTGATGGTTGGAGCAGGCGTCGGGCCGGGAATCGACCCGATCGCCAGCAATCACTCGTTGCCAGGAAACAGGAACGGATTCAGGCTGCTGCGAGCGAAACCTTCCTGTTCCATACGCGCATCCAGCATCAGCGAAGCCAGATCGTCAGCCACCGGATCGACGGCGGGATCTTTCTCCTGCCAGAGCATTTTGAGGTAGGTGCCGCAGTCGCCGCAGCTCTCCGCCTTAACAGCAGACTGTTCACTGTCCAGTGACCAATAGTGTAGATCGCGTGTCTGTTCGCAGTTGGAACATTTTGCGCGCACCACGTGCCATTCGCTTTCGCACAGATTGCAGTGCAGATAGCGCAGGCCGCCGCTTTCGGTTCCCATATGTATCACGCTGCTCACCGGCACGCTATTACAAACCGGACAAAACTGGCGCTGGTCGCCATATTCAGCGCGTGCCTTGCCGGGAATCAGCGCCGCCATTTGCGCCCAGTAAACTGACAGGGCCGCCCAGATAAAGGGCGCTTTATCACTGCTAACTTTCGCGAAATCGTGTGCCAGCAGCGCGGAGGCCAGCTCTTCCAGCTCCGGCGCAGAGGTTTTTTCCAGATTTTCCAGCACCGCCAGCGCCTGACCGCTCATTTCCGGCTTCAGCTCGGCAATCAGCGAATGCAGCAGACGCTGCCAGTGCGCATCTCGCGGCAGCGTGTGGATATCCAGTGGCGGCTTACCGCTGGCGGCGGCCTCGGTCAGACGCGCATGGAGATCCATGTTCAGCGGATGATCGTAGAGGATAATTTCCTGTGCTTCCGTAATAAAGGCGACGAAACGCAGGTAGTCGCCCAGCGGATTTTTTGCCGCCAGCTGACGCAAACGCGCGGCGCGGCGGCTGTACAGATTTTTCAGCCGTGGGAAAAGTAACGGCGGAATCATATCCGCCGTTGTTTTGTCGCTTTTCTCCAGCTGTTCTTGCGGGATGATGCGAATAGTCATCAGGGATGTTTATCCTGTTGTGTCGATTGGCTCTGCTGTTCACGAACAGCGCGATACCAGCGCGGATGGTGCGCCTTCGCCCAGAGCGGTGTGACCCAACCCTCTACCATGGCGGTAATAGTACCTTTTATCCATAGCGCCGCGTAGATATGCACCATAATCACCAGGATCAGGCCAATCGCCGCGACGGAATGCACCAGTAATGCCAGCCGAATCAGCGGAATGGGAAAGGCACTGGCGAAATAAGGACGCCAGATAACAATGCCACTCGCCAGCAGCAGCAATAAGCTGATGATAGCAGCCCAGAATACACACTTCTGTCCCAAATTGTAGCGGCCCGTGTCGCCGAACTCTTCATTCCTGATAATTTTGTGGATATTGCGCGCCCAGCGCACATCTTCCCACTCCAGCAGATTGTGTTTCCAGTAGCGGAAAAACATTATCAGGAAAGCGAAAAACATCGCCACACCAACAAACGGGTGCAGGATACGCGCCAGCTGCGGCGTACCCAGCACGTTCATCAGCCAGTTAAACGACGGGAAAAAGAACCCCAGGCCGCTGAGGGCGGCGAAGGCGAAGCAAAACGCCACAACCCAGTGATTGATGCGTTCCAGCGCGCTGTAGCGCGTGATCAGGTCGCGCTTCTTCATGATTTATGCTCCTCTTTTTCCTGCTCTTCATCCTCATGCTCGTGCTCGCTAACGCGGTTCGGTCCGATGCCCACATAGTGGAAGACCGAAGCAGCGAAGGTTGCCGCGAAGCCGATTGCCGCCAGCGGTTTCCAGATGCCTTTCCAGAAAGTGACCGTTGGGCTGATGGACGGATTGTCCGGCAGGCCGTGATAAAGCTGCGGTTTGTTGGCGTGATGCAGCACGTACATAACATGCGTCCCGCCGACGCCAGACGGATCGTAGAGGCCAGCGTTCTCGTAGCCGCGCGTTTTCAGCTCTTCCACACGTTCTGCGGCCAGCTGATGCATATCCGCTTTGCTGCCGAAATGAATAGCGCCGGTCGGACAGGTTTTCACGCAGGCGGGTTCCTGACCGACGCTGACGCGATCCACGCACAGCGTACATTTATAGACGCGGTTGTCTTCCTGATTCATACGCGGAATGTTGAACGGACAGCCCGCGATACAGTAGCCGCAGCCGATGCAGTGCTCTGACTGAAAATCGACAATGCCGTTGGCGTACTGAATAATTGCGCCTTCTGCCGGACACGCCTTCAGGCAGCCCGGATCGGCACAGTGCATGCAGCCATCCTTGCGGATGAGCCACTCCAGCCTGCCGTTCTCTTCCACTTCAGAGAAGCGCATGACCGTCCAGGACTTCGCGGACAAATCGGTAGGGTTGTCATATACCCCAACGTTATATCCCACCTCATCACGGATGTCGTTCCATTCTGAACAGGCAACCTGACAGGCTTTACAGCCGATACAGGTGGTCACGTCAATCAGCTTGGCAACTTCTTGCTGATGGTCACGCGCCTGCGGCGGCGGCGTTAAGCCGTTTGTCGCGGAGCGACGAATAATGTCTTGCGACTGATAAGCCATAATCGTTCTCCGTTACACCTTTTCCACGTTCACTAAGAATGCTTTATATTCAGGAGTTTGTGAGTTAGCGTCTCCGACAGACGGCGACAGCGTGTTGGCTAAAAAGCCTTTTTGCGTTGCGCCTTCGAAGCCCCAGTGGCAGGGAACGCCGATGGTATCGACCTGTTTGCCATCGATAGTCAGGCGGCGTAAGCGTTTGGTGACCACCGCTTTGGCTTTGATATAGCCGCGCTGCGAGCTTACCTTGACGCTATCACCCGCATTAATGCCTTTATCTGCCGCCAGCTCGGTGCTGATTTCAACAAACTGTTCCGGCTGAGCAATGGCGTTCAACAGGGCATGTTTGGTCCAGTGACGGAACAGCTCCGTGATGGAGTACGTCGTGGCGACATACGGGAAGGCATCGGCCTTGCCCAGCGTCTCGACATCGTGCGGGAAAATACGCACTACCGGGCTGTGCACCTGTTCAGGATGCAGGGGGTTAGTGGCAGTCGGACTTTCCATCGGCTCATAGTGTTCCGGGAAAGGACCGTCGGCCAGTTTATCCAGTGCGAACAGATGGCCCATGCCGTCAGGCAGCATAATAAAGGGGCCGATCTGTTTTTCCGGCGCGGCGGTTAACGGGTAGTCCGGTACGTCATAGCCCTGCCAACGCTTGCCATCCCACTCAATTAATTTACGTTGCGGGTCCCAGGCTTTGCCCTGTGGATCGGCAGATGCACGGTTATAAAGAATGCGGCGGTTAGCCGGCCACGCCCAGGCCCAGCCGGAAATGGCACCGAGGCCTGAGGGATCGGCGTTATCGCGACGCGCCATCTGGTTGCCTTCCTGCGTCCAGCTACCGGCGTATATCCAGCAGCCGCTGGCGGTGGAGCCATCATTACGCAGCTCGGAGAAGGAACTGATTTGCTGCCCTTTCTTCAACAGCAGCTTGCCGTTATCGTCGTAGACATCGGTCAGCGCCCAGCCGTTGCTTTCACGCGCGACCTCTTCCGGTTCCGGATTACTCGGATCGGTATAGTTCCAGCTCATCGCCATCAACGGTTCTGGCGCGGTGCCGCCTTCCTGACGATAACGTTCGCGCAGGCGCAGGAAGATGTTGCCGAGAATCTTGCCGTCATGCAGCGCTTCTCCCGGCGGTTCCGCCGCCGCCCAGTGCCATTGCAACCATCGCGAAGAGTTAGCTACCGAACCGTTTTCCTCAGCGAAGCAGGAAGAGGGCAGGCGGAAGACTTCCGTTTGAATCTGCGCCGGATCGACATCGTTAAATTCGCCATGATGCTGCCAGAAGCTGGCGGTCTCGGTGCTCAGCGGATCGATAACCACCATATATTTCAGGCGGGAGAAAGCCCGGAACGCTTTATTTTTGTTTGGGAAAGCCGCCAGTGGGTTAAAGCCCTGAATAATGAAGCCGTTAAACTGCCCCTGCTCCATCATGTCAGCCAGCGCCAGACAGTCGTAGCTCTTATCCCATTTCGGCAGCCAGTCGTAGCCCCACTGGTTTTCCGCCGTTGCGTTATCACCGTAGAAGCTCTTCATCAGGCTGACAAAGAATTTATCGGTGTTCTGCCAGTAATTGACCTGACCAGGCAGCGGCGAAGTCGGCGTTGCCTGTTGCAGATAGCTGGTAAGCGAGGTCTGTTTTTCTGAAGGCAACGGCAGGTAACCCGGCAGGCTCTGCGCCAGCAGGCCGAGATCGGTATAGCCCTGAACATTTGAGTGGCCGCGCAGGGCATTGATGCCGCCGCCAGGCATACCGATGTTACCCAGCAGCAGCTGGACGATTGCCGCAGTACGGATAATTTGCGCGCCGTTGGTATGGTGCGTCCAGCCAAGCGCATACAGGAAGGTGGCGGTGCGATTAGGAACGCTGGTGCTGGCTATCGTTTCGCAGATGGTCAGGAAATCATCTTTTGCGGTGCCGCACAGACGACTGACCATTTCCGGCGTATAGCGGCTGGCGTGTTTTTTCAGCAGGTTAAATACACAGCGCGGGTGCGTCAGCGTTGTGTCACGTTTTGCCTCGCCGTTTTCATCCAGCTCGTAGTGCCAGCTGGATTTATCATATTTCTGCGTTGCTTCATCGTAGCCGCTGAACAGCCCCTCTTCGAAGCTGAAACCTTTGCTGACGATCAGCGACGCGTTAGTGTAATGTTTGACATATTCGTGCTGGATACGGTCGTGCTGTAACAGGTAGTTGGTCAGGCCCATTAAAAAGGCGACGTCGCTACCGGCACGCAGCGGAGCGTAAATATCGGCAACGGCCGCCGAGCGGTTGAATCGCGGATCGACCACAATTACTTTAGCTTTATTGTGGGTTTTCGCTTCGATAACCCATTTGAATCCAACGGGATGTGCCTCTGCCGGATTACCGCCCATAATCATTACGACGTCAGCGTTTTTAATATCGTTCCAGTTATTGGTCATTGCGCCGCGTCCGAAACTGGGCGCTAACGCGGAAACCGTTGGACCGTGACAGAGTCGAGCCTGGTTTTCCAGGGCGACGATACCTAAAGCGCGGGCGAATTTATGATCGAGCAGGCCGGTTTCATTACTGGCGGCCGAAGAACAAAGCATACCGGTGGTGGGCCAGCGGTTTACCGTTACGCCTTGCGCATTTTTCTGCTGGAAGTTGGCGTCACGGTCTTCTTTCATTAAGCGGGCAATGCGATCAAATGCCTCTTCCCAGCTAATTCGCTTCCATTCATTTGAACCAGGAGCACGATATTCAGGATATTTCAGCCGCTGCTCGCTGTGGATGTAATCCAGCACGCCCGCGCCTTTAGGGCAAAGTGAGCCACGACTAACCGGATGATCGGGATCGCCTTCAATATGATAAATAGAGGAGACAGCATTTTTTGCACCATCGCCACGGCTATAAATCAACATGCCACAGCCTACTGAACAATAGGTGCAATTATTACGGGTTTCTTTAGCCCGTAAAAGTTTATATTTTCTGATGTTCGCAAGAGCAGCCGTGGGAGCAAAACCTAATAAACTCAAGGTTGTACCAGCCATGCCGCCCGCACAGATTTTGAAAAAACTGCGTCTATTAATATGCATAATATTTATTTTTGCTCAAAGCATTGCCAGAACCATGAAAAATAACAGTCTCAGGGGTTATTTTTTTGACCGTAATCAAAAAGTAATTGTTTTGTTATAAATATTAAGTAATTAATACTTAAGGGGTACATTCAGGAAATTTAATAATTTGAGCCATTAAATAGTTAAGGTGTATCTTTTTACCGTTTATTTATATTAATGTAATTGGCGCTTTCAACTTGCAAAGCAAACCCTGTCCCGCCAGAGAGCGTTTCGCATTTTTTGTACCGCGATTTCTTTGCGAAGCACAGGTTGAAGGTTCAGAATTGCCAGGCAAACGCTGAATGAATAAGCGGATTAAGATTACCATCGAATTTGTGTGGCTGTTATAACCAGGTAGACGTAAATTGAACTCTGAAGATCAACAAAACTACGAAGCTGTGAGCAGTTTCACCGGCGCGAGTAAAGCGCTGGTTTGGCAGCGAGACGCGCTGACTGAATCCCGTAGCGACTGGCTGGCCGACGAGGTGCCGGTAGCGCTGGTCTACAATGGCATATCCCATGTCGTCATGATGAGCACCCCCAAAGATTTGAAGGCGTTTGCGCTGGGGTTTTCGCTGTCGGAAGGGATTATCGTCGCGCCGGAAGAGATTTACGGTATTGATGTGGTTCCGGGCTGTAACGGCATTGAAGTGCAGATCGAACTTTCCAGCCGCCGCTTTATGGCACTGAAAGAGCATCGTCGGGCGATGGCCGGGCGTACCGGCTGTGGCGTTTGCGGCGTTGAACAGCTTAATGATATCGGCAAGCCGATTGAGCCTCTGCCGTTCAGTCAGACTTTTGATTTGAATCTGCTGGATAATGCGCTGCGGCAGCTGAAAGACTATCAGCCGGTGGGGCAGCTTACCGGTTGTACCCATGCGGCGGCATGGATTAGCGAAGCAGGACAGCTGACCGGCGGCTGCGAAGATGTAGGTCGTCACGTTGCGTTGGATAAACTACTCGGTTACCGCAGCCGTAAAGGGTGGGCGCGCGGCGCGGCGCTGGTATCCAGCCGCGCCAGCTATGAGATGGTGCAGAAATCGGCCATGTGCGGCGTACAGATACTGTTTGCCGTTTCTGCGGCAACGCGGCTGGCGGTTGAGGTAGCAGAACGCAGTAATCTGACGCTGGTGGGCTTCAGTAAACCAGGGCGTGCCACCGTTTATACGCATCCACAGCGGTTAATTAATACTTTGCGTTAAGGCATTTATTATATTGCCAGAACGATAGGGAGGAAATTAATTTTCTCCCTCTGCTTCATTTTTTAAATCCAGGCCCTGTCAGAATTAATATTGATTAATCACGCCATTTTACGGCCAAAAAATAGTAATAAAACTATTTCCGGTTGAAGCGAGAAAAAAATTAATTATATTTAAGAAATAAATTGATGATTGTAATTAAATAGGTAGTTAATGATTATAAAATAGCTATATATTCTTTTAAGATATTTACAGGTTGCCTCAGCTGTTTTTTTTAGTTTATTATTGCCTGGTGCAATACCCCAGCATGGATTTGTTTCGGGGTGGCGCATAAGTCATTACATTCAAGACTTTTAAATAAAAGGAATTAATATGAAAGAGCTTACCGCAACTGAAATTAAATCAGTTTCTGGTGGATTTTATTTCTCCGCGCCGTTTATCGGCGCATCAATTGGTAACGCAATGGGTGATGGAGATACTTCTGCGATCCTGGCTGGCGCTGCTATCGCATCTATTGCGTTAGTACCGTATTGCCCGCTGCACTGGTGTCTGGGTATCATCCTGGGTGGCGCAGCTATCATCGTTAAGATTATAGATTGCAACAACCCTGATCCGGAACCGAATCCGGAACCGACCCCGATTGGCTAAGGTTTTTTAGTCACTCTGTTAATACCAATAGCTCCGATATAAAGGAGCTATTTTTTTTAGTAAATTAACTATGTTCTTTAATTAGCGATAAGCGTAAAACGGCAATACCTGAACATAGCTTTTATTTTAAAGCTTATTGTTCACCTGGTTACAAAGTTGCTTCGCAGTGATATTCGCTTTCGATGGAAATTCTTCTACTGCTGGTAAAGCGATGATGCGCCAACCTAAAAAATTAAAATAGTTAATTAAAAAATGGCAATTTTTTTAGATTCATTTATAGCGGCAGTCATCATAATAGTTGTTCTAATAAAAGTTTTATTTGTAAATAAGCGATTTGAGCACCCTGTCGCTTATTTACTTTTTTGTTAGTGCGGTGCTCATAAAAAAGCAAGTAAATAGTATAAATATGAATAGTACTGGGATTAATTAAAAGGAGTTCTTATGAAGGAATTAAATGCGGTTGAAGTGAGCGCGGTGACTGGAGGCTGCTACGGCGGCGGTTATGGTGGTGGCTATTACGGCGGCGGCTATGGTGGCGGTTGTAATATTTCCGTTTCACTGGATTCTATCTTTAATATGGTTTTTAACATTGTCAACGTTAGCGTTAATGCGGCGGTGAGCATTATTAACGTGGTTTCCAACGTTATCATCAATATCGTTAATAACCTGCCGAACCCATCTCCGTGCCCTTGTCCTACGCCTGATCCGGAGCCGCCGTTAGGCTAATTCTTTTACTATAAGCGTAAGCGTAGATAGCCCCGGTGATATGGGGCTATTTTTTCGTGCCTGATGAACCGGTTAAAGCAAAGCGCGGGATTTTTAGCATTTATCGACAAAAGCGGCGCAAGACGGTTTGTCGATCCGTGCGTTTTACATCGTTAAAAAACGGGGAATTTCCGCTGGGCCTGAGCAATAAAAATCGCCTTCATAAAGTGCACCGCACCTTCATGGCAAAAGGCGCTAACAGCGGGAGAAATTGCTGTTAATTGCGCCGATTAGCTGAACGTCAGGGCTGATAACAGGCCGCTGGAGCGCGCAGACACAAGGCCCGGCTATGCCTGTACTACTGCGATTTTTTGGATAACCGCTACCGCTTAAAAAAACATAAAAGAAAGGCGAATCGATTTTTATTTATCAATCAGTTACGATGATTTTACGGCGGTTGCGCTTTTTGTTGTTCATCTTTTGCAAATAACGCATGAAGACACCGTATTTGGTATAACCTTATAACCAGAAGGGTGATGATACCCCTTTTTTCGATCACTAATTTAACTATAATGATCCAACTGCTTACGCGGTGCTTACAACAGAAAAGTGCCGCCCTACAATAAATGGAGATGATGAACATGAGTTATTCACTGCCATCCCTGCCTTACGCATACGACGCACTGGAACCGCATTTCGACAAGCAGACGATGGAGATCCATCACACTAAACACCACCAGACCTATGTCAACAACGCCAACGCGGCGCTGGAAGGCACCGAATTCGCTAACCTGCCGGTAGACGAGCTGATCACCAAACTGGATCAGGTGCCCGCAGAGAAAAAAACGGTACTGCGCAATAACGCAGGTGGCCACTACAACCACAGCCTGTTCTGGAAGGGCCTGAAAACTGGCACCACCCTGCAGGGTGAACTGAAAGCTGCTATCGAGAAAGATTTCGGCAGCGTTGAGAAATTTAAAGAAGAGTTTGAAAAAGCGGCTGCGACCCGTTTCGGCTCCGGCTGGGCATGGCTGGTGAAGAAGGGCGACAAGCTCGCCGTTGTTTCTACTGCTAACCAGGACAGCCCGCTGATGGGCGAAGCGATCTCTGGCGCGTCTGGCTACCCTATTCTTGGCCTGGACGTATGGGAACACGCTTACTATCTGAAGTACCAGAACAAACGTCCTGACTACATCAAAGCGTTCTGGAACGTGGTTAACTGGGATGAAGCGGCTGCACGTTTTGCTAACGCCAAATAATATCGCCAGTTAAAGCATGATTAATCGACCGGCAGGATTTTCATCCTGCCGGTTTTTTTATTTTAAAATGTCTATTCATTGAGCTGCCGTTTAATATAATTGTGAACTGTGGCTTGCAAAATTGAACAATTTCTTAATGCGGATTTATTAGCAGAATATTAACTTTCTGTTGATATTCCTCGTTCTATTATTGGCTCATGTTCTCTTAATATTAATTAATAATAATGTCTACTATTACTGACAGCTCAGCACCAGCAATCTCTACCGGATCGCTCTTTTTCCAGTTAGCTCGCGGCACATTTAAGCCAAATAAAATTTGGGCGTGTCGGCGTTTTCGTACCAAGTTTTTGTTACGCTCTCTGGCCTGGCCAATCACTACCTTCTCCTATATGGAGCAGATGTCGCAGCTACCTGCCATGCGGCAGGCGCTTCATATCCAGGGATTGCTGCCTGCTAAAATCCACCGCCCTTATCTGTGCGCCAACTTTAGCGTTAAGCAACGTGCACAGGCGTTGCTGGATCATTACGGCACCGTGCAGCAGCTGCCACAGCCGCTCCGTCAGCTATTTTTATCGCCGGTCAATCAGCCAGTGGCATATTTGCAGGGTAAAAATGAGGAACGTTTCGATATTACCTGTAGTACCGGGCGCTTCGATCGTGAAGGCGAAGTCTCGCTGGTTTTAACGTATAACGGTACGGTTATCGCCTCACTCTCTTTCTCTTTTCTTCAGCAGGCAGGGCAGCTGGGGCTGTTAATTGGCGGATTGCAGGGGCCGCGTAAAACGGTGGACGCCACAGTTATTCGCGAGGCGACCAAAGCGGGCCACGGCATTTTTCCAAAACGCCTGCTGATGGAAACGCTGTTTTACCTTGCTGCATCCTGCCAGGTGACATGGATTCAGGCGGTGGGCGATGACACGCACGTGTTTCGTAGCCTGCGCTATCGTCACAGTAAGAAAGAGGTGTTCCACGCCAGCTACAGCGAATTCTGGCTATCGTTAAACGGGCAGGCGTTGGCAAACGGCCTTTATCAGCTACCGCTGGCGATGCCGCGTAAGCCGCTGGAGGAGATTGCCAGTAAGAAACGCGCCGAATATCGCCGCCGCTATGAATTTATGGATGCGCTGCAACGGCAGCTGTCGGAAGTAGTGACAGAGAACGCAGGCCGGGCGTAATCCTCACCCGGCCAGCAAATCAGAAGGGTTTTGGCGCAAAGCCGGTCATTTCTTTTAGATCCATCTCTTTACCCAGCGCGGTCATCGGGTGTACCACGATCAGGCCGCGCACGCTTTTCTTCAGCGCGCCCATATTTGCCTGTTCTTTTTTGGTGATGACGCGATTAAACGGCAGCTTTTCCAGCTTCTGCGCTTCTTTGCTGAGCTTCTGCACGCGAACATTGCGTAAGCGTTCAATCTCGGTAGTAAGCGTTTCTTTCTCTTTCAGCAGCGCGCCAAGCTTTTCCGCATCGCCCGATTCCAGCAACGCTGGTTCTTTACGATTAAGCGCATCCAGCTGATCGCTGAGGCGCTTGATTTCGGCTTTTTCCTGCTCTTTCATGCGTTGTTACCTGTACTAATGATTAACCGATATGATACACGAAAAGCGGGCAGGCGCGGGGCTTACTTTTTGAAGGCCTGCTTCAGGCTGATGCGGGAAATCAATTCCGTCAGGGAAAGCACCATCGTGGAACGTAGCACCTGCTGATAACGCTGCTGCTGCATTGCGCGTAGCTGCGCATCATCGTCTGAGAAATCGGGGCGGGGCGGCCAGGCGCTGACGCAATGCAGCTCACCGAACGGACCTAATATCTCATCGTCGCTGAAGCGGTATTCGTTGCCGTCATGGTTCAGCTCTTCACGCAGCGCCATCAGCAATTCGCAGTCTTCATATTCCTGACGACTAATCACGCCCAGACCATAAATCAGCTTCAGCCGTACCGAAAGCTCACCCAGTGGGCCATCGCCCAGCAGCAGCGGCTCGACGGCATATTTCACCGCATAATCATCCTTGCGAAACACCTGAATCACCAGCAGATTGACCGCCTCGGCCAATAGCTCTACGGCGGCAATCAGGAAGCCTCTTACCGAGTGTCCGGCATTCAGGCGCTCCAGCACCTGATTCTCAAAAGCCTGCTTCTCTTCCATTGTTGCCTGTACATTTATCATTCTGCGCGGGGGCACAGCCAGGCTGTGCCCTTGTTGCTCACCGTTAAGCGTCATCGGGAGCGTGCGCATTATGGCATTGCGTCATAGGCCTTAACCACTGCGGCAACCACTTCGCTGTTAATATCCAGACCAGAAACCTGCGCCAGTGCCGCCTGCGGGCCTGATTTTTCCAGCAGCGCCGCCAGTTCCTGCGCCTGTGGGTCCTGTTCGCTACGATAGTGCATCGCGGCGGCAATTCCTTTCACCAGGTTATCGTGCGGCAGCTGATACTCCAGCGTGCCCAGCGTTGGCTTGATTAAGCGATCGCCTGCGCTCAGTTTACGCAGCGGCTGACGACCTACGCGTTCAACGTCATCCTTCAGGTAAGGGTTTTCGAAGCGTCCGAGGATTTTTTCTATATAGGCAGCATGTTTTTCCGCATCAAAGCCGTAGCGTTTGATCAGCACCGCACCGCTCTCCTGCATTGCGCCTTTCACTACCGCACGTACCGCCGGATCGAGAATGGCGTCACGAATGGTCTGGTGGCCTGCCAGCTGGCCAAGATAAGCGGTAATGGCATGGCCGGTATTCAGGGTAAACAGCTTACGCTCAACGAACGCCATCAGATTATCGGTCAGTTCCATGCCGGGAATCGTCGGCAGCGCGCCTTTGAACTGCGTTTTATCGACGATCCATTCACTGAAGGTTTCCACGGTGACTTCCAGCGGATCGTTGCTGCCCGCAGCGCTCGGCGGCACGATACGGTCAACGGCGGAATCGACAAAGCCGACATGTTCTTCTACCCATGCGTGGTAGCTTTCCGGCAGCGCGGCCAGTACGTGCTGTTTCAGCTGGCTGGTGCCGCGCACCATATTTTCACAGGCAATAATGTTCAGCGGACGGGTATTAGCGTTATCACTGCGCCTGGCCAGACCGCGTGCGATGCCGTCAGCGATGCGCGCCAGAATCTGTGGGCCAACCGCTGTGGTAACGATATCAACCTCAGCAATCAACGTAACTATCTCATCACTGGTACTGTTAACTGCGCTGACGCCGGTTACGGTTTCTACCTGTGCCTGCTCGCCAACCACGTGTACCGGATACTGATGACGGGCGTTCAACGCATCCAGCACCGCCTGATTGACGTCTGCAAAAACCAGTTCAATACCGGCATCCGCCAGCAGCTTGCCGATAAAACCACGACCGATATTACCCGCGCCGAAATGTAATGCTTTCATCGTTGTCATAACCTTTAAAAAAGAGAGGGGCAAGTCTGCCTTGCCCGGATAAGGGGCCGGGCAGAGCGGCCCCTCAACGTATGGTCAGCTTAGGCCGGTTTGCCGGTCAGCAGATCTAACACTTCCTGTACGCTGGTGGTATTCGCCAGGCGTTCAATCACGCTGTCATCATCCAGCGCATTAGTCAGGCTGGTAATCACCTGGATATGCTCGTTATTACGGGCGGCGATGCCGATCACCAGACGCGCGATATCATCCTCTTCTTCACCAAAGCGTACGCCCTGCGGATATTGGCAGAACACTACGCCAGTTTTCAGCACGCGATCTTTTGCTTCTACCGTACCGTGCGGCACCGCAATGGATTCGCCAAGATAGGTTGGCGTCAGTTTTTCACGCGCCAGCATCGCATCCACATATTCCGGTTCGACGTAGCCACCTTTCACCAGCTGCGCACCGGCGAAGCGAATCGCCTCTTCTTTATTGGCAGCGTGCTGACCGAGGAAAATATTGCTTTCGCCCAGTTTGAACAGGTTATTTTCGCCGCTGTCATAGCTGTCGCTCAGCGTGGCGTTAACTTTTTCGCGATGTTCGGCGCTGCGCTGCGCTTCTACCAGACGCGCGGTCAGGTCGCTGTACAGGCCGCTATCAAGGAAGTTATTCAGTGAGATATGCTGCGCGTGCGGAGCCTGACGCATTGCGCGTTCGGTCAGGTCGCGGTGGGTAATAACCAGGTCAACATCGCCCGGCAGCGCATTGATTGCGGTATTGGTAACCGAAATCTGGCTCAGCCCGGCATCCTGTACTTTCTTACGCAGCACGCCTGCGCCCATGGCGCTGGAACCCATACCTGCATCGCAGGCGACGATAATTTTACGCACGTGGCTCAAATCGCCGTTTGCAGCGGTGTTTGCCACAGCGGAACCCGGCTGGCCTTTAGACTGCGCTTTCATATCCTGCATACGGCGCGTTGCCGCTTCGATATCGTCTTCGTCTTTCGCCTTGCTGGTTTTCAGCAGTACTGCGGAAACCACGAAGGAGACTACAAAAGCAGCGACGATAGCGGCGATATTCGCGAAGTAAGCGCCTTTTGGCGTCATTGCCAGCACCGCCAGGATGGAGCCCGGAGACGCCGGAGAAACCAGGCCGCCGTTCAGCAGCGTCAGGGTAAAGACGCCGGTCATGCCGCCCAGGATAACCGCGATCAGCAGACGCGGAGCCATCAACACATACGGGAAGTAGATTTCATGGATGCCGCCGAGGAAATGAATAATCGCCGCGCCACCCGCTGACTGTTTTGCGTTGCCGCGGCCAAAGAACATATAGGCAACCAGCACGCCCATACCCGGACCAGGGTTAGCTTCAATCAGGAAGAAGAGGGATTTACCGGCTTCGCTGGCCTGCTGAATACCGAGCGGCGAGAAGATGCCGTGGTTGATGGCGTTATTCAGGAACAGGATTTTCGCCGGTTCAACAAAGATAGAGGTCAGCGGCAGCAGGTTGTGCTGCACCATAATATTTACGCCGGTAGCGAGAATATGGGAGAGACCTTCTACCAGCGGGCCGATAGCGAGAAACGCCACAATGGCGAGCAGCATACCGATAATACCGGCTGAGAAGTTGTTAACCAGCATCTCAAAGCCGCTTTTGATTTTGCCGTCGATTACCCGGTCAAAGGAACGGATTGCCCAGCCGCCCAGCGGGCCTGCAATCATTGAGCCGAGGAACATCGGCATATCCGCGCCTACGATCACGCCCATTGTGGTGATCGCGCCGACTACGCCGCCGCGATCGCCGCCAACCAGACGACCGCCGGTATAACCAATCAGCAGCGGCAGCAGATAGGAAATCATCGGCCCAACCAGTTTCGCCAGCGTTTCGTTAGGCAACCAGCCGGTTGGAATAAACAGCGCGGTGATGATACCCCAGGCGATGAACGCGCCGATATTGGGCATCACCATGTTACTCAGAAAGCGACCAAAGCTTTGTACTTTGACCTTGACTGATGAGGACATAAAAACACACCTCTTATTGTTACGCGCCGGGAAATAAGAGAGCGCGTGATTTTTGTTAAGACGTTACGGCGAGGGGCCGTTGGATTACTGTATGCAGGCGGACTCTAGCACGCGTTTAGCAAGCTGCGTAGTGAACCCGCCAGAGTGATTAAGATCACAATAAGAGGTAGAGAGAATGGGTGTTTTTAGTGACTATGATCACAGAAAAGCACGGAAAGAAAACCTTTTGGCTAAGTTCGGCAGCAAAAAGTGGTTTTTAATCGTGATAAAGATCACATTTTTATCTGATGGGTTTATGTCAAAAATGTGATTTTTATCACAATAAACTTTTGTTCAAAAATACGTCGGATCACACTTTATCCTGGCATGGAAAAAGAACGGCGTAAAATGTACAGGGATATAGAGTTTAGGCAGAACGGGACGGTAGATTAGAGCAAAAAGGACAGAGAGGGCGTCGGTATTAGCGCCCGACGCCTCAATTGTTACTGGAAACCGCCTTGTACAGCACTTTGTGCCTGCGTCAGCGCCTGTGCTTTCGCTGCGACGTTGCTCATCAGCGTATTATACTGGCTCGCCTGCTGTGACGTGGGGAACTGTACGCCATTATCGTTAAAGCTCACGCGCGCGCCCTGCTGCTGCAGGAAATCGCCCGCCTGCACCACATCCTGACTCAGCGACTGTAGCGCTGGCATCAGCGGCATCAACGAAGCGGCAGGCTGCGTAACCACTTTGGCATAAATACGATCGTAAACCGCTTTTAAGTCATCGGGCTGTTTCAGGGCCGCTTTGCTGCTGTCCGCCTGATTTTTCGCGTTCTGGATCTGCTGTGCTAGCACGTTCAGCGTGCCGCTGGTTTGGCGCAGCGTATCGCGATGGGTCAGATAATCCTGGGGTACGCGAATCGCAGAAAGCTCATCCACTACCGGACGCAGACCCTGATCGACCGCCTTATTCACCTGCTGGGAAAAGTTATAAATAATGGCGTAATCGTTGGTGTAATTGCCGAAGCGTTGTTTCTGATCTTCACTGAGCGCAGGCAGATGTTCGCCGCTACGCATCACGGTATTCTGTAAAAAGTCACTAAAGGCCTTGCGCTGTTCACCTTCTTTATCGCCACAGCCGGTAAGCTGCATAACAATCAGCAGTGCGGCTAAAGGTAGCCACAGACGCATCCAGACGCGAGAAACTCCGGTCGCCATAGCGTTTACTCCTGTAAATTAACGAACTATCTATTTGATTAAGCGGCGTAGCTGCCGCCCTGAGGTGCCTAAAGCATAGATCAATGCGATTAGGCTGAATATCACTATCGTTCAATTAATGAGAATTAACTGAACGCGTGACGCGGCAGGGAGCGAGAGGCAGGTTCGAAGCAGGAATCGGGCCAGAAAAAGCCAGGCTAAATGAAGAAAAGTAAAGGCGGAAGCAAGATCGAAAAATAGTCTCAAATTGGGCGGCAAAACGCCTGCGATCGTCTAATACTTAAATTCCGATTTATGTTGCACTGTCCTGACCTGCTTACCTTTGCAACAAACCGGCATTCTGAGCCTGAGTCTCAGGTTCTTGTCTCTGTTCTCTTTCACGTTGTTCATAGTGAGTTTTAGGAGTTTGCTATGGAAGTAAAAGATCCCATGGTTGAGTTACTCAGCAGTCTTGAGCAAATTGTATTAACACGGAATGTTGGTGGTACGTTAACTGCGCGCCAAGAAAAAACGGTTTCACTACCCGAACCACAGCGCCTGCGCGAAATGACCGGTATGAAAATTGATGAATTTGCCCGCGTGATGGGCGTGAGCGTCTCTTCGGTGAAAAGCTGGGAAGCGAGACGCACCCGCCCATCAGGCAGCGCACAAAAGCTTATGCAGCTACTGCATTCAAATCCTTACCTGGGCCGCCAGCTGCTTGACTGATTGTATTGCCAGCGAAAGAAACCCGCCATCTGGCGGGTTTTTTACTGGTCATAGTCACCCCCAGAGCGAAGCAATGCCTGCTTTATCCCTTCTTTAAGGCCGCCCTTCACAGCGCATACTTTGTCGCCTGACGCTGAAACCAGGCCTCCGGCACGTTATAAGGGCGCTGGCGTAGCTGCGCGATACCCTGGGCGATAGTGGCCTGCGCCTGCTGCCAGAGTGTGCTATCCCCGCGCTGCAACAGGGCGATCTGCACCTGCTTTTCTACCAGGTAGATACGGGCGAAGTGAGGATCGTACTGCACGATAGCGCGGGTATTATCGATAATATCCGCCAGCTTGATGGTTTGCGCCTGCGGTGAAGCCTCCGCGGTATGACGAAAATGTGCCACCTTACGCGCCGCACGATTTTTTGCCTGCGGCTGCTTGTCATCGGTAAGCATCGCGACCAGCGCCGCGACGTCTGCGCCAAACTGGTGCGTGATATCGTCCAGCGTGGTGCCGGTGTCCTCGACGGTATCATGCAGCCAGGCGGCGGCGAGCATTGCCTCGTTGTCGGTCACGCTGCGTACCAGCTCCACGACAGCCGCCGGATGGACAATATAGGGCTCGTCGGTATATTTGCGGCGCTGTCCGGCGGCGGCATGCACCTCAGTGGCGTAGCGTCTTGCCTGTTCTTCCAGTGACTGCATGATGGCTCCTTCGCGTTGACAATATATTGCTTGCAATTATGTAGTGCGCTACCTATATTGTCACGCATGAAACCGCAAGATGATAAAAAAACCTTAAGTGCGCCGCTGCTGCTGGATAATCAGCTCTGCTTTGCCCTTTATTCGGCGAACCTGGCGATGCACAAGCTCTATCGTCAGTTGTTAACGCAGCTCGATCTCACCTATCCACAATATCTGGTCATGCTGGTGCTATGGGAGCGCGACGACGTTACGGTTTCCGATATTGGCGAACGGCTGTTTCTCGATTCCGCCACGCTGACGCCGCTGCTGAAGCGCCTGGAGGCGGCAGGTCTGGTATCACGCCAGCGTTCACGTCTGGATGAGCGGCAGGTGGTGGTGACATTAACCGCAGAGGGGCGTAGCTTGCGGGAAAAAGCGTTAAGCATTCCTGAATCGGTACTTTGCGCCGTTGACTGCGATCTGGATGCGTTACAGGCGCTGAAAGCACAGTTGGATCGGCTGCGCGACAATCTTATCCGCTAACGTTTTACAGGCCAGCCGCTGGTAAAGGCGGCTTAACACAACGGAATTCATAATGGCGGGTTTATTAAATAGCCCGCGATTTAATCGTGAACACACAACAGGAAGGGGTTTACCATGTCACTGGAAAAAGTTATCTATCGTGCAAAAGCTAAAGTTACGGGTGGACGTGATGGCCGCGCCACCTCTTCTGACGGCGTGCTGGACGTAAAACTCGGCGTACCGAAAGAGATGGGCGGGGCAGGTGGTGAAGCGACCAACCCGGAACAGCTGTTTGCCGCTGGTTATTCTGCCTGCTTCCTTGGGGCGATGAAGTTCGTTGCCGCGCGCGATAAAATTGCGATGCCAAAAGAAGCTTTCATTGAAGGTGAAGTGGGTATCGGTCCGCTACCGACCGGTTTCGGTATTGAAGCCACGCTGAACATCAATCTGCCGGGCATGGATCGGGCAGAGGCGCAGAAGCTGGTAGAGGCTGCGCATATTGTTTGCCCTTACTCTAACGCCACCCGCAACAATATTGACGTCACCCTGAACATCATCAGCTAATTCTTCAGGCGGACGTGTATGCCAGGCGTCCGCCGCGTCTTTTTCATCACCTGACAAATTGTGCATTTTCTCGTCACGATGGCGAAATTTCGCTGATCCCGGCGGTTGGTTGTGATTAACTGGTCGCGCTTCACCGGAAAAGGCTCCTTTTTCCGTTCAGAATCCTCTGGTTCACCATGCCGTGAGAATATTGCGTTTCCCTGCAAGAACTCTGGCGCAGCCAAGCGGTCTGATTATCGTTTGTGAAACACTTGTTGCGCCGGGAATCAAAGAAGGTTGAATGAATTACATTAAATCGCTTACCCAGCAAAAGCTTTCTCTTTTGCTGTCGCTCTATATCGGCATCTTGCTGAACTTACCTATTTTTTACCGTCGGTTCGATCCTTTTCTCAGTAAATCCACTTTCACCAACTGGCTCTCTGCGGCGGCGGAAGTGATGGCGATTGTTCTGCTCACCTTCTTTCTGATGCGTTTGCTATCGCTGGGTGGCAGGCTGGTATACCGCATCCTTGCCACGCTGCTGGTACTGATTTCGGTCGCCGCCGCCTACTATATGGCGTTTTTCAACGTGGTGATTGGCTACGGCATCGTCGCTTCGGTGATGACCACCGATATTGATCTCTCTAAAGAAGTGGTGGGCTACCAGTTCGCGCTGTGGATGGTGCTGCTCAGCGCCTTGCCGCTGTTGATGATCTGGCGTAATCGCCTGCGTCTGACGCTGATTGAGCAGCTAAAAACACCGGGCCAGCGTCTGAAACCGATGGGTATTATGCTGTTGGCGGTGGCGCTAGTTTGGCTGCCGATTCGCTATTTCGATAAGCTGCAAAAAGCCAATGAAGAAATCACTAATATCGATCTGCCGAGCTACGGCGGCGTCGTGGCGCACTCTTATCTGCCCTCTAACTGGCTGTCGGCGCTGGGGCTGTTTACCTGGACGCGTATTGATGAGGCGGTAGACGGTGAGGAGCTGCTCGATCCGGCGAAACAGTTTACCTACGTAGCGCCGCCGGGCATTGACGATACCTATGTGGTGTTCGTGATTGGCGAAACCACCCGCTGGGATCATATGGGGCTGCTGGGCTACCAGCGTGACACGACGCCGAAGTTGTCTCATGAAAAGAACCTTGTCGCGTTCCGCGGCGAATCCTGCGATACCGCCACCAAGCTTTCGCTGCGCTGCATGTTTGTGCGCGAAGGCGGCACTATGGATAACCCAGGACGTACGCTGAAGGAAGAGAACATCTTCTCCGTATTGAAATCGCTTGGCTTTAGCTCTGAGCTGTTTGCCATGCAGAGCGAAGTCTGGTTTTACGACAACAGCCATGCGGATAACTTTGCCTTCCGTGAGCAGATTGGCTCTGAGCAGCGCAATCATGGCAAGCCGGTTGATGATATGCTGCTGATCCCGGAACTCCAGGCATCGCTCGATCGCCATCCGAACGGTAAACATCTGGTGGTGCTGCATACCAAAGGTTCGCACTATCTTTATTCCCAGCGCTATCCACGCAGCTATGCACGCTATACCCCGGAATGTATGGGCGTAGATGAGAAGTGCAGCAAAGCGCAGTTGATTAACGCCTTCGATAACTCCGTGCTTTACACCGACAGCGTGCTGGACAGCGTCTACGATCGGCTACGTGATAAAAAGGCGATAGTGTTCTATGCGGCGGATCACGGGGAATCGATCAGCGATAACATGCACCTGCACGGCACGCCGCGTGATATGGCACCGCCGGAACAGTTCCGTGTGCCGATGATCGTCTGGGCTTCCGATGGCTGGCTGGCGGATAATAATAACCGTCAGGCGTTTGAGCGTTTACAGGCACAGCAGCGCGTAGGGAAAACCCATCGCCATGTTGAACTGTTCGATACCATCCTCGGTTGTCTTGGCTACAGTTCGCCAAATGGCGGCATCAAGGCGGCGAATAACTGGTGTCAGGCACCCGATGCCAGCGCGATGGGAAAAAGCTAACGCCAGTTCCGGCGCGCCGTCGGCGTGAATGCTTTTCGTCCGGTTAATGCGTATGGCGTGAAAAAGTCATTGACGCCCGGCAGCGACCTGAGTAAGATGCGCCCCCATCGGCGAGTAGCGCAGCCTGGTAGCGCAACACGTTCGGGACGTGTGGGTCGGAGGTTCAAATCCTCTCTCGCCGACCAAATCCCAGGCCCCAGTCAGTAATGACTGGGGTTTTTGCTTTTCTGCACTGGCTATTTCTCCTCACTTCACCTTTTCCCTGGTATTCCTCTTTGCTCTGACATAGCCAAACGTTATCGCTTTTTGTGCGGTCATAACCTCTGCTTTTAGCGTGCTCGCCGTGTTAAAGACGGTTAACCGTTATTATTCACAGTTGCTACAGCACAGACCGCATTTTGCCTGCATTCTCTTCTTATTTCGTAGCACATCCCTATTGCCGTCCATTGGCCCGGTTGCGCCAGGGTAAAGTACAAAGCGGCAGCATTTTTTGCTGTTTTCCCGCCGAAACGGACGTTCAATCGTTCAGTTATTCAGCATCCAACGATAAAATTTAAAGGTTTTTTTGCCGCTGAACGCACTGTGCTGTGCGCTTTTCACCCGATCTTTATGCGGTTAATCCGTAAAACAATGAATTTTTCATCTGGATTTGTTAGTGGAAGGTTTTTTTTATGTTTGCTTGCTGTTTCTCACACTCTGTGTAAATACCTGACATCTGTATTGACGTCTTTGCGATCTGTTGACAAATTGATGTTTCACCGGGGTAAGGGAAGCGGATTCTTCTGATAGATTTCGCGCTGTCAGAGCCATCAATGCCACCACTTCACTCCAGACGCCTTCGGGCATTCGCACCGGCCGCACAAAAAAAACACAGGTCGGGCATACGCGCAAACACACATCACATTGGAGCATAAGCATGAGTATTTCCTTGGTTAAATCAGGGGTGCTAAAGGTTGGCCTGAGCCTGATTGCAATGACCGTGGCCGCCAGCGTTCAGGCTAAAACTCTGGTTTACTGTTCAGAAGGATCGCCGGAAGGTTTTAACCCGCAGCTGTTTACCTCGGGCACCACTTATGACGCCAGTTCGCGCCAGATTTATAACCGTCTGGTGGAGTTCACTATCGGCACCACCGAGCTGCATCCGGCGCTGGCTGAGAAGTGGGACGTCAGTGAAGATGGCAAAACCTATACTTTCCATCTGCGTAAAGGGGTGAAGTGGCACACCACCAAAGATTTCAAACCTACCCGCGACTTTAATGCCGATGACGTGGTATTCACTTTTGAGCGCCAGCTCGATAAAAACAACAAATACCACGGCGTTTCCGGCGGTAATTACGAATACTTCGAAGGCATGGACATGCCAAACCTGCTGGCGAAAGTCGAGAAAGTGGACGATTACACCGTGCGTTTTACTCTGACGCGCCCGGAAGCGCCGTTCCTTGCCGATTTGGGGATGGATTTCGCCTCTATCCTGTCCGCAGAATATGCTGACAAGATGCTGAAAGCGGGTACGCCGGAAAAAGTTGACCTCAACCCGGTGGGTACCGGCCCGTTCCAGCTGCTGCAATATCAAAAAGATTCACGCATCCTTTATAAAGCTAACGCCGATTACTGGGGCACCAGACCGAAAATCGATCGGCTGGTCTTCTCTATTACGCCTGATGCGTCAGTGCGTTACGCCAAGCTGCAAAAAGGCGAATGCCAGGTTATGCCCTATCCGAACCCGGCGGATATCGCCCGCATGAAGCAGGATAAAAACATCAATTTGATGGAGCAGCCTGGGCTGAACGTCGGCTATCTCTCCTACAACGTCGAGAAAAAACCGCTGGATAACGTCAAAGTACGCCAGGCGCTGACCATGGCGGTGAACAAAAAGGCGATTATCGACGCCGTCTATCAGGGCGCGGGCCAGCAGGCGAAAAACCTGATTCCGCCGACCATGTGGGGCTATAACGATGCGGTGCAGGATTACGCTTACGATCCTGAAAAAGCCAAAGCGCTGCTGAAAGAGGCAGGTATGGCCGATGGGTTCTCCATCGATCTCTGGGCGATGCCGGTACAGCGTCCTTACAACCCGAACGCCCGCCGCATGGCGGAGATGATTCAGGCTGACTGGGCGAAAATCGGCGTGAAGGCAAAAATCGTCACTTACGAGTGGGGCGAATATCTCAAGCGCGCCAAAGATGGCGAGCATCAGACGGTGATGATGGGCTGGACCGGCGACAACGGGGATCCGGATAACTTCTTCGGCACGCTGTTCAGCTGCGCTGCGGCGAAAGATGGCTCCAACTACTCGCGCTGGTGCGATAAATCGTTTGAGAATCTGATCCAGCCAGCACGCGCCACCGAAGACCACCAGAAACGTATCGAACTTTACAAGCAGGCTCAGGTAGTGATGCATGATCAGGCACCCGCGCTGATTATCGCCCACTCCACGGTATATGAGCCGGTCAGTAAGAAAGTCTCTAACTACGTGGTGGATCCGTTGGGCGGTCATTTCTTCGCTAACGTCGATATCGCTGAATAATCAACGAGGCCAGCTTCGCCTGGCCTGATATAACCCTGAGCCGCCGCTGTCCATATTCATTATGGGCAGCGGTGGCCCGACGGCGATAGCTGTGGGCTGAAGTGGCTTCATCCCCTTTCCCGGACGAAAAAATGGCTAAGGCGCAATACACCGCGTCGCGGTTAGCTTCACGCTAACGCAGGCATGTGAGCAAAACTCGCCCAGTGTGGCGGGATAAAAACAGAGAAACCGGATTATGCTGCAGTTCATATTCCGACGTTTGGGCTTGGTTATCCCAACGTTTATCGGTATTACCCTTTTAACCTTTGCCTTTGTGCATCTGATCCCAGGCGATCCGGTGCTGATCATGGCGGGCGAACGCGGGATCTCCCCGGAACGCCACGCGCAGCTGATGGCCCAGCTTGGTCTGGATCAGCCGATGTGGAAACAGTACTTCACCTACATTAATGGCGTTCTGCATGGCGATCTCGGCATCTCGCTGAAAAGCCGCACGCCGGTATGGGATGAGTTTGTCCCGCGTTTTAAAGCCACGCTGGAACTGGGCATCTGCGCCATGCTGTTTGCGATGATCGTCGGCATCCCGGTTGGCGTGCTGGCGGCGGTAAAACGCGGCTCGATTTTCGACCATACCGCGGTAGGCATCTCGCTGACTGGCTACTCCATGCCCATCTTCTGGTGGGGCATCATGCTGATCATGCTGGTTTCGGTACAGCTTAACCTGACGCCGGTTTCCGGGCGTCTGGGTGACGCGGTCTTCCTTGATGATACGCAACCGCTGACCGGCTTTGTGCTGATCGATACCTTAATCTGGGGCGAAGCGGGCGATTTTAAGGATGCGGTAATGCATATGATCCTGCCTGCGATTGTGCTGGGCACCATTCCGCTGGCGGTGATTGTGCGTATGACGCGCTCTTCGATGCTGGAAGTGCTGGGTGAGGATTATATCCGCACCGCGCGCGCCAAAGGGCTGACGCGGATGCGCGTTATAGTGGTTCACGCGCTGCGCAACGCCATGCTGCCGGTGGTCACCGTGATCGGCCTGCAAATCGGTACGCTGCTGGCCGGGGCGATCCTCACCGAAACCATCTTCTCGTGGCCTGGACTGGGGCGCTGGCTGATTGAAGCTTTACAGCGGCGCGATTATCCGGTGGTGCAGGGCGGCGTGCTGATGGTGGCGACGCTCATCATCCTGGTTAACCTGCTGGTTGATCTGCTCTACGGCGTGGTGAATCCGCGCATTCGACATAAAAAATAGGGGGCCGCGACATGTCTGTGGTTGATTCTGGCAGCGTAAATGCTGCACCCAAGCCGATGACCCCGTTACAGGAATTCTGGCACTACTTTAAACGCAACAAGGGCGCGGTAACCGGGCTGGTTTATATCATCATCATGGTGCTGATCGCGATCTTCGCCAGCCTGCTGGCACCGCACGGTCCGGCGGAACAGTTCCGCGATGCCTTGCTGCGCCCGCCGGTCTGGCAGGAGGGCGGTAGCTGGCAATATATCCTTGGCACCGATGACGTGGGCCGCGATGTGCTGTCGCGCCTGATGTATGGCGCGCGGCTGTCGCTGCTGGTGGGCTGCATGGTGGTGTTACTGTCGCTGATTCTCGGCGTGATTTTAGGGCTGCTGGCGGGCTACGTTGGCGGTGCGCTGGATGCCACCATTATGCGCCTGGTCGATATTATGCTGGCGCTGCCGAGCCTGCTGCTGGCGCTGGTGCTGGTAGCGATTTTTGGACCATCGATCGTCAACGCCTCGCTGGCCTTGACCTTCGTGGCATTGCCGCACTACATCCGTCTGACACGTGCGGCGGTGCTGGTGGAGGTTAACCGCGATTACGTCACCGCTTCCAGCGTGGCGGGTGCAGGCGCGCTGCGTCAGATGTTTGTCAATATTCTGCCTAACTGTCTCGCGCCGCTGATTGTGCAGGCGTCGCTTGGTTTCTCCAACGCAATCCTGGATATGGCCGCGCTGGGCTTTCTCGGTATGGGCGCGCAGCCGCCGACGCCGGAGTGGGGCACCATGCTCTCCGACGTGCTGCAATATGCGCAAAGCGCCTGGTGGGTGGTCACCTTCCCAGGCGTAGTGATCCTGTTGACGGTACTGGCGTTTAACCTGATGGGCGATGGTTTGCGTGATGCGCTCGACCCGAAACTCAAGCAGTAAAGAGGCACCGAGATGGCGTTATTAAATATAGAAAAACTGTCGGTGCATTTCGGCGATGAAAAAGCACCGTTCCGCGCGGTTGACCGCATCAGCTATCAGGTAGAGCAGGGGCAGGTTGTCGGCATCGTCGGCGAGTCCGGCTCCGGCAAATCGGTCAGCTCGCTGGCAATCATGGGGCTGATTGATTATCCAGGCCGCGTCATGGCGGATAAGCTGGAATTTAACCAGCGCGACCTGAAGCGCATCTCCGAAAAAGAGCGTCGCCAGCTGGTTGGCTCGGAAGTGGCGATGATTTTCCAGGACCCGATGACCAGCCTTAATCCTTGCTACACCGTTGGCTATCAGATTATGGAAGCGATTAAGGTGCATCAGGGCGGCAACCGCCGTACCCGACGCCAGCGCGCTATCGATCTGCTGAATCAGGTCGGGATTCCCGATCCGGAATCGCGGCTGGATGTCTATCCGCACCAGCTCTCCGGCGGGATGAGCCAGCGCGTGATGATCGCGATGGCGATAGCCTGCCGCCCGCGCCTGCTGATTGCTGATGAACCGACTACCGCGCTCGACGTGACGATTCAGGCGCAGATTATTGAGCTGCTGCTGGAGCTGCAAAAACAGGAGAACATGGCGCTGATCCTGATTACGCACGATCTGGCGCTGGTGGCCGAGGCCGCGCAGCACATCATCGTGATGTATGCCGGGCAGGTGGTGGAAACCGGTAAGGCGGGTGATATCTTCAAAGCGCCGCGCCATCCCTATACTCAGGCGCTGCTGCGCGCCCTGCCGGAATTTGCGGCGGATAAAGCGCGGCTGGCCTCGCTGCCGGGCGTGGTGCCGGGCAAATATGACCGTCCTGCTGGCTGCCTGCTTAACCCGCGCTGCCCTTACGCCACCGACCGTTGCCGTGTGGAAGAACCTGAACTTCGTGATATTCCGGGGCGTCAGTCCAAGTGCCACTATCCGCTGGATGATGCCGGGAGGCCAACTTATGCATCCTGAAACACAACAACAGTATCTGCTACAGGCGATTGACCTGAAAAAGCACTATCCGGTGAAAAAGGGGATATTCGGACAGCCGCGACTGGTGAAGGCGCTGGATGGCGTTTCGTTTAACCTGGAGCGCGGTAAAACGCTGGCGGTAGTCGGCGAATCGGGCTGCGGTAAATCGACGCTGGGCCGCCTGCTGACGATGATCGAAACGCCGACCGAAGGACAGCTGTTCTGGCACGGCCAGGATCTGCTTCAGCACGATCCGCAGGCGCAAAAACTGCGCCGTCAGAAAATCCAGATTGTGTTCCAGAACCCTTATGGCTCACTGAACCCGCGCAAAAAGGTCAGCCAGATCCTGGAAGAGCCGCTGCTGATTAATACCTCGCTCAGCAAAGCGGAGCGGCGGGGAAAAACCCTGGAGATGATGGCGAAAGTCGGGCTGAAAACCGAACATTACGATCGCTATCCGCATATGTTCTCCGGCGGACAGCGCCAGCGCATCGCCATCGCACGTGGTCTGATGCTCGATCCTGACGTGCTGATTGCCGATGAGCCGGTGTCGGCGCTTGATGTTTCGGTGCGTGCGCAGGTATTGAACCTGATGATGGATTTGCAGCAGGAGATGGGGCTCTCCTACGTCTTTATCTCGCACGATCTGTCGGTGGTGGAGCATATTGCCGATGAGGTGATGGTTATGTATCTGGGGCGCTGCGTGGAGAAAGGCAGCAAAGAGGCGATCTTTAGCAATCCGCGCCATCCTTACACCCAGGCGCTGCTTTCCGCCACGCCGCGCCTCAACCCGGACGACCGGCGCGAGCGCATCAAGTTGACCGGTGAGCTGCCGAGCCCGCTTAGCCCGCCGCCTGGCTGCGCCTTTAACGCCCGCTGCCGCCGTCGTTTCGGCACCTGCGTTCAGCTACAGCCGCAGCTTAAATATTATGGCGATCAGCAGATCGCCTGTTTTGCCGTCGATCAGGACGAACAGCAGCAGGCTGGTTAAAAAATCAAACGTCATCGCATTAATTTCACGGTGCGATGACGTTCTGTTATTACTTTTTCCGCACGACTTCCCGTAAATGGCTTATTACCAGCGTCAATAACCCCGATTAATAAAATTGTCTATTGCCAGAAAACACTTAAAGAAAGAAGCTCGGCGCTTTAATGCTTTTCGCTATAAGCGAATAAATATATTCTCGCTATTTAAAGAATTAAGGCACGTTGGGTGGCGAAGCGCGAGCTTTTTCAGGAAAACGGCGATTAATTCGTCTCAGGCTTGGCGTGGTAGCTAAATGTAAAAATGCTATAGTAAATAAGCGAATGTAAAATGGACAATACTTTTAGTTTATTTCATTTCGGAAAGAAAAAACGACCAGAGCCCGTAATCATACCGCAGGAAAGCGTTGTGGTTCAAAAAGATACGATTTATGAGCGGATTATATGTCAGAATTTACTTTCCGGCATGGGCAGTATAGAAATCATTCGAAATTCTCTGCTTAATTCCAGTGAACAGCTGAAAAAAGAGCAGGAGATAATTGAAGCGCTGAATGAAAAAAACCTTTATGCGCAAAATGCTATTCAGGCGCTAATGAATCAGGTTAGCCAGTTTGAAGAACGGGCGAACAATGAAAATGCGGTCAGCCAGGATTTACAGCTGGCGGTGGGTGAAATAAACGACTGCGTCAATGATATCGATCGGCTGGCGAATCAAACTAACCTGCTGGCGATTAATTCCGCAATTGAAGCTGCCAGAGTAGGGAGTCAGGGGCGCGGTTTTTCGGTGCTTTCGCGTGAGGTAAAAACGCTGGCGGAAGAGGTAAAACATCAGTCGGGTAAAATAGAAATCTTAACCGGCAATATTCATCATCTGGCCAGTCAGGTCTGTGAAAACGCGGCGGGCGTCATGAGCGCGCTGGCTACCATCAAAAGAGACGTGACGCTGGCCTGTGAGGCGCTGGAAGAGGTCATTACCCGCTCCACGCGTATGCAGGCCATTATCCAGTTTATCTCCCGTCAGCAGTTTCTTAATACCGTTAAGCTCGATCACATCATCTGGAAGCAACAGGTATATACCCTGTTGTTCAATCAGGATATGCGCTCCAGCGTCAACAGCCATCAGGAATGCCGTCTCGGTAAGTGGTATTACGGCGGTGAAGGGCGAGCGTTGTTCAGCGATAACACCCATTTTCGCCAGCTTGAGCAACCGCACGCCAGCGTTCACAACAGCGGGCGAGCGGCGCTGGCGGCTTTTGCGAAAGGCGATACCAAAGCGCTTTCTGACGCGCTGGCGCATATGGAGCAGGCCAGCGATCGGGTGATCATTATTCTCGATCGGCTAATTGAATGTATTACGCCGGAACAGATTGCCTGAATGCAGGCGGTGAAGGCGTAAAAAAGCCCGCAGGCGCGGGCTTTACTGTTTGTTGCACGTTCTACTGCGGATAAGGTACCCAGTCGCCACCGTTCAGACGAATCCAGGGTTTGCCCTGATACATCACTACCACCGCATTATCATTTTCTGACACTACCGGCGTTTGCGGCAGGTTTTCCGTCAGCACCGACATGTTAACGTTTGGCGCGTTAAACACCTGGCCATCTACCACGCGTGCCAGCAGTTCAGACACCGCCAGCAGGCTGGTTGGTGTCTCGATGCTCAGCGGCTGACCCTGATGCGGCGCTTTCATACCGACAAAGCGAATGCCCACCGGCACATGGGTAATGCTGGGGCTGGGAATATCGCGCAGCCCGGACATCTGCATTTTATCACCCACGACCGCCGCGCCATGCTCCGGCACTACCAGCACCATAACCCGACGGCCCGATTTTTCCAGGTTAGTCAGGAAAGCGTCAAGCTGATCGAACAGCACCTGCGCGCGCGGCTTCCAGGGGGCGGTGCCGGTGCTGCCAGGCTCTCGCGTGCCGTCATGCAGCGGGATCAGGTTATAGAAGGTGGCGGTACGGGCATCGCTGCTTTTGGTGCGATCGTCCAGCCAGCGCTGCATCAGCTGCGCATCGTTGAACACCGGCGAGCCGTCAAACGAGGTCAGCTCCGGTGCGATCCCCTCTTGCGACATCAGCGGCGCCTGCAAATCGCCATCTTCACGCAGCTCTTTCAGGTAGTTACCGAACACGCCGGTATGGTCCATCATCAGCTGTTCTTTAAAGCCCAGCTGCGCCAGATTATCAAACAGATAGCACTGCTGCTGCGTCGGCTTATAGAGATCGCTGTGCGAGGTCTGACCGCAGCTGGCGCGCAACAGGCGTATCCCCGCCGGGCCGCTGTAGCTAGTGGCGGAGTTATAGTTGTTAAGCAGAATATCAAAATGCTTCCACAACGGATGCTCGCGCAGCTGCGCCGCATCGATATCTGACCAGGCAAGCGAGCAGATATTGATAATCAAAATATCGAACGGCTGGGAATCAGGCGATAACGACGCGGGAAAATGGGTGACGCGCTGCTTCTCCGTCTCGTAAAAGCGGTTCAGATAAGCGGTCAGGTTGGCGCTGGTAGGCGGCGCGGATTCATCGAGCGCGTTTTTATCTGCTGCGGCGTTATCGGCTGACGTTTTACTGTTGAGTACCACTTCCGGCGTGGCGGCCCGCGTCGGCAGCAGGGAGATTGACGGTCCGGCGATATTAATCATATTTATCCAGATCAGCATCAGCGAAACCAGCACGGTGATGCGCACCCACTGCGAGATAAACAGATAAAGCACCAGCATCACGAAGGCGGCACCCACCATCTGCCAGTTAATAAAACGGTTAAAGAGATCGAGCAGGTAAGCCCCGGAGAAACCGGCAACCTGACCGCCCTGGCTCAGTATGCTCTGCGGGCCAGGCAGCCAGGTATCGTGCCAGAACAGGCCAATAGCGATCGGCAGCGAGATCCAGTTGCGCAGGCGATGCAGGCGCATTGACGGCAACGGTAACAGCAGCCAGGCGAGAAAAACCAGGTTCGCCAGCGCATGAAAGTTAAGGTAGCCGAACCACAGCAGGGCAAATTTGATCAGGAAATAGAAGTTCCAGCCACCCAGCCCGTGCCAGCTGCGCCAGAAAGCCGTCCCTGAAGGCGGCGTCTTTTTACCATCATTCATTATTTATCTTTATCCGTTTTGGTAGTCTGGCGTTGCCAGGTGCCTTCATATTTTAACGAGCGTGGCGGCAGTAGCCGTTGTGTCAGGCCACGCCAGCGTGCGGGCAGCCAGCGGGTATAGAACGGTTTCGCCAGCAGCGCGATCAGCAGCAGCAGAATCAGGATCTGCACTCCATCCATTAATGTCATTCGCGTGGTGTCTCGGTTAATTGAATGCTGAGCGTAACCGGCTGTGGCGTCTGGCGTAGCGTCGGAACCGGCGGCGGCGCGCTTTCGGCAACGGCGACGTTGAGTTTTGGCGGCATATCTTTCCAGGCCCCCGGCACCAGCGCCTTCATCTGCCGGACTTCGGAAAGAATTTGCAGATCCTCAAACCACACCAGCCGGTTGGAAAACAGCTCATCGTGCGGCAGGCGGAAAATAAACTTCAGCGCGGTATCGAGATCGCTATAGCGGCATGAAGAGAGAAACAGATAGAGGCGATCGCCCAGCAGCGTTACCAGATCGCCGTAACGCCGCGGTTTGCAGAGCGTCAGCGCCTGCTCCGGCCTCAGCTCCGGGACCGGACGCAACGCCACCAGCAGCCCCTTGCCGTTCTCCGGCAGCAGCGTGTTATCCACCAGCTGCGTTACCGCCTGGCAAAATTTATCCAGCGGCAGAAAACCGCGCAGCTGTAGAGGCTGAAGCGATTGCAGCAGCGCATCCAGATTAGCGGGCACGTGACGGTTATAGCGCTGGCCCTGTAAACTCTCCAGCGTGGTTAAAAAGCGCGACATCGGTGCGCCAAACGGCACGATGGTGTTAACGCCGCAGGCCAGCAGCAGGCGCTCATCGCTGTAGCGCAGGCTGGTTTGCATTTCACGTATTACGATTTTTAACCCCGCGCCGCGTGACAGCCGCAGGCTGTGTATCTCTTGCGCCAGTTCACGAATTTGCTCGTTATGGCTCAGCGAGAAAATCACCGTGGCGGAATCGGCCTGCTGTGCCCGTGAAGCGGTCAGCGCGTTGCTGTCAAACAGCTGCCAGTAACTGGAGAGCGGCGGCGCGCCTTCCAGCACCTGTTTTTCCGCAATACAGATCGCTTCATCGTTGAGCGTCAACGGTGTGTTCTGCGTTTTTTCATGAATCGCTGCAAAGCCGCCGGATGGCTGATATGACAGACGTAATGCGCGATCCGCCATCAGACGGCTGTCATGGCACCACCAGTTCACGCGATAATTCCAGCTGTCCTGTTGATATTCCAGATGCGCCAGCCCATTTAGCTGGCGAAAAGTATTAAGTAATGACAGTCGTAAATTATTTACACCTGAACCGGATGTAATAATTAACAGGCAGCAATTACATACGGAAAGTATGTGATTAATCTTTTTTAACCAGGCAATTAATTCCGCAGGTGATAGTTTTTCAATGAAAGAAAAATCATTAAAAAATAAAATCAGCCGTGGCTTTGCTGAAAGGATTCGCGCTAAATCTTCCGGCAAATCCAATAACGCCCGGCGTTTTTCTGCCAGCGAATAGCATGGAATACGATCTGGCCCAGGAGAAAGAACCGGTTCCAGTAACGACTGCGGTTTTTCTCCCGCGCTAATCAGCGTTACCGCCTTTTGTGCAGACATAACCTGACGTGCCAGCCTGCGCGCATCCTCAGGCCGGTTAACGGTAAGCCAATAGCAGCCGGGCGGCTGCATATCGATTAATTCATTCTGAACCTGCTCAATACCGAGCGTAAAAGAGATTGCCATAGAAGTTTCGCAAATTGGTTCAACCGAAGCTATTTTATTATAGACAGCGATTTATTTCGCCTGGATAATTTTACTGAATATAATAAAAAACAGGCCATACGTATCGCCTGTGCTTTTACCGCAGGTCTGAAAAAATTAACGCTATTCAGCGTCCTCTTTGATGGCAAGATAAATGAAGCAACCGCAAGAAATTTCTGCAATGCCCGATAATACCGGAATGCCGGATGATATCAGTACCCTCGGTGAGGCATTTTCGTTTTCTGCATTTCGCTATGTCGATATTGCACGTGAGGAAAGGCTGACGGCGATTCTGGCTCGCTGGCCGTTACTGCATGAGCTTTCCGCTGCGCAGCAGGAAAAGGAAAGCCTATGCCGGTTTTAGCTCTACAGGGTATACGTGGTGGCACGGGAGCGACCTCGATTACGGCGGCGCTGGCCTGGGCATTGCAGCAGCTGGGCGAAACGGCGATCGCGATGGACTGGTCACCCGCAAACCAGCTGCGACTGCATTTCAATACGCCGCAGCGCGAGGCGCGCGGCTGGGTGCGAGCGGCGCTGGATGGCGAGGCGCAAACACAGGTGGCGTTGCGCTATCCGGGCGGCCCCGATTTTATTCCCTTTGGTCAGCTTAACGCTGAAGAACGCAGGCGCTTTTATTCCGATCCCGCACCCTTCGTTACGCCGTGGCTGCATCATCTGACGACGCTGAAAAGTCAGTACCGCTGGGTATTGCTCGATCTTCCCGGCGATGAACATCCCTGGCTACAGCCGGTGTACGCGCAGGTCGATCGTCTGATTCAGCTGCTGGTGGCCGATGGCAACTGCCATACGCGGCTGCACCAGTCCGCCGCTGCCGTGCCGCCGCTTTATCTGCTCAATCTGTTTAACGCCAACAGCAAGGTTCAGCAGGATCTGCATCAGCTGTGGATTGGCACGTTGCGCAATCTGATTCCGCTGCTGATCCATCGTGATGAGGCGCTTTCTGAAGCGCTGCTGAACAAGCAGCCACTGGGCGAGTATCGTCCGCATGCGCTCGCCAGTGAAGAGATTGTGACTCTGGCGAACTGGCTGATTATGCATACCGGCGGGGAGGGGACATGAATCCGTTACGCTGGTTGATTGCCGCACCGGCCTGGCAGACGCTAAGTACGCGTTACGACGGCTACCGTCTGGCGGGGAGCTCCGCGCTGGCGGCGGGCATTCACTGTTTCTGGCTGGTGCTGGGCTGGTCGCTGTTGCGCTTTGAAGCCCCAGGCTGGCAGCGCATTATCGCCCAGCGCCGCACGCTCTGGCCGCATATTTCGCCGGAACGCCCGCGACCGCTCGATATCCTGCGCTTTCTCTCGCAGAGTATCTGGCTGCTGCTGTTTCTGCCGCAGGATGGCAGCACCCGCAGCCAGCGCAAAAGGTTCAACGCCTTTCATCGTTTGTTTGGCTGGCGCCAGCAGGCGTATCTCTGGCTCGATCGCCTGCCGCAGCATATTCACCGGGGCGAGCGGCTGGAGGAGAAGCTTAATCGCCTGTCGCCAGGGCTGCGTAAACTGCTGTTTATTTGCGGCAGCCTGATTGCTGCTGCGCTGGCGCTGCTCTGTATTTCACAGCCGTTCGATCTCTTCACGCAGTTTATCTTTGTGCTGATGCTTTGGGCACTGGCGATGGTGGTAAGGCGCGTGCCGGGACGGCTGGCGACCATGATGCTGATCGTCCTGTCGCTCACGGTTTCCTGTCGCTATTTGTGGTGGCGCTATACTTCGACGCTCAACTGGGACGATCCGGTAAGTCTGACCTTCGGCCTGCTGCTGATCGTGGCGGAAACCTATGCCTGGGTGGTGCTGGTGCTGGGCTATTTTCAGACGCTGTGGCCGCTGCACCGCCAGCCGGTCTCGCTGCCGGAAGATACGCGCCTCTGGCCCAGCGTCGATCTGCTGGTGCCGACCTATAACGAGCCGATGAGCGTGGTAAAAACCAACGATCTACGCCGCGCTGGGCATCGACTGGCCGAAAGATAAGGTAACGATCTACATCCTCGACGACGGCAACCGTCAGGCGTTTCGCGAGTTCGCCGCCAGCGTCGGGGTCAGGTATGTGGCGCGCCCGACCCATGAACATGCGAAGGCGGGCAATATCAACAATGCGCTGCGCACCGAGTGCAAAAGCGAATTTGTCACCATTTTCGACTGTGACCATGTGCCGACGCGCTCTTTCCTGCAAATGACGCTGGGCTGGTTTATTAAGGATAACAAGCTGGCGATGCTGCAAACGCCGCATCACTTCTTCTCGCCCGATCCCTTTGAGCGCAACCTCGGTCGTTTCCGCCGCACGCCGAACGAGGGCACGCTGTTTTATGGCCTGGTGCAGGACGGCAACGATACCTGGGACGCCACCTTTTTCTGCGGCTCCTGTGCGGTGCTGCGCCGTAGCGCGCTGGATGAAATTGGCGGTATCGCGGTCGAGACGGTAACGGAAGATGCGCACACCTCGCTGCGCCTGCACCGGCGTGGTCACACCTCGGCCTATATTCGCATTCCGCAGGCGGCGGGGTTGGCGACGGAGAGCCTGTCGGCGCATATCGGGCAGCGTATCCGCTGGGCGCGCGGCATGGTGCAGATTTTCCGTCTCGATAATCCGCTGCTGGGGCGCGGCCTGAAACTGGTGCAGCGGCTCTGCTATGCCAACGCCATGCTGCACTTTCTCTCCGGCATTCCGCGTCTGATTTTCCTGCTGGCACCGCTCGCTTTCCTGCTGTTTCACGCCTATATCATCTTCGCACCGGCGCTGGCGATCGCCATTTACGTGCTGCCGCATATGCTGCATACCAGCCTGACCAACTCGCGTATCCAGGGGCGTTATCGCCACTCTTTCTGGAGCGAGGTCTATGAAACGGTGCTGGCCTGGTATATCGCACGGCCTACTACGGTGGCGCTGTTTAACCCGCACAAGGGCAAGTTTAACGTCACGGCGAAGGGCGGCCTGGTAGAGGAACAGCATCTCGACTGGGTGATCACCAAACCCTATATGATTCTGGTGCTGCTTAACCTGGCGGGTGTGATCATGGCGGGCTGGCGCGTCTTTTATGGCCCGCAAAATGAAGTATTAACGGTGCTGGTGAGCCTGCTGTGGGTGTTCTACAACATGATTATCCTCGGTGGCGCAGTGGCGGTATCGGTGGAGGCGCGTCAGATCCGCGAGGCGCATCGCGTGGAGATGGCGATGCCCGCCGCTATCGCCCGTAAGGATGGTCATATGCTGCCCTGTACGCTGCGCGACTATTCGGACGGTGGCGTCGGCGTTGAGCTGCGTGAGCCGGATGCGCTCCGCGACGGCGAAGAGATCCACCTGTTGCTGCGACGCGGTCAGCAGGAATTTAGCTTTCCCGCCACGGTGCAGCGCGTTTTTGGGCGTCGGGCCGGTATCCGCCTGAGCCACCTCACAACGGAACAGCATATCGATTTTATTCAGTGCACCTTCGCACGTGCCGATACCTGGGCGCTGTGGCAGGACGGCTTCCCGGAAGATAAACCGGTGCAGAGCCTGACCGACATTATGATTCTGGGCTTTAAAGGCTATATCCGGCTGGCGGAGTATGGGCCAGCCCGCTTGCGCCGCCTGTTTCGCATGATGACCGCCTTCCTCTCCTGGCTGGCGTCATTTTTTCCCAAAGGCGTGGGAAGCGCACCGGCAGGCGTTGCCGGTGTAAAACAATGACTCAACTGATGATGCGACAATGACGAGAAAAATAAGCTGGTTTACCGCTGTGCTGATGGGCCTGATGCCGCTGGCTTACGGCGCTCCTGAATCCCATCCGACGCCGAACGATATGGCGCAGCCGATAGATGCGCCGCAGACTGCCGTTTCGCCCGTGCTCGCCGCCGCGCCCGTCGATCCGGCAGCGCCGGTACGCAATAACGCGCTGCTGTTCAGCAACGTTGCCCCTGCGCCGGGTAGCTTTAAGCTACAGGGCACGCGCCCGGACGGACAGATTGAATTTGGCGTGCGTAGCGATGAGCTGGTTACTCAGGCGGTACTGCATCTCAGCTATCGTCCTTCGCCCGCGCTGCTGCCGACGCTGTCACATTTTAAGGTCTACCTGAATGATGAGCTGGTAGGGCTGGTAACCATTACGCCGGAACAGCTGGGGAAAGAGAGCCAGGCGACGTTAAACCTCGATCCGCGCTTTATCGGCGATTTTAACCGCGTGCGCTTTGAGCTGGTGGGCCACTACACCAATATCTGTGAAAACCCGGCGAACAGCGCTATTTGGGTAGATATCGGTAAAGAGAGCCGCCTCGATCTCACTTTGCAGAAGCTGCCGCTGAAAAACGATCTCTCTGATTTCCCGGAGCCGTTTTTCGACAGCCGCGATAACCGTCCGCTACAGCTGCCGATGGTGTTTGCTGCCGCGCCGGGGCAGGTGCAGCAGCATGCCGCAGCGCTGCTGGCTTCCTGGTTCGGCGTACAGGCGCAGTGGCGCGGCCAGTCATTCCCGGCGCTCTATAATCAGCTGCCGCAACAGCAGCATGCGGTGGTATTCGCCACCAATGCGCAGCGGCCCGATTTTCTGAAGGATTATCCGCCGGTGGACAGGCCCACCGTGGAGCTTATCAGCCAGCCCGATAATCCTTATCAGAAGATGTTACTGGTGCTGGGGCGCAATGATGAAGATCTGCTAACGGCGGCGAAAGGCATCGCGCAGGGCGAGCTGCTGCTGCGCGGGCAGTCTTCTACCGTGGAGGCGGTAAAAGAGCTGGCACCGCGCCAGCCTTATGATGCGCCTAACTGGGTGCGCACCGATCGCGCCACCAAATTCTCCGAGCTGCAACAGTATGAGAACCAGCTTCAGGGTGATGGCATTCAGCCCTGGCCGATTAGCCTGACGCTGAATCTGCCGCCGGATCTCTTCCTGGTGCGCGCGCGCGGTATCAATATGGATATCGCCTATCGTTATACCTCGCCGCGGCAAAACGATGGCTCGCGGCTGGCGATCCATCTTAACAACCAGTTTATGCAGGACTATCCGCTACTGGTAAAAAGCGCCAGCGGCAAGCAGCTGCTGCATATTCCGCTGATTCAGGGATTGCAGGATAACAGCACGTCGCTGACGATTCCGGCGCTGCGCCTGGGTGTGGTAAATCAGCTGCGCTTCGATTTTGACTACGCGGCGACCGTTATCGGCGGCGGCAACGAAACGCGCTGTGAAACGGTGACGCCGGTGACCAACCACGTTGTCGTGGACGGTAACTCCACCATCGATTTTTCCGGCTACCGCCACTATATCGAGATGCCGTCACTACGCGCCTTCGCGAACGCGGGTTTCCCCTTCAGTCGCCTCGCCGATTTGTCACAAACCCTGGTGCTGGTCAACGCGCAGCCGCGAGCCGATCAGGTTAGCGCACTGCTGAATGCGTTGGGCAATATCGGCGCGCAGACCGGTTTTCCGGCGCTTAACGTGCAGATTACCGACGACTGGTCAAAAGCCAAATCAACCGATGCCGATTTACTGATGATCGGCGCAATTCCTCCCGATCTACGTGAAGATAGCCGTATTAACCTGCTGGTAGATGCAGCAAAAAGCTGGGTAAAAATGCCGGTACGCCAGCCACCGCTGGATAACATGACTGCGCCCGCAGGCGATCGCACCGCCGCCAGCCAGACCACCATTGTCTCTGACGGCCCGATGGCGGCAATCATCGGCTTTCAGTCGCCGTTTCACAATCAGCGCAGCGTGGTAGCGCTGCTGGCGGATAGTCCTCGAGCCTATCAGCTGCTCAACAATGCGCTGCTCGATAGCGGCAAGCGCGCCGCCATCTATGGCTCCGCCGCTGTTATTCGTGAATCGGGCGTTAACAGCCTGCGTGTGGGGGAAACCTATTTTGTTGGTCATCTGCCGTGGTGGGAGCGGCTGTGGCATGCGCTGGCGACACATCCGGCTCTGCTGGCGCTGTTCGCAGTGATCGTTGTGGTCATTGTTGCGATGATGGTCTGGCGTCTGATGCGTCTGGTTGCCCGTCGTCGTCTTGGAGATGATGATTGAAACGCCTGACGTTACGGTTGGCAATGGCGCTGATGCTGCTGGTCACGGCGGTAAGCGCCAGCGCCGATTGCGCTAACTGGCCCGACTGGGAACAGTTCAAACGCGACTACATTAGCGAAGAGGGGCGAGTAATCGATCCCAGCGACGGCAAAAATATCACTACTTCCGAAGGACAGAGCTATGCGCTGTTTTTCGCGCTGGCGGCGAACGACCGCCAGATGTTCGATCTGCTGTTGAACTGGACGGAGAACAATCTGGCGGCGGGCGATCTGACGCAGCGCCTGCCCGCCTGGCTTTGGGGGCAGGAGAGCGCCAGCCAGAAATGGCAGGTGCTGGATAACAATCCCGCCTCCGATGCCGATCTCTGGATCGGCTGGACGCTGCTACAGGCGAGCCGTCTGTGGCACAGCCGAAGCTATCAGGTCACAGGAACATTATTGCTGAGCCGGGTGGCAAAAGAGGAAGTCGCCGATCTCAAGGGCTTCGGCCTGATGCTGATGCCGGGCAAATATGGCTTTATTGATGATGACAGCTGGATGATTAACCCCAGCTACCTGCCTTTACAGCTGCTGGCGGGCGTTGCCCATCTGCCGGGGCCGTGGGCGGAGATTAATCGCAACGCATTGCGACTGCTACAGCAGAGCGCGCCGAAAGGCCTGGCACCCGACTGGTATCGCTGGCAGCGCGGTAGCGGCTGGCGTCCCGATAAGTCGAAGGGGCCGCTGGGCAGCTATGACGCGATCCGCGTTTATTTATGGGCTGGCATGCTTAGCGATGACGATCCGCGTAAGGCCACGCTGTTGAACCACTTTGCGCCGATGGCGCGCCTGACGGAAGAGCAGGGCAATCCGCCAGAGCGGGTAAATGTGCTGACCGGCGCGACGACCAATCAGGGCAATGTTGGCTTTTCCGCCGCGCTGTTACCTTTCCTGCAAGGTTCTTTCGCTCTGACGGCGCAACAGCAGCGCGTACAGCAACAGCCTCCCGGCAACGATGCCTATTACAGTAGCGTGCTGGCCCTGTTTGGCACCGGCTGGCAGGAGAAACGTTTTCGTTTCAGTGCGCAGGGCGATCTGCTGCCGCTCTGGGAGCAACCATGCAAAAACTGAGATTACGCTGCCTGAGCCTGTTGCTGCCGGGCCTGATGAGTCTGGGCAGTACCGCTTTGGCGGCGGAAGAGACGGCTGCGCCGCGTGAGGTAGCGCCGGTGGCCTGGCTGCTGGAACAGGTGCGCGTTGGTGAGGCGACCAATAAATATGATCTGGTCACTCAGGCGATCTACCGGCTGGAGAAGATTGCCCCCGATAACCCGGAGGTGATTGCCGCACAGTTGCGCCTGGCGCTGCATCAGGGCGACCAGGCAAAAGCACAGCAGTTTATGGCGCGGCTGAAACAGACCGCGCCCGATGCACCGGCGACGCGGGAAGCGCAGGCTGCGCTGCTGTTGGTTAGCCCAGAAGGGCGTCAGCAGCTACAGCAGGCGCGCCTGCTGGCGACCTCCGGGCATGTGCCGGAAGCGCGCGCCGCATGGGATAAGCTGTTTAACGGTAATTTTCCCAGCGTGGATATTGCGCTGGAATACTGGAGCCTGGTAGCGCGTATCGACGGGCAGCGTCCGGCGGCGCTGGCTAATTTGCAGGCGCTGGATCGGCGTTATCCCGGCAACGTCGGCGTCAGGATGCAGCTGGCGCGGCTACAGTATCAGAACGATAACCCTTCCCTGGCGACGGATGAGTTGAAAACGCTGGCGGATAATCCCGCCGGGCGCGATCGTGCCGCCGAGCTGTGGTTGAGCAATATTCAGGCGCAGCCGGTGACGCCGCAAAGCGTGGCGCAGCTGCGGGACTATCTCGATACCTTTACCAGCGGCGATGCGCGCAGCAACGGCGAGCAGGAGCTGGCGCGTCAGCAGAAAATGCTGGCCGATCCCGCTTATCAGACGCGGTTGCGCGGTCTGGCGCTGGTGGATAACGGCGATGGCGCGACGGCGATCCCGGCTTTACAGGCGGCGCTGAAGCTGAATCCAGGCGATGCCGATCTGCTGGGCGCAATGGGCCAGGCGCAGGCACGAGCGAATAACCGCGCCGGGGCGGTGCGCTATCTGGAGCAGGCGATTCAGGCAGGACAGCAGAGCACCAGCGTCGGCAAATGGCAAAGTCTGTTACAGACCAACCGTTACTGGCTGGCGATCGAGAGCGGCGATAAAGCGCTGGCGAAAGGCGATGTTACTGGTGCTGAGCAGCACTACCAGCAGGCGCGTGCGCTGGACAACAGCGACAGCTATGCGCTGATCGGCTTGGGCGACGTGGCGCAGGCGCGCAAAGATCGGGCCGGAGCGGAGCAGCTGTTCCGTCGGGCGTGGCAGCTGGATCGCACCAATAGCACAGCGGTCAGGCGGCTGGTGGGGCTGTATCAACAGCAGTCGCCGCAGAAGGCGCTCGCTTTTATCAATGGCCTGAACGGTGAACAACAGCGGGCGCTGGGCAGCACGCTCAGCAGCCTGCGTGGTGATGTTCTGCACGCCGAAGCGGATGTGCTGGCGCAGCAGGGAAAATGGGCGCAGGCGGTGGAAAAATATCGCCAGGCGCAGCAGGATGCCCCGGATGATGTCTGGCTTAATTACCGGTTAGCCGGTGCGCTACGTAACGCCGGCGAGCCGCAGCAGGCTGATGCGCTGATGGCTGCGATGGCGCGCCGTCTGCCGGACGATCCGGCGCAGGTGTACGCTTACAGTCTCTGGCTCTCCGGCAGCGACCGCGCCGATGAAGCGCTGCGTCAGCTAAACCGCCTGCCGCAGGCGCGCTGGAATCAGAATATGCGCGAACTGGCCGATCGTTTACAGCAGGATAAAGTCTATGCGCAGGCCGATGCGTTGCGTCAGGCTGGTAACACCAGTGCGGCGACGGCGCTGCTGAATCAGCTACCCGCCTCGCCGCGTCGCGATTTGACGCTGGCCGACTGGGCGCTGGCGGAGGGATATCCGCAGCAGGCCCTGGAAGGCTATCAACGCCTGCTGGTACAGGATCGGCAGAATCAGGATGCGGCGCTGGGGCAGATTGAAGCGTTGGTGGCGCTGAACCGCAAGGCGGAAGCACGTAATGCGCTTAACGCATTACCCACGGGCAGCGGCGAGGCGAGTCTGAACGTCGGGCGTCGGCAGGCGCTTGCCTGGCAGAGCGTTGATGAAACGGCCCATGCGCGCCAGCTTTATCAACAGCTGAAGCCGCGCGCACAGCAGGAATCGCCCTCGCAGACCAGCGCGCTGGTATTTCGTGACGCCGCCCGGCTGGAGGCACAACAGCAGCCCGCTCTGGCGCTGATGGACTATCGTCAGGCAATGGTATCCAGCGGCATTACGCCTGCGCTGCCGAAAAATAACCTGCTTTTTACCCGTCTGATGCGCAATCAGCCCGATGATGACTGGCTGAAGCGTGGTATCCGCAGCGACGCCGCCGATCTGTATCAGCGACAGGAAACCACACTGATGCTGGAGCAGGATTATTCGCGCAATAAGGGCACCGGTGGCATCTCCGATCTGACGGCACACACCACTATGCTTCAGCTGGAGACGCCGCTCGCCTCCGGCAAAAGTTTTGTACGCGTCGATCGCGTTGAGGTTTCGGCAGGCACTTTCTCCACCGTGAACGGCAGGTATAGCGAGGTGTTCGGCACCTGCGCCGACAATGGCACCGGCTGTGACCGCGATGTGAAGCAGCGCCAGGAAGGGATTGCGCCTGGCATTGGCTGGCAGAACGAGCGCTGGTCGGCGGATTTCGGTACATCACCGATGGGCTTTGAGGTGGTTAACTGGGTGGGCGGGCTTAGCTGGAACACCGATGTAAAAGATATTGGCCTGACGTTTACCGCCTCCCGGCGTCCGATCTCCAGCTCGCTGTTGGCCTATGCTGGCGCGCGCGATCCCAGCCCGCAGGGCGAACGCAGCTGGGGCGGCGTGGTAGCAACTGGCGGCTCGGTTGGGCTGAGCTACGATCGCGGCGGCGCACACGGCGTCTGGGCCGATCTCAGCGCCCATCAGATCACCGGCAAAAACGTCGCGGATAATAGTCGCGAGCGTCTGATGGCGGGCTATTATTATAAGTGGATCAATGAAGATAATCGGCGTGCCACCATCGGCGTAAACAGCATGCTGTGGCATTACCAGAAAGATCTCAGCGACTACGCTTTTGGGCAGGGCGGCTATTACAGCCCGCAGCAATATTTCTCGCTGGCGGTGCCGCTGAACTATCGGCAGCGCACGGAAAACTGGTCTTTCGACGTTGGTGGATCTGTTTCCTGGTCGCGTTCCAAAACGCGCGCGCAGCAGCGTTACCCGGTCTGGCCTGGCTACCAAACTGGTCCGAGCGATTCTTCCGCAGACAGCTCTGGCAGCGGCTTTGGCTATACGCTTCGCGCCGCAGTGGAACGCCGTCTCACCGCTCACTGGACACTGGGTGCGGCGGTCGATATTCAGCAGGCGAAGGATTATACCCCCAGCCATGGTCTGATTTATGCCCGCTACTCGCTGGCAGGCTGGGAAGGCGATCTTAACCTGCCGCCGCAGCCGCTGGTGCCTTACGCCGACTTCAAATAACGATCAATCGGTTTACCACCGACACTATCTTTACTTAAAAATCAGCAACCATGAGATATACTCCTGGTTGCTTTTATCGTTATTGCCCGCTTTCCGGGGTCTGGAGAATAGCTTTGCGCGTTAGTCGGTCACTTACGATCAAGCAGATGGCAACGGTTTCTGGCGTTGCGGTGGTGACCATCTGTATTTTTATCGTCATCCAGCTCTTCCACTTTGTGCAGCAGCGCAGAACGGACTACGCCCAGCAGATGGAGAATATTGCGCATACGGTACGCCAGCCGCTCTCCGAGGCGGTACTACGCGCCGATATTCCTGAGGCCGAACGCATCCTCAATGCTTTAAAACCCGCCGGGATCCTGACGCGCGCTGACGTGGTCCTGCCGAATGCTTTCCAGGCGTTGCATACCGATTTTGATAACGAAAGGCCGGTGCCGCGGCTGATTGCCCGGCTGTTTGAGCTACCGGTACAGATTACCGTGCCGCTCTATTCAGTGCAGAGCGCCGCCTCGCCCAAGCCGCTGGCCTATCTGGTATTGCAGGCGGACTCCTGGCGCGTCTATCAGTTTATCCTCAGCACCATCTCCACTATGCTGACAACCTATTTGCTGTTGGCACTGATCCTTTCCGTCGCCATCAGCTGGTGCATCAACCGTCTGGTGATCCATCCGCTGCGTGATATCGCCGGTACGTTACAGGATCTGCCGCCGCAGGATATCCTGACCCATAAGCTGCCGCTGCCGAAGCTGCATCATGACGATGAGATCGGCATGCTGATCCGCAGTTATAACCGTAACCAGCAGGTGCTGGAATCGGTGCATGATGAGATGAGCCGCCTGACGACTCATTACGCCCTGACCGATCTGCCCAACCGCACATTGTTTCTGGCGCTGCTGGAACAGCATCTGAAAGCCGCCGCTCACAGCGGGCCGTTCAGCGTGATCGTGGTACGTATTGAAACACTATTAGAGGCGAACGGCGTGCTGACGGAGGAGCAGCGCGATACGCTGACCCTGACGCTGCTGGAAAAAATACGCGCAGTGATTGAAGAACGTACCGTGGTCGGTCAGCTGGGCGTCAGCGATTTCGCGCTGCTGGTGAAGAAAGCCAACAATCCGTTCCGCGCCTATCGGCTGGCACGTAATCTGATGAATCGCCTGAATCAGCCGGTCAGCCTGCAACAGGTGCAGTTGCGCCCGACGCTCAGCATTGGCATCGCCCAACGTGATGCCATGGAGTTGAGCGCGCCGGAGCTGCTGGGGCGGGCGGTTTCTGCCATGATGTCGGCACGGCATCAGGGAAAAAACCAGATTCTGTTCTTCGATCCGCAGCTTACCGAGCGGGCGCAGCGCCGCCTGACGCAGGAGCACGATATTCTGCAGGGGCTGGAACAGGAGCAGTTTGCGCTATTTCTCCAGCCACAAATTAATATGGCCAGCGGCGAGCTGGTTGGTGCGGAAGCGCTGTTGCGTATGCGTCAACCCGATGGCAGCTACAGCCTGCCGGAGGAGCTGATCGCCAACGCGGAAGAGATCGGCGTGATTAGCGCGCTGGGGCGCTGGGCGCTGGAAGAGGCGTGCCGCGTGCTGGCGGGCTGGCAGAAGCGCGGCATCCTGTTACCGCTGAACGTTAATATCTCCGCTTTACAGCTGCGCGAGTCGGGCACCGTCTGGCATTTACAGGAGTTGCTGGAGCGTCATCGAATTCGTCCCGGCAGTCTGGTACTGGAGCTGACGGAAACCGCGCAGATTGGCGATGCCGCTCAGGCAAAAAGCCTGCTTGGCGCGCTACAGGAAGCGGGCGTGGCGGTGGCACTGGATGATTTCGGCACCGGCTACGCCAACCTCAGCTACCTGCATCAGTTCCGATCGCTGCCGATCAGCAAGCTAAAGATGGATCGCAGCTTTGTTTCAATGCTGCCCGATGATGACTCCATGGTCAGGATCGTGGCGGCAATTGCGGAAATTACTGATCTGGGCGTGATTGCCGAAGGCGTGGAAACCGAAGCGCAACGCGACTGGCTGCTGGCGCGCGGTATTACTATCGGCCAGGGCTACCTGTTCGATGGCCCGCTTTCCCTGGCCGATTTCGAGAAGTGGCTGGCAACCATTCCCTGCTCATCTGACCTCTGAAAACCCTATGTATGGCGTCAGATCTGACGATCTGTACGCCTTTTTCTGCCCTACCATCTGATGATTTCAGCAGCGCGTTATCGCGCTTCTGTAGCGTTAACTTTCCCGTATTTCCCCCTGTTTTGATAATGAAAATCTTTGCAGTCAGCGTCTTATCTTGAGTTTTAGTTATGGTTAAAGGCACTGAAGCGTTTCAGTTCATAAATTGTGCTTATGCCCCGCAGAAACAGAAATGGATTATATCAATCTTGTTAATGCAGTGTTATTTTTGTGCAACCTTTTGTTGATGATAATAGCTATCGCTGGACCCTACGCCGTCAACGGATACGATTCTATGAAAACCTCGTTGTTCAAAAGTCTTTATTTTCAAGTGATTACTGCAATCGCTATCGGCATTCTGCTTGGTCACTTTTATCCGGAACTGGGCGCTCAGATGAAGCCGCTGGGCGATGCCTTTGTAAAGCTGATTAAAATGATTATCGCCCCGGTAATTTTCTGTACGGTGGTGACCGGTATCGCCGGTATGGAAAGCATGAAGGCGGTAGGGCGCACCGGTGCGGTCGCGCTGCTCTATTTTGAGGTTGTCAGTACTATTGCCCTCATTATCGGGCTGATCGTCGTTAACGTTCTTCAGCCAGGCGCGGGAATGAACGTCGACCCTAATACGCTGGATGCCAAAGCCGTGGCCGTGTATGCCCAGCAGGCGGAGCAGCAGGGGGTAGTGGCTTTTCTGATGGATATTATCCCCGGTAGTGTCATCGGCGCTTTTGCCAGCGGCAATATCTTGCAGGTACTGCTGTTTGCCATACTGTTTGGCTTCGCGCTGCATCGTCTGGGCGATAAAGGCACGTTAATTTTCAACGTCATTGAAAATTTCGCAAAGGTCATTTTCGGTATCATCAATATGATTATGCGCCTTGCTCCCATCGGCGCTTTTGGCGCGATGGCTTTTACTATCGGTAAATATGGTGTCGGTTCGCTGGTGCAGTTGGGCCAGCTAATTATCTGCTTCTATATCACCTGTATTCTGTTTGTGGTGGTGGTATTGGGCACGATTGCCCGCGTTACCGGCTTCAATATCTTTAAATTTATCGCCTACATCAAAGAAGAGCTGTTGATTGTGCTTGGCACTTCGTCTTCTGAGTCTGCGCTGCCGCGTATGCTGGATAAGATGGAAAAGCTGGGTTGTAAAAAATCGGTGGTAGGCCTGGTGATTCCGACCGGCTATTCCTTCAACCTTGACGGCACCTCTATCTACCTGACGATGGCGGCGGTATTTATCGCGCAGGCCACCAACAGCCATATGGATATTGTGCATCAGATAACGCTACTGGTAGTGCTGTTGCTCTCCTCAAAAGGTGCGGCGGGCGTTACCGGCAGCGGTTTTATCGTGCTGGCAGCCTCGCTATCGGCGGTAGGCCATCTGCCGGTAGCCGGGCTGGCACTGATTCTTGGCATTGACCGTTTTATGTCGGAAGCGCGAGCACTGACTAACCTTGTAGGTAATGGCGTAGCGACGATTGTTGTTGCGAAGCGGGTTGGTCAGCTGGATGAACAGCAGCTGAACGATACGCTCTCTCCAGCCAAAAAAGCGAAAAAGCTATCGGAGACCACTCGCTGATAGCATGATGGCCGCAGTAGATTTTGCCCTTTAACGAGGCGTCGTCTGAAAACAGACGACGCTTTTTCACGTTATGCCTTCTGACCAAAATTCCTTTCTTTATTGTCAGATTTCGGGCGAGCCTGAAGCTGATAAAAATATCCCGGCTCTCCTTTTTGTCGATTTGCACGTGTTATAACCAGTTTCTGATGGGAAAATTCGTTAAAATTATAAAACTTTGCAAAAAAACGTTATCTGCGCTTGCCGTTGCTTGCCCTTCCTCCAGGCATTTGCATAATAAAGCCCACAAAGACTGTGTAAGGTCACAAGCTGCCACGTGCGCAGGCAAAAACACGGTTAAATTTCTTTTTATATGATATTTCACTTCGTTGGGTGACAACCTTGTTTTTGCGTGGTCTAACTGCGGTACGCCCGCCGTGCGTTATCATCAGGACGATAACGCCTGACTATCGCGCGTCATCAATAAGACTAAGTGGGTAATTTAGGGGTTCACATGCAGGGCACCAGAATTCGACTTTTAGTTGGTGGGCTGCTGCTGGCGGCCGTTAGCGGCACGTTGCAGGCTGAAACACTCCAACCCGATCCCGCCTGGCAGCAGGGAAAATTAGATAACGGCTTTAAGTGGCAGGTGCTCAGTACGCCACAGCGTCCCAGCGATCGCGTGGAAATCCGCCTGATGGTGAATACCGGTTCGCTGATGGAAAACGCCCAACAGACCGGCTTTAGCCACCTGCTTCCTCGCCTGGCAATGGTGCATAACACCGAGCTGGATCCGGCGCAGCAGCGTGCGCTCTGGCAGCAGGCGATGGACCCAGGCCGCCCGTTGCCGCCCGCCATCACCTCCTATGAATTTACGCAATACAACCTTAGCCTGCCGAATAACCGCCCCGATCTGTTAAAGGATGCGCTGGCCTGGCTCGCCGCCACGGCGGGCAAAATGACCATTAATGAGCAGGTCGTTAACACCGCGCTGAACTCTTACGATCCAGGGGCCAGCTGGCCACCTAATCCTCACGATGTCTGGTGGCGCTATCGTCTAAAAGGCTCAACGCTGCTGGGGCACGATCCAGCTGAAGCGCCGAAGGCACCGGTAGATGTTAAGCAGCTCGACAGTTTCTATAAGCAATGGTATACGCCGGATGCGATGACGCTGTTTGTCGTGGGCAATATCGACAGCCGCGCGCTCAGCGAACAGATTAATAAAGCATTTTCACCGCTGGAAGGACGGCGTGAAACCCCTGCGCCCGTTCCCACTCTGACGCCGTTGTCCACGCAGCCGGTGGTGCTGGTCAATCCGGCGCTGAAGCAGGATCGCCTGTCGCTGATATGGGATACGCCCTGGCAACCGATCCGTGAATCACAACATCTGATCCGTTACTGGCAGAGTGACCTGGCGCGTGAAGCGCTGTTCTGGCATGTGCAGCGCGCGCTGTCCGACAGCAAGGCGCAGGGCGTTCAGGTAGGCTTCGACTGTCGCGTGCTCTATCAGCGCGCGCAGTGCGCGATCAGCGTGGATTCGAGCGCGGAAACGCTGGAAAAGAATATGCTGTTGATTGCGCGTGAGCTGGCAAACGTGCGTGATAACGGCCTGCCACAGATGGAATTTGATGCGCTGATGGCGCAGAAAACCACCGAGCTGAACAAACTGTTCGCCACCTATGCACGCACCGATACCGATGTGCTGATGAGCCAGCGTCTGCGTTCGCAGCAGAATGCGGTAGTGGATATCGCGCCGGAGCAGTATCAAAAATTCCGGCAGGATTTCCTCAATAGCCTGACGCTAACGGCGCTGAATCAGGAACTGCGTCAGCAGCTTTCACAGGAGCTGACTATGGTATTAATGCAGCCGCAGGGCGAGCCGGAAGCAAATATCCAGGCACTGCATGACAGCTGGCAAAAAATTATGGCACCGCTGCCTGCGCCGGTAGTGGCTACGCCGGAAGAGGGCAAACCGAGGTTTCTGATATTCCTGCGCCGCAGTCCTGAAATGGGGCGGGTCAGAGAAAACATTATCGCTCTGACCCGCTCCTGTCCGGTGCTTTTCTTACCGATGTAAGCGCACACTTACTGCATTGCTGTGGCTGTCAGCATAATTAACCTGCGGGGATAGCGGTTTTCTGCGCTCGCAGCCATTCGGTTACCAACATCGGCCAGCTCGCCAGCGGGGAGTCAGCCAGGTTGCGCATGCCGAAGCCGTGACCGCCACGTTCATAGAAGTGCAGCTCTACCGGTACTTTCTGCTCACGCAGCGCGCTGAAGAAGGCCATGCTGTGGGTTACCGGCACGCTTTCATCGTCTACCGCATGAATCAACAGCACTGGCGGCGTTTGTGGGCTGACGCGCGTTTCCAGTGAATAAGCCTCAACGGTCTTATTATCTGGCCAGTCGCCCAGTAACCGCTGGCGTGATGTTGCGTGCGCCATACCGTCGCGCATGGTGATCACCGGATAGACCAGCACCAGCGCATCGGGGCGCGGTGACAGGTTGTCGATATCATCCTGCGGTGGATAAAGCTTTTCCGTAAAACGTGTGCCGAGGCTGGCCGCTACGTAACCGCCAGCGGAAAAGCCAAGCATTACAACGCGTTTACCGTTAAGTCCGCGAGCAGCGCGCTCGCGCAACAGGCGCACCGCACGCTGGGCATCTGCCAGCGGCGCATCGGCCCCCTCATGATGGCCGTCAGCGGGCAGGCGGTAGGTCATCACCGCTAAGGTGTAGCCCATGGCGGTAAAAAAGGTTGCCAGCGAACTCCCTTCTTTATCGATCATAATGCGCGTAAAGCTGCCGCCCGGTGCTACCAGCAGCGTGGTGCCGTTCGATTCTTCCGGATACCAGACGGCGAGTTCAGGGCAGCGAACGCCTGAGGCCGCGCGGTTATAAGGTTCGAACTCTTTTGCTAAGTCGATAATTTGCGGCCTGGCGGAAGACTGGCTGGCGCCAGGCGCATCGCCGTGCGGCCATAGATTGAAAATATCTGCTTTCATAACCTGTCCTGATAAACGTGATGGTTAAAGGCCAGCGCCGCCGCAAAAGGATAAAAACCAGGCGGCCTTTATTTATCATTGGCGGTGATGGCGCTGCGCGTCCAGCGTTTCCTGGTGGCAAAAAAGCATTTCAGATTTAGCCTGGCGGCAAAAAAAGCGATTTGAATTAGGAGATAAACATCAGCATTGTTGTTGATTTTTATCGTAAGAAACAGTCAGGCTTAGTACCAGCAACAGTGGGAAAACCAGAACATTTTATGGTTAATAAGATAAATAAGAGAAACAGTAAGATTAATAAGGCGGTACGCCCTAAAGCGTCCGCCCTGTAGAGATGATGTGAATGTTTACTAACTTAGTGTAGTCCGCTGCGGAGTTCATCCCAGGAGATCATAACGTGTTCCTGATAAGCCGGACGCTGTGTTAAGCGCTGATAATAGTTTTCCAGCGCAGGCAATATCGGACGGGTAATATCCAGCGTGTAGTAGCGATAAAGCAGCGTGCCGAACATAATATCCGCTACCGTCAGGCTGTCGCCTGCCAGATAATCGTGCTGTGCCAGCCGATCGTCGGCAATCTTCAGCAATTTCGCCAGATTATCTATCGCCAGCTTCACCGCCTGAATATCACGCTCTTCTTTTTGCATCACCATTGGCCAGAAGATGGGACGGATAAAGGCCACGTAGACGCTGGATTTTGCCCATTCCGCCCAGATATCTACCTCCGCGCGCGCCAGCGGTTCATGGGGCCAAAATTCTTCGTTGCCGTAGCGGCTGGCCAGGTAACGAACTATCGCCGCAGACTCAAACAGCGGCTGGCTTTCGCTATCGCGCAGTACCGGCACCAGCCCGTTCGGATTCATCGCCAGAAATTCCGGCGTATGATTGCCGCCATACTTGTGCCCGATATCAACGCGCTGATACGGTAGCGCCAGTTCACCGATGCACCACATCACTGCCTGTACATTCGACGAGGTTTTACGCCCCCAAACCTTAAGCATCTCTTACTCTCCTGTGCGATGGCGGAAAGTAACAGCATACGCGCCGTCAGGATTGCGGCATAGCGCTCAACGGAATTATTGCGCCGCGATGTTGAATTACCGTGCTGGCGGTCAGGTGTCCGCGCTCGGCTGCCTGCTGAGCGCTGCCGCCACACAGACGTACCGCCAGATAACCGGCGCTGAAGGAGTCACCCGCGGCGGTCGTATCAATAATCTTCTCTTTTTCCAGCCGTATTGCCGGGACTTCCAACAGCGGCGCATCTTCCAGCGCAACCAGGCAGGCATCTGCACCGCGTTTAATCACAATTTCACTCACGCCAGCGGCGCGGGTGCGGGCGATAACCTGCTCCTCTGACGCTTCGCCCCACAGGGCGATTTCATCATCCAGCGTCAGGAAAGCGATATCGGTGCAGTCGAGCATCGCCTGATAAGCCTGCTGCGCGGCTTCACGGCTCGGCCACAGGCGCGGGCGATAGTTGTTATCAAAGATAACTTTACCGCCGTTGCGACGGCAGGCGGCCAGCAGCGTCATCAGTTTTTGTCGATCTTCTGCGGGCAGGATCGCCAGGCTAATGCCGCTGAGATAGAAATAGTCAAACTGCAACAGCTGCTGGCAAATCTCCTCCGCCTGGGGACTTTGCAGCCAGAAACGTGCGGCGGCCTCGTTGCGCCAGTAGCTGAAAGTACGTTCGCCATGCGCATCCGTTTCAATTACATACAGGCCGGGCAGGCGATTTTCCATGCGCTGCACCAGGTGTGTATTTACCCCTTCCTGTTGCCAGGCGGCCAACATCTCACCGCTGAAGCTGTCGTTACCGAGCGCGGTGACATATTCCACCGTCAGCTGCGCTGCATCTGCCTGACGCGCAATATAAACGGCTGTGTTCAGGGTATCGCCGCCGAAGCCACGCTTCAACGCATCGCCCTGTTGTGAAAGTTCAATCATGCACTCGCCGATTACCGCTATTTTTTTCGCTGCCATCATGGTTACCCCGTCATGAAAATTTGTCCTAGTCTCTATCGGGGACCGCGGTGAGTCAATATTTTAAAACGGTGTTTTAATTTAACTTAAGTGGCTAACCTGCTGATATAAGCGGCGATCAAACCGTAAATCACAACGTTATTGTTACGATTGGAAGTTGTTATGCCTGATAAAGTGGGCGGCCTCAACGTGGCGTAAGCCAGTGAAGCTGCGCCACGTGCTGCCCTCGGCTGAGGACATAGCCTGCTAACCGGGAAAAAAATCATGAGGATGAAGAAAATCAGCTATCGGTTTCCTTCTTCAATTGCCTCGCAACAACATCAGGAACCGCAGCATTACTGGCTGACATGCCAGCGCTCTTACACCTTTCAACCGATTTACCAGGTGACGGGGCGTCTGATGGCAATTGAGTTGCTGACCGCCGTATCGCATCCCTCCGCGCCGGAGCAGCGGATTTCACCGGAGCGTTATTTTGCCGCGCTGAGCATCGGGCAACGCTTAGCGATTATCTATGAACAGCTGGAGCTGCTGGGTAGCCGGGAACATTTTTTCCTCGGTTCCGATCGCGTTGCTTCTGTTAATATCGATGGCCCGACGCTGCTCGCGGTACAGCATCATGCGCCGCTGCGGGCGTTAATCGCCCGCCTGCCGTGGGTTCGTTTCGAACTGGTTGAGCATCATGTTTTACCGCAGGAAGAAATTGTGGCGCAGATGCCGGAGCTGGGCGCGCTATGGCTGGATGATTTTGGTTCGGGAATGGCAAATTTTTCCGCGCTGACCGAGCTAAATTACGATTATATCAAGTTGGCACGCGAGCTGTTTGTCCTGCTACGCGGCAGTGAAGAAGGACGCAGCCTGTTCACCATGCTGCTGGCGCTGATCAACCGCTACTGCAAGGGCGTGATTGTTGAAGGTGTTGAAACCGCCGAAGAGTGGGAGCAGGTTCGCCAGTCAACCGCCTTTGCCGCGCAGGGTTATTTTTTCTCACGCCCCGCGCCTTTTCATCAGCTCAGCGATCTGCCGCTTCTGCTTCCCTGATGCCGTTTCCGCTGCTCTCTACTATCTTTACCAGACAGATTGCAGGTAAGGAGACGGAGATGTCACGCGCAGGAAAAATTGCCAGCTGGATTATCGGGATTTTATGTTTGTTGATTGTAGTGATTATTATTGTCATCGCTACCTTCGACTGGAATCGCCTGAAACCCACCATTAACCAAAAAGTATCGACAGAATTAAACCGTCCCTTCGCCATTCGCGGCGACCTGGGCGTTAACTGGGTGCGCAATCGTGATGAACCAGGCTGGCGTCGTTGGGTACCCTGGCCGCAGATTCACGCTGAAGATATCATGCTGGGTAACCCGCCGGATATCCCCGACGTAACCATGGTGCATCTGCAACGCGCCGATGCCACTATTTCGCCGCTGGCGCTGTTGCATAAAGAGATCTTCATACCCTGGATTAAGCTACAGCGGCCTGATGCTCGTCTGATCCAGACGGCGGATAAAAAGAACAACTGGACCTTTAACCTTGCTAACAGCGGCGAGGAAGAGGAGCAGAAACAGACGCCGTCCGCCTGGTCGTTTCGGCTGGATAATATTCTGTTCGATCGCGGTCATATTACCTACCGCGATGCGGTGAATAAGGCTAATGTCAAAATGGATGTCGATCCGCTGGGCAAACCGGTGCCTTACGGACAGGTTGCTGGCGGCGATGATAAGCAGAAGGGCGCGGCGGACTTTGTGTTTGGCTGGCGCGCCAGCGGCACCTACAACGATCAGCAGCTACAGGGCAGCGGCAAGCTGGGCGGTATGCTGTCGCTACGCAGTAAAACCACGCCGTTCCCGGTGCAGGCCGAAGTACGCAACGGCACCACGCGCGTTAATATTACCGGCAGCTTACAGGATCCAATGAACCTGGGCGGCCTGGATCTGCGCGTGCGTTTTTCCGGCGATACGCTGGCTAATTTGTATGAGCTGACCGGCGTACTGCTGCCCGATACGCCGCCGTATGAAACGGATGGTCATCTGCGGGTCAAATTCCGCGACAAGGACGGTGCCGTTTTCCACTATCAAAATTTTAATGGTCATATCGGTGACAGCGATATCCACGGTTCGCTGACCTATACGCAGGGCAAACCGCGTCCGAAGCTGAGCGGAGAGGTTGAGTCGCGCCAGCTGCGTATGGCGGATCTTGGCCCGCTGATTGGTGTGAATACCGGTAAAGGCAGCGAGAAAACCGCGAAGGCAAAAGCGCAGCGCGGCGATACCTCTACGCAGCCCGCCGATCGCGTGCTGCCGCACGATCGCTTTGATACCAAAAGCTGGGACGTAATGGATGCCGATGTGAAGTTTAGCGGTAAGCGTATCGAACACAGCGATTCGCTGCCGTTAAGCGATCTCTACACCCATCTGGAGCTGAAAAACGGCGATCTGTTGCTCGATCCGCTGCGTTTTGGCGTGGCGGGCGGCAATCTCAACGCCACCGTCCGTCTGGAAGGAAGCCGCACACCGATGCGTGGCCGCGCCGATCTTCATGCGCGTAAGCTGCATCTGCGCCAGCTTTTCCCCGGCGTCGAGGCGATGCAGAACAGCCTGGGGCAGCTCAACGGCGATGCTTCGCTGAACGGCAACGGTAACTCGGTGGCGGATCTGCTGGCGACCAGCAACGGTGAAGTGAAACTGTTGATGAACGATGGCGTTATCAGCCGTAGCCTGATGGAGATTGTTGGCCTGAACGTCGGCAACTACGTGGTTGGCAAACTGTTCGGTGATGATGAGGTGCGTATCAACTGTGCGGCGGCGAATCTGGACTTGCGCAACGGGCTGGCGACCTCGCGGCTGTTTGTGTTTGATACCACCAATGCGGTGATCAACCTTTCCGGCAACGTTAACTTCGCCAATGAGCGAATGGATCTTAATATTAATCCGGAGAGCAAGGGGATACGTATTATCACTCTGCGATCGCCGCTTTACGTGCGCGGCACTTTTAAAAATCCGGACGCCGGGGTGAAAACCGGGCCGCTACTGGCTCGCGGCGCAGCTGCCGTAGCGCTGGGTGCGGTAGTGACGCCAGCCGCCGCGTTGTTGGCGCTAATCTCACCCAGCGATAATGAGGATAATCAGTGCATTAACGTGCTGCAACAGATGAAAAAGTAATAGCGAAATAGCAGGAAATACAGCCGCCTGTAACGCAGGCGGCTGTGGCAGTCGTGATAATATTGGGAGACGTTATTTTTACATGTCTGCTGTTTGAAGCATGATTAATAAAATTCGATAAATGACTTAACTTCAATGCAATCGAAACAGACGAATACATAAATCATGCCGCAATCTGCAATACAGTAGTTATCATTGATTGAATCTAACTGTGCATAAAAACTCATTTGTTCACCACACTCTGGACAGTCAGGCCAGACGCCGCCCTGAATAAAATCGGGGCTGCCACCTAATTTATGACGAGAGCCGATAGGTTCAGGTGCCTTTTTAAATTTAGGTAAGGCTTCAGCCTTTTTAGTCAGAGGATGAGGTATAAGCTGGAAAGGTGGAATTTTTTTCATTAATTTACTTCCTGTGTAGATATATCTGCCTAACTAAATCCTGAGTTATCCATTTATTTCTGTAAAAGCAAAAAGCTAGCTTCTGTCGCACGGCTACTACAAAACTATTATTAATGGCAACGGGGCAGTTTGTTCAAGCGAAATTTGTCATAACTGGATACAGACGGACTCTGTCGGGCAATCTGTTGAGTCCTGGCTGATAAAGCTGCCGATCTGTGGATTGTAGTACCGGTGGCGGTTGTAGTGTAAACCGGCCCCTTTATCATAATACTGCTTCTGAAAGCGCGGCGGGTTATGCACGCTGCTGCGTCAGGCAGTTTTATTGCGCCCCAGGGATAGTAGTGCGCTTCCCAGGTGATATTGCCGTCTCCGTCGGTCAGGCGCAGCGGGCAGCCGTTGAGGTCGTTGTGATAATAGTGGATGCGCGTATCGGGCTGCGTGCGGTCGGGCAGCAGGGCGAAGGGGATAAAGCTGCCGGGCCGGTAAACGTACTCTTGTATGGCGGGCCAGAGAGGAGAGCGCGCGCCGCCTGTTTGCGCCGTGCGGCGGCGCTGGCGTCGTCAGGGTCAGCAGATGGTTAAGGACGTACTTGTTTAGTAGGCTAATAAATAAAAAACCGGAAATAATAAAAATTCCCAGCAATACTGTAAGATATATCCATTACAACCATCCTTCCCAAGCATCGTATTTATATTCATTATCTATTGGCTTAAACGTAATACCTTTTAATCTAAGAGATTCAAATTTCTCTTTAAACACACCAGAGCATACGAACTGAGATATATCTTGACAAAAAAACAAGTGACTAAACACATCATCTACAATACAGAATCTATCTATTTTATCATAATATGTTTTATCTAATCCTCTATCTTCAGGAGTATTAAGTTTGCCACTATCTATATCTTCAGATATAGTGAAGATTGATTTGTTCTTATCCAAAATAGATAAATAGTCCAAAACGAAGAAAGTATAATATTTTTTAGCTGGTGTTTTGTTTCTAAATAGTTTTATATCTGTTGGAATATGAATAAAATTTACATTAAGATCTTCACATAACTCTAAAAAATCATAGGATACCAAATTATCATTAATAAAATAGTCTCCATCGAGTTGGTATGATTTGATTTTTAAAGTATATTTTTTTTCAAAGTTTTTTGCACAAGGTGGCCTTACATAAATATCATAATCAGGTAACTCTGGTATCCATTCTTTATCCATAAAATGAGGAATACCTTCGTCATTAGGAGCATATTGAATAATATAAAAATCACTATTGATTTTATTCATATTAACCTCCCGGTATTAGAATCAACCCTAAACACTCCGTTCTCAAGCCCTTCTTTAGCCCAGTTTTGTATGTTTTTTATACCTAATGCTAATTGAGTATCACTTAATCTATTTGCTTGACTTGCAAGTTGAGTTAATTTATTTCTTATTGCTCCTGTATATTGATTATGATTAGACCAATGCCCTGGCAAACCTATTTTATCAGAGAGAGCTTTTGAGCCAGGCAAGAACATACCATTAGATGCACCATCGCCATCCCACCCAAATTTCTTAAGTCGGTCAAATAGTCCTTTAAAATTTCTATCTTTTATTAGTTCTTCAGGAATAAGATGATGATTAGCCATTCCATCACCTTTTCTGGCTCCCATATTTTTTCCTAAAGCACAACTATCAAGCCCCAGTGGATCAATCCATCCCAGCGGATTAGGTACATAACTGTAGAGGTTCAACCCATCCAACAGCCCTATCGGGTCCTGGCTGATAAAGCTGCCGCTGTGTGGATTGTAGTACCGGTAGCGGTTGTAGTGCAAACCGGTCTCTTTATCATAATACTGCCCCTGAAAGCGCAGCGGGTTGTGTACCTGCTGCGTCAGGCGTTTTACCCCGCCCCAGGCATGGTATTGCGCTTCCCAGGTGATATTGCCGTCGCTGTCGGTCAGGCGCAGCGGGCAGCCGTTGAGGTCGTTGTGATAATAGTGGATGCGCGCGTCCGGCTGCGTACGGTCGGGCAGCAGGGCGAAGGGGATAAAGCTGCCGGGCCGGTAAACGTACTCCTGGATGGCGGGCCAGAGTGTGCGCGCCGCCTGTTTGCGCCGTGCGGCGGCGCCGGCGTCGTCAGGGTCAGCGGCGGCGGTGTCCGGCAGGCCGGGCGTGCTGTTGGGGCGGGTCACCTCGCCGAGCAGGGCGTCGCCGTCCCACCAGAACCAGGTGGTTTCCTGCGCGTTGCGTTTGAACACCCGCCGCCCGGCGGCATCATAGCCATATTCGGTGGTGTGCTGCCTGTCGCGCGTGCCGCGCAGGCGGTGGTTGCCGTCCCAGCGCAGCTGGCGATGGTTGCCCTGACGGTCGCTCTGGCGGCGCAGGTTGCCCGCGCGGTCAAACAGGTAGCGCACGCCGTGCAGTTCGCCTTCGCGCCACCAGCCCTGCGGGGAGTCATCCTGCGCCCGTATCTGCGTCAGCAGCTGATTGCCGGCGGCGTCCTGAATAAACCGGGTGACGCGCCCTTCCGGGCAGGTATGGGCCAGCAGCCGTCCCACCGGGTCATAGCTGAAGTATTCGTGTCCCAGGCGGCTGTCGCTGCGCGCTTCGGGGTTGCCGTTGCGGTCGTAACGGTAGCCGGTACTGAACAGTCCGCTGTCGTGACGGCTGACCGTCCGGGAAACCAGCCGGTCTCGCACGTCATGGCGGTAGCGGCAGCCCAGCGTCTCGTCCTGTAGCCTGCCGCAGGCGTCATTTCGCCTCCGGCGGGATCCATGCTGAAGATAAGATCGCCAAAGTCGTGAGACGCGCGCACATCTCACCGTTAAAATATCGGACGGCTGTATTGTGCTGGTTCTGGACAGCGATGAAGTGAACGCGCTGAAGCACAGCGGGAGCGCCTGCGCCAGCAGTTGCGGGAGATTAAGCAGGCTAACCGGGAGATCCAGAACGCTACTAAAATGGCGCTCCGGGGAATGAAGGTTTAGAATCGTAACCTACTGGTAAGTAAAAATAGCCGGGAAGGTCGTGGTATATCTTTCCTGGCTATTTTTACGGCTACAGTGTTAAATAACTCTTTTAGTTACTTCTAAGTAGTGATTGTATGTTTCTTTGCTAAAATATTTACGAGATAAATTATAACTATAATCATTTCCCATCAATGCTTCAAAAATACATGTATTTAACACATCTCTCATGGATTTATCATCCCCCAAAAATATCTCATCAATAAATGAAAATATTTTATATATTTCACGCTCAACATAATCTCTATTTTTATAAATTTGTTTCAGATTAGAATAAAAATAATTTTGAGAAGACTTAACATCAGACATGTATATGTTGATTAAATCTAAAATAAATGATCCAAAAGCACCATATGTCAGATAGACATCATCTTCACCATCATATGTTCTATCAAACATAGGAAAACATGCCTTTAATTTATGAACAGCAGTATCTATTGTCATGGAATAAACCCTAGAGCTTCTTTTAGATCGCTCATCAAATAGCTGGCCAAACTTCTATCAGAACCACTGAGCACCTCTCCTTTATATTTCCCTGTGCCACTGGTAAGTCTTTTAAGTGCTTCCAGATAGCTTGTTCCCTTAGCTATATGATCAGAACCACCGACTAATTGCCCTGTGGTTTTCGTATACAGTATAGATGCCGCAGTTCCTCCATCAGGAATATTTGCTCCGGGACGATATAGTTCAGAGAAAATACCTTTAAGCTTGATGTTATCTATAGAGTCAATAATTTCTTGTCGCTGAGAAGGTGAAATGGCATAGTTATTCTTTCTTGCATTTCTTAACGTATTAACAGAACAGGTATCAAGTCCCAGCGGATCGATCAAATTTAACGGATTCGGCGCATACGCATAAAAATTAATGCCCCCCAACAGCCCTATCGGGTCCTGGCTGATAAAGCTGCCGCTGTGTGGATTGTAGTACCGGTGGCGGTTGTAGTGCAAACCGGTCTCTTTATCATAATACTGCCCCTGAAAGCGCAGCGGGTTGTGCACCTGCTGCGTCAGGCGTTTTACTCCGCCCCAGGCATGGTATTGCGCTTCCCAGGTGATGTTGCCGTCGCTGTCGGTCAGGCGCAGCGGGCAGCCGTTGAGGTCGTTGTGATAATAGTGGATGCGCGCGTCCGGCTGCGTACGGTCGGGCAGCAGGGCGAAGGGGATAAAGCTGCCGGGCCGGTAAACGTACTCCTGGATGGCGGGCCAGAGTGTGCGCGCCGCCTGTTTGCGCCGTGCGGCGGCGCCGGCGTCGTCAGGGTCAGCGGCGGCGGTGTCCGGCAGGCCGGGCGTGCTGTTGGGGCGGGTCACCTCGCCGAGCAGGGCGTCGCCGTCCCACCAGAACCAGGTGGTTTCCTGCGCGTTGCGTTTGAACACCCGCCGCCCGGCGGCATCATAGCCATATTCGGTGGTGTGCTGCCTGTCGCGCGTGCCGCGCAGGCGGTGGTTGCCGTCCCAGCGCAGCTGGCGATGGTTGCCCTGACGGTCGCTCTGGCGGCGCAGGTTGCCCGCGCGGTCAAACAGGTAGCGCACGCCGTGCAGTTCGCCTTCGCGCCACCAGCCCTGCGGGGAGTCATCCTGCGCCCGTATCTGCGTCAGCAGCTGATTGCCGGCGGCGTCCTGAATAAACCGGGTGACGCGCCCTTCCGGGCAGGTATGGGCCAGCAGCCGTCCCACCGGGTCATAGCTGAAGTATTCGTGTCCCAGGCGGCTGTCGCTGCGCGCTTCGGGGTTGCCGTTGCGGTCGTAACGGTAGCCGGTACTGAACAGTCCGCTGTCGTGACGGCTGACCGTCCGGGAAACCAGCCGGTCGCGCATGTCGTGGCGGTAGCGGCAGCTCAGCGTTTCGCCCAGCGTCTCGTCCTGTAGCCTGCCGCAGGCGTCATAGGCAAAACGGCTGGTTTCGCCGTCCAGCGTGACGGCGACGGGCTGCCCGCAGCGGTTATAGTGCCACTCCGTCCGGTGACCGGCGTCGCTGTGCCGGCTGATGCAGTTGCCTGCGGCATCGTAACGCCAGTAGATGCCCAGCCCGTCCTGATGCTCCTCCGTGAGACGGCCTGCGGCATCATATTTACGTGTGACTTCGCGCCAGGGATTAAGCAGCGCCGTCACGCGCCCGCAGCGGTCATAGCGAAAACGTTCCTCCAGCGTCTGTTCTCCGTCCCGGTAGCGTTTCTCCGTCAGCCTGCCCATGCGGTCATGGCGGTATTCGGTGAGCTGTCCCAGCGCGTCGGTGCGTGCAACCAGATTGCCCGCCTCATCGTAGCGGTAGTGGGTCTGCTGACCGTAATAATCTTCGGTTTGTATTATTCTGCCCGCCCCGTCGCGCCGCAGCCGGTAACGCTGGCCCAGTTCGTTCACCACCGCCGTCAGCTGCTCCTCGCTGTCATATTCACAGCGCACCGTTTTGCCGTCCGGCGTGGTGCGGCTGGTCAGCACGCCCATGCCGCTGTAGCTGAACCGGGTTTCGCCGTTCAGCCCGTCAACGTGGCGGTTGGGATTATCGCAGGCGTCCCAGCCCAGCGTCTGCACGCTGCCGTCCTCCGCCTGCCAGCGGATCAGTCGTCCTTTGACATCGTAATCCCAGCGGCGGTGGCGGCCCGTGGCGTCGGTACGCTGGCGCAGCAGGCCGCGGCTGTCGTGGTGGAACGTGGTGCGTGTGCCTTCGCCGTCGGTGTGGCTGCGTAAGAAGCCGTAACGATCGTATTCCAGCTGCGTTTCGCCACCGGCGGGATCCATGCTGAAGATAAGATCGCCAAAGTCGTTATAGCGGTAGAGGGTGATTTGCCCCAGCTCATCGGTCTGGCTGATGAGCTGGCCGTCCCGGCTCCAGTCGTACTGCCTGACGGCACCTTCCTCATCGGTCTCTTTTATCAGGCGGTTATCAAGCCAGACGTAAAGGCGTTTGCTGCGATCGGGATGGGTCAGGGTACAGAGGTTACCGGCATCGTCCCACTCAAAACGGGTTTCGCGGCGTGCGGCGTCGACCTGGCTGACGGGACGCCCGACTTCGTCGTAGCGATAGCGCGTGGCGTTTCCTTCGGGATCGATTTCACAGATCGGCAGCCGATCCATATCAAACTGGATTTGTGTACGGTTGCCCAGCGAGTCGGTAATTTCAACTTCGTTGAGCAGATCGTTATAAATGAAGTGGTAATCATACAATCCGTCATCGCCCCAGGAATGGCAGACCCTGTCCTGTTCATCATACTGATAGTGAAAGGTCAGGCCGCTGCGCAGGCTATGGCTGATCATTTTTCCCTGCTGCCAGCCGTAGCGGCGGCATAGGCCAGCTGCATCCTCTTCGGCGGTCAGCTGGCCGCGATCGTCATAATGATAGCGCGTCAGGGGCAGGCTGGACTGGCTGTCTTCATCACAGAAGGTCAGCGCCGTCAGGCGATGATCGTGCCACTCTGCCTGTAGCGTACGTCCCCGCTGGCCTGCGGCATCCCACTCTACCAGCTGCTGTAGTTCTCCATTGCGGCGTACAAACTGCCAGCGGTTACCAACCAGATCGCTTATCGCCTCCAGCAGCATCGGCTTTTGCGGCAGCGGCTGTGTGGCGGGATAGCGAAAGTAATAACGTTTTCCTTCTTTGGTTTCCACCACCAGCTGGTTGCTGTCTACATCTTCAATTTGCCAGACCACCGCGCCGTCCACCAGCTCCATCACGGCATATTCACGACCTGGCGCGGCAGGAAAGCCGGGAAATACGGTGATGGTCAGTGCCTCGCAAAAGAAAAGCGCATCCAGCTGCGCATCATAGCTAAGCTGTATATCCGCCGGCGTTTGCCAGCCTTCACCACATGACGGGGCGAGCAACGCAATGGGAAAAGGTGCTGAGCGGTAATAGCGCGTCCAGTCCAGCGGCAGCCGGCCTGGTAAATGGAAGTCCTGATGTTCAATGACTACGCTGCCGTCACTAACATCTACCGGATCGCCGAAAAGTAAATCATATATTTTCTTTCCGGCTTGCTTTGCTTTTATTGCGTATTTACCTAATTTTTCCGACAGTTTTTGGCGCCATTGAGAGTTAATTACTTTTTCGCGCAATTCCTTTGCCCAGGGGGTATCAATCGCTTTATCTATTATTTTCGAAGCGCCTTTTATAAAAATATTAGCTGCTCCCTTTATTATTGCGTTAGCAATGATGGCTTGCAGATTAATAGTGAGAGCCCCGCCTACTTTTACATTGTTATAAAGAGCCAGATTAATCATAAGAGGCAAATGAGGGGATAAGAACGTTGGCTTTATTGCATTTTCAGGACGAAATGGGCGAGGTAAACCAAACAAATTACAGCTTAATACAGGAACTTTAAAACTTGACATTGGTGCGCCGTTAGCAATAACAGTGCTACTACCCATAAAAATTTCGTCAAGATATTCTGGGCCTGAAGCCATTTCTAAGGGAGGAAGCCATAAACCGCCTATAGGAATATGTATAGAGAAACCGACAGTCCCTGCTACACTACGATTCAAGTTATTAATGGTTACTGTAGTAGATTTGAAAAGCAACTCAAAGGGGTCGTAAACTTGGGAAATAACAGGTGTAGGTAACGGAAAAGGGAAATTTTGATAAGAATGAATATCAACGCCCAATTGCGGATCGGTATAGCAGGTTGAGTGAGGCATCTTTTCTTCCCTGAATAGTGGCTCAGATAATTTTTCTCAGCGCATTTAAAAACGATCTGGCTTCGTTGCCATATCCTTCACCCATGCCGATCACCAGAATCATCATGATGACAATGGCACCGCCGATAATCAGACATCGCTTCTTTGTCATAAGGCTTCCTTTCATCCGCTGGTCGACACTTCTGCCTGTAGCAGCTGTTCCGTTGATTTTGGTTCCGGCACCATAAATGACAGTGGCGCATCCCATTCAGCTGGCTCTTTATCCAGCGGATGAGCAATATCAGGACTGCCGCTCCAGTTCGGCGTCAGTAGTTCACGTCCGGCAAAGATAATGCGCTGAAACGGAATGCTGGCCTGACGTATCAGCTTTTCGCGCTGCTGGCAGCAGTGCAGAAACGCCTGTTCCATCGCCTGCTCCATCCGTTGCTGTAGCTGGGCGGTTTTTTCCGGTGCCGGATATTTGCCCAGCGCCAGCGCCTCTTTTTCAGCCTTACGCTGTATGTCCGTCAGCTGGTTGCAGTACACTTGGGCTTTTTTCTCCAGCGCCTCAGCCCTGGCTTTATCCTGCATGGTCAGCAGCGCATGCAGCGTAATGCCCAGCGAGGAGAACTTACGCTCCGCCAGCGGGAGCTGCGTCGCCGCCCGTACCGCTTCGGTATAGAACTTTGTCGCCAGCGTGGTATGGCCGCTGCGCTGATAGCAAAAGCCCGCCATGCGGTAACCTTCGGTTGCATATAGCGGATGTGGTATATGTTGCGCTTCAACGGCGGCGCGCGCGTAAACCTCAGCGGCCTGCTCATAGCGTCTGGCGGTAAACCAGGCACCCGCTTCGCCAAATAAACTTTGCGTAATCAGCTGATATTTAATCGCCGGCTGTTCAATCCGCGCTGCCCGATCCGCTGCCAGCCGGTAAGCCTGTACCGCTTTAGGAATATCCTGCGCTTTCAGCCATGCACCCGCGATAATGCTGTGCATAACTACCTGTTGCTCAGGCCACCCTTTTTGTTGTGCCAGTTCCAGCGCACGCTGCGCTCGATCGGTTACCTGCTGCGCGGTGCCATGTTGCAGCAGTACCATACTGTCGGACATATAGCGGCGATAAAGAAAAGTCTCGTTATCCTCGGTGCTCCGGCTGGCAATCTCTTTTATCAGTGTATGCTGCTGGAGATCGGGGGTTAGCTTCTGTACATCGTGCGGCCAGGCTTTTTCCAGCGGTCGCCAGCATGGATTGCTGTGGCTGTGGAGCAGCATAAAGCGCAGGTTGGCGGGCCAGGCGCTCTGGAGCGCCAGCTCAATCCACTGTTGCCAGGAGCTATGCAGGCTGACGGTATCGGGCGAGAGGACAACCACAAGGTAACGAAACTGTGCCTGATAGTAGTGTGCGAAGGAGGATAGCGCGGCCATAAAGCCATCAACCGAGTCGCATTCCGCCAGCGGCGGAGTATACCACTCTGTCGCCAGCTGTTGCTGGGCCAGCGCTTCTCTGCTGTTTTGATAGCTTTCCAGCAGCTCATGGCGTAGCGCGCGGCTGTAGCCAAACAGCGTATCAAACGGCGCGCGAAAAGTGATAAACAGATCGGGAAGTTCGTAATCCGATTCTCGCTGTTGCAGTGCCGTAAAAGCGTAAATAAGCGATTTCGCGTCGTCCTCTACTTCCCAGAGGAAAATACGGGCATTACAATCGCTCTGCTCCAGCCACAGGTGTTTTAATATCGCCATTCGCTGTTCGACGGGATTTCTTTCTAACGCGATCATAAAAAATTTTCCTGAGACATAGAAATATTTTCCTTACGCATTAAGTTTTATTACAGCACCTTCCAGCGCTATACCTTCTTTATTTATAATAATTTTTGCGCCGCCAGCCCTAATGGTTATTTCACCCGTAGTAATGGAAATAAAATCACTTTTTCCTTCACCTATACCAAATAAAATTCCATTCGAAGCCTTTTCGTCAATTTTACCGTTGATGGTACGTATATCGTCTCCGTTAACCGTTAAATCGCGCCCGCCTTTTAGTTCTACTTTTTCCAGGCCAAGCACCGTCAGCTCATGCCTGGCTTTAAAGGTTTCCTTTACCCGCTGGTCAACGGTAGTCTCTTCCTCGCCGTGAACTATCTTGGTGCGCTTGCCGGTAACGTCCAGCTTTTCCTCGCCTTTAACATTGGCCGTCCTGTTAATGACTACGGTGGTCTCCTGATTACCTTTTACCGTAATCTCCTGGTTACCTTTCACCGTCACTTCGCGTTTACCATCCACCTTTAACCGGTCATCAATCTTCACGTTGCGCGTGCGGTTCTTTTGTACGGTGATGGTTTCATCGCCTTCCACCGTCGCTTTCCGGTCTTGTTTGATGGCGATAGTCTCTTTGCCGCTGACCTGCTCGTTACGGTTACCGCTAATTTCCAGCGTTTCGTTACCGGCAACCTTTTCGCTGCGGTTACCGGCGATGGTAATGGTTTCGTTGCCGTTAACGGTTTCGGTGCGATCCTGCTCAATGGTAGAGGTTTCATTCCCCGCGACGTTTTTTGTGCGGTTGCTGCCGACGCTATGGGATTCATCGTTTTTAACGTTGGTATCCATATTGCGTTCGGCCTGAATGAATACCTGCTCGGCTCCCGCTTTGTCTTCAAAGCGCAGCATATTGGCGTTACCTGGGGTACCGTCTTTGGTGCGGCTCATAAATCCCATTTGCGTTGCCGCTGCGGGCAATGACCAGGGAGGCATACTGGCTTCGTTATAAACGCGCCCGGTGATGATCGGACGATCCGGATCGCCGTTAATAAAATCGACGATTACCTCATCGCCTACGCGCGGGATCTGCACGCCGCCGTAGCCCTGACCGGCCCAGGCGCTGGAAACGCGTATCCAGCAGGAGCTACTGTCATCCCCTTTAGCCTCGCGATCCCAGTGGAATTTCACCTTTACCCGGCCAAAACGATCGGTCCAGATTGATTCCCCAGCTGGCCCCACCACTCTCGCCGTTTGCGGGCCGTAGGTACGCGGCCAGCGCGTTTTCGCTTCGGGACGAAACGGCATATCCGCAGGCAGCACGGTGAAATCAAGCTGATGTATTGAGGTGCCCGCGCTGCCGCTGGCATAGGGGTTCTCTTCAAACTGGTAGTCAACGGCGGTAATCAGATAGTCACGGTTATCACTGGGCACCGGCGCGTTAATCAGCGTAAAGGTGTAACCGGGACAGATACCGATAGCCGTGGCGGTGGCGTGAATCTGCATATGATCGACCGCCCAGCGCTGCTGGCGGATGCGGGCATAAAACTCGCCGTGCCCGTGCTCTACATAACGTCCTGGCCAGTCGTAAACGTCGATATTACCTGGCCTGGGTGATGTGGGGTTCTGCCTGGCCTGCAACAGCCAGGCATGCGGCTTACGAAAATCATAATCGTCAACGCTGTAGAGGCCCGGCGTGACGCGCATTTCCGGCTGCCATCGGGCGATGCCTTCCGCATCGGCCACGCCGCCGGTGGCGGTCTGATAATAGGGGATCGCTTCGTAAGTGGGGAAGGGCTTATGCGCATCCGGGCTGTCAGTTAATACCAGCGTATGGTTGCCATCTTCATGGCGGAAAAAATAGCTGATGCCCTCCAGCTCCATCAGGCGGCTGATAAAATCCAGGCTGCTTTCCTGGTACTGCACGCAATATTCCCAGTTGCGGTAGTTGCCGGTTAAGCGATCTTCTACGTTAACCTGATACTCGCTCAGCAGGGTTTTGACAATAAGCGGTACGGTGGTTTCCTGGAAGATGCGCAGGTTGCGATCGCGTTTCATCGGCCACAGATCTGATTCCAGCGTCAGGGCGTAAGAGGTGTAACGGGTGCCGTCCAGCTCCTGCGAGCCCACCACGACGCGGGTAATTTTACCGTTCAGCCAGCGGAATGATGCGGTGTGTTGCAGCGGGATTTGAAGAGTAAGCGGCTGCCCCAGCAGCGTAGCGCTGTCGATGCGCGGATGAGGACTAAGTAACGTAACGTTGAGGCTAAAGGGTTCAGACAGCGCTTCGCGACCGGATAACTTCCAGAACAGTAACTCTTCTGCCGGAGAACGGGCGATAATTCGGTTGAGCATAATTTATCATCCATGAGCAACGCACAGCATTTTCTGTATATTTTTTCGATTAGTACCGCCGGAAGGAATAAGGGTCAATTAAGCAATGTTAAACAATAGATTTACGGAAAACGCACAAAATTTTTCCCGATGCGAAAAAAGGTGCCATAGAGGCACCCCTGGATGCGGATATTATCCGTCGCGCGTGTAACAACTTGGCTGTAATAAAGCGCCAGATGGCATCCGTGCCAGCGACTTTATTCGCGGCGCTCTAATTATGTCAGCGCATCAGGCTTCATACAGCGTCTGATGGCGGGTCTCTTTACAGGCGAGCAGTGCCAGCAGCGTGAGTAATGCCATCGTGGCCAGATAAAGCCCCACGGCGAACAGCCCATAGTGTGCGTTAAGCCAGGCCGCGATATAGGGCGCGACCGAAGCGCCGAGGATCGACGACAGATTGTAGGAGAACGACGCGCCGGTATAGCGCACCTCTGTCGGAAACAGTTCCGGCAGCAGCGCACCCATCGGGCCGAAGGTCAGCCCCATAATGCTCAGGCCGATCAGCAGGAACAGCATCATCATCGTCTGGCTGCCGGAGGCCATCAGCGCCGGAAACAGCAGCGCAAACAGCATAATCCCCAGCGTGATCACAATCATCGTCTTACGGCGTCCGAAACGATCGGCCAGCAGACCGGCCACTGGCACCATTGCGCCAAAGCCAATCACCGCGACCATCAACATCCACAGCAGGCTGTTGCGTGAGAAGCCCAGCCCGGCAGGGACAGGCGCGGTGCCATAGCTCATCGAGTAGACGGTCATAATGTAGAATAGCGTGTAGGTCGCCAGCATAATAAAGGTGCCGAGAATCGTTGCGCCCAGATGCTTGCTCAGCAGGGTGCCGATCGGTACGCGTACCTGCTTTTTCTCTTTCTGTACCTTAGCGAAGACTGGGCTTTCATGCAGCGAAACGCGCACGTAGAGGCCGATAATCACCAGCACGGCGGAGAGGATAAAAGGTACGCGCCAGCCCCAGCTCATAAACTGCGCGTCGGTCAGCAGCCAGGAGAGCAGCAAAAACGTGCCGTTAGCGAAGAAGAAGCCGATTGGTGCGCCAAGCTGTGGGAACGAGCCATACAGCGCGCGTTTCTTCGCCGGAGCGTTTTCCGTTGCCAGCAGCGCCGCGCCGCCCCATTCACCGCCGAGACCCAGCCCCTGACCGAAACGCGCCAGCGCCAGCAGCAGCGGAGCAAAAACGCCAATAGAGTCATAGCCCGGCAGCAGGCCGATAACCACCGTTGAAATACCCATCGTCAGTAATGACGCAACCAGCGTTGCTTTACGTCCAACGCGATCGCCGAAATGCCCGAAAAGCGCGGAGCCGATAGGGCGGGCAACAAAGGCGATGGCGAAGGTTGCCAGCGACTGTAGCGTGGCAACGGTCGCATCGCCCTGCGGAAAGAAAATATGCGGGAAGACGATCACGGCGGCGGTGGCGTAGATATAAAAATCGAAAAATTCGATCGCGGTGCCGACCAGCGAAGCGATGACCACTTTACCGCGCGAATTAACCGGCGCGGCGGCGGTTTCAGTGTCGATTGTTGTTGCGATGGTTGCTTGCATAATTGTTTCTTATTTGTAAACCGAACAAAGAATCTTACGCACAGCTTCCGGCAGGTTCAATGGTGAAAAGCCGCGTCAACGCTGGGCTGAAGGCCGGAAAAGAGGATAATTTTTAACAAAAAAGCTTTACTGGCGGATGGCAAGGGAAACGGCCGGTTTTCTGGCGGGAACCACTGCAAAACGGGAAAATAAAAGTGAGGGGTTAGTTATTCATGCTGGCTATTGCGCAAATTTTGCCCAGGACGCGGCATTTTCCTCTGCTGTGCCGCGTCACTGGTGCTCAGCTTATTTTTTCCGCCGCAGGTTAAGCGGTGGATCGTTTTCATAATCGGCGGTCGCGATCCAGGCGGCGCAGAACAGCGTCAGGCGGGCAAAGAAGTAGAAGAAGGCCATCAGCCCCAGTACGGAGCCGAAGGCGGCACCGGAGGGCGACGAGGCGAGCTTGGGCAGCGTCAGGGTCATAATGAACTTGATCGCTTCAAAGCCGATCGCCGCCAGCAGCGTGCCGCGCAGCAGCGCTTTCTTATGCGGGCGATGGCGCGGCAGAATCCAGAAGATCCATAAAAACAGCAGGTAGTTGGCAAAAATAGAGATCGACAGAGCGATTAACGTCATTGCCGGACGCAGCCATTCTATATCCTCCAGCCCCAGCGCCCGCACGATCGCCGCCTGTGCCGCACCGGCAATAGAGGTCAGAGACAGGGTAATAATCAGCGCCAGCACCAGCCCGGTCAGGGAAATAAAGTCGCGGGTATATTTGAAATAGATCTTCTCTTTATCCTGCGCGCCGCGTTCCCAGACGTCGCGTGACTGGGCGCGAATCGCTTCACGCAGGTTGCCCATCCAGCTAATGCCGGAATAGAGCGCTACCAGCAAACCGGTAATACCTACCGTGGTGCGCTGTTCAACGGCGGTATGTACCGTATTTTTCAGCGTGCTGGCCAGCGTAGGATCGCTGATGCTGTTGACGATGCGCTCAATCAGTTCGTTCAGCAGCGTCGGGTGTGAGGCCAGCACGAAACCCACCGCAGCGAATGACACCATCAAAATGGGGATGAGTGACAGAAAAGAGAAATAGGTAATCGCCGCACCAAACTGGCTGCCGAGGCGATCGGTAAAGCGCTCTCCGGCGCGAATAAAATGTGCCACTGCCGGAATCGCCTGAAACCAGCTGACAAAGCGTGAAACGCGAGTGAGAGAACGATCGACAGTATGATTGCCGGTTTTAATATTAATCAGCGGCTTATTTTCTTCCTGCCGCTGTTCGGGTGGCTGCGCATGTTTTTCCGTCATGAACCGGACTCATCCTTCTGTTTTATTGCGTCAAATTCTCATTATAGCCGCGCCGTCACGCGACGTACTCTTTCATTACCTGCGCCAGCCATTCCATAAACACTCTGACACGCTGCGTCAGGTTGCGGCGGTGCGGCCAGAGCAACAACAGCGGTATCGGACGAGCACGGAAATGGGGCAAAACTTCCACCAGTTGCTGATTCTCCAGCAGCGGCTGCACGCCGTAATGCGGTGCCTGAATAATACCCAGCCCGGCCTGGCAGGCATGGCGATAAGCGGGCGTCGAGTTGACGGTCAGCGCGCCGCCGGTCTGGATAAAGTGGCTGCGCTGTCCATCGTAATACTCAAAGCCTGCGGGCGCTGCGCCCAGCTGTTGGCTGTAATGCACCATCGCATGCTGCGATAAATCCTCCAGCCTGAGCGGCATCCCGAAGCGCATCAGATAGTCGGGGCTGGCACAATTGATCATTGCCAGCTGGCCCAGCGTACGGCTCATCAGGCTGGGATCTTGTAGTTGCCCGATGCGCACTACACAGTCAAATCCTTCACGGATGGCGTCTACCTGGCGATCGCTGCTGCTTAGCTCCAGTTCCAGGCCGGGGTAGTGCTGCAAAAAGTCGGGCAGACGGGGAATAATAATATCGGTTGCCAGCGCCACCGGCATATCCACCCGTAGCCGCCCGCTGAGCGTCGCTGGCTCACTCTGAAACAGTGCATCCATCTCATCCAGCGTGGCCAGTACGTCGCGGCAGCGTTCATAGTAGATCAGCCCATCCTGAGTCAGCTGAACACGCCGCGTCGTGCGGTGCAGCAGACGCGCGCCCATACGCTCTTCCAGGGCCTGAACTTGCCGTGAGACGCTGCCCTTTGGCTGACCAAGACTTTCTGCCGCACGGGTAAAGCTTTCCATTTCTGCGACAGTAACGAAAACCTTCATTGCATGAATTTTATCCATCTTAAAACCCGTTTGTTGTCGTAAATGAAACAATGAAGCGTTATCTGTCTGCTTTAGCCATAGGAAACGATTCAATATGCTCATTTTTTACTCTTAGGCAAGGCTGTGATAGGAAAAAAGTTAATAAAATCACGTTAATTGATGGGGTAGCACCCTTTTAGGGGGTTATTGCGTACAGAATCGGTCATAAAACGGGGCTGTTGGTTGTTTTAGCGGGTATGGACAGAGGAAAATATTGCAAAGACAAAGAGACTGGCGTCAGGGCAAGCCGGGGAGCGTTATGCAACGCTGCTGGCGCTGCGGTATACGTCACCGCCAGCCTGTTGAAGCACCAGGCGGCCTCCCGGAGCAGGCCGCCTGAGGTTTATTCCGGCACGTCGCTGCTGCCCTGTTGCGACGGCCACTTCCAGTTACGCACTTCTGGCACATCTTCACCATATTCACGTACATAGCGATGATGTTCAGCAATTCTCTCTGCAAGATCGTCGAGTATCGCGTCTGCTTTACCCTGTAGCGCAGGCACGCGCAGAAGCGCCTCCTGCGCCAGATGGTAGCGATCCAGCTCGTTCATCACTGTCATATCGAACGGTGTGGTGGTGGTGCCTTCTTCCATAAAACCGCGCACGTGGAAGTTGCGGTAGTTATTGCGCCGGTAGGTCAGCCGGTGGATCAGGCTGGGGTAGCCGTGGAAGGCGAACACGACGGGCTTGTCGGTGGTAAACAGCTGGTCAAATGCCTCATCTTCCATGCCGTGTGGATGCTCATCTTTGGTTTGCAGCGCCATCAGATCGACCACGTTGACTACGCGCACACTCAGATCGGGCAGATATTCACGCAGCAGGTCGACCGCTGCCAGCGTTTCCATCGTGGGCACATCGCCCGCACAGGCCATTACCACATCGGGCTGTCGGCCCGGCTGTTCGTTACCTGCCCACGTCCAGATGCCCATGCCCGCTTCACAGTGTTGAATGGCCTGGTCCATCGTGAGCCACTGCGGCTCCGGCTGTTTACCGGCGACGATAACGTTAATCCGATCCCAGGTTTTCAGGCAGTGATCGCCCACCCACAGCAGCGTATTGGCATCCGGCGGCAGATAGATACGCACAATATCTGACTTCTTATTCGCGACGTGATCGATAAAGCCGGGGTCCTGATGGCTGTAGCCGTTGTGGTCCTGACGCCAGACGTGTGAGGAGAGCAGGTAGTTCAGCGAGGAAACCGGTTCGCGCCACGGCAGCTTGCGCGTCACTTTCAGCCATTTCGCGTGCTGATTAAACATCGAATCAATGATATGGATAAAGGCTTCGTAGCAGTTAAACAGGCCGTGACGCCCGGTAAGCAGATAGCCTTCCAGCCAGCCCTGACACTGATGTTCACTAAGGATTTCCATCACTCTGCCATCGGGTGCCAGCTGTTCGTCATAGTCGCGTACCTCTTCCATCCAGGTGCGGCTGGTAACGTCAAAGACCTTACTGAGGCGGTTAGAAGCCGTTTCATCCGGGCCGAACAGACGAAAGTTATCTTTATTACGCTGGAAAATGGCGCTCAGATACTGCCCCAGCACTTCCGTGGACTGTACCTGTTTTTCGCCCGGCGTGGTGACATCAACGGCAAAATCGCGGATATCGGGCGTTTCCAGTTCGCGCCGCAGCCGTCCACCGTTAGCGTAGGGTGTTGAACCCATACGTTTATCGCCCTGCGGTGCCAGCGCACGCAGCTCCGGCTTCAGCCGCCCCTGTTCGTCAAACAGATCTTCCGGCTGATAGCTGCGCATCCAGTTTTCCAGAATCTGACGATGCTCATCGTTTTCACGGCAGGAAGAGACCGGCACCTGATGCGCACGCCAGAAATCTTCCACCTTTTTGCCATCCACCGTTTGTGGGCCGGTCCAGCCTTTCGGGCTGCGCAGAATAATCATCGGCCAGCGCGGAATGGCTTCTGACGTTTCGCCGCGCCGCGCGCGCTGCTGATAGTCGCGAATTTTATCGAAAGCCTTATCCAGCGTCTCGGCCATCAGCTGATGCATTTTCTCCGGCTCGTGGCCGCAAACGAACAGCGGCTCATAGCCGTAGCCGCTAAACAGCTGATGTAAATCCTCATCGCTGCTGCGCCCCAACAGCGTCGGGTTAGCGATTTTATAGCCGTTGAGGTGCAGGATTGGCAGCACTGCGCCGTCGCGTGCCGCATTGAGAAATTTGGTGCCGTGCCAGCTGGAGGCGAGCGGGCCGGTTTCCGCCTCGCCGTCGCCGATAACGCAGGCGGCGATCAGATCGGGATAGTCAAATACCGCGCCGAAAGCGTGCGACAGCGAATAGCCCAGTTCGCCACCTTCGTTAATCGAGCCTGGGGTTTCCGGCGCGGCGTGGCTGGGTATGCCGCCGGGAAAAGAGAACTGTTTAAACAGCCGCTGCATTCCCTGCGCATCTTCGCTGATATCGGGATAGATTTCGCTGTAGCTGCCTTCCAGCCAGGTATTAGCCACCATTCCCGGCCCGCCGTGTCCGGGGCCGCAGATATAGATCATATCCAGATCGCGCTGGCGGATAATACGGTTGAGGTGCGCATAGATAAAATTGAGCCCCGGCGTGGTGCCCCAGTGCCCCAGCAGACGCGGCTTGATATGTTCTGCTTTTAACGGCTCGCGCAGCAGCGGGTTATCCATCAGATAAATTTGCCCGACCGACAGATAATTGGCGGCACGCCAGTAGCGATCGAGCAGGGTAAGTTCTTCGGCGGCATTCGGTTTTGACGTTGGGAGCGTCATGTTTTCCCTCCTGTGACAACAATCACAACTACGGGGCCAGCCCGCAACGGAATTCACTACTCCTTAAACCTAATAGAAGAATGCCTTATCAGCCAAAAAACCGGCAATTTTAGGGATTTTTACCTGAAAATATCGGTGGATGATGCTTTGCGCCGATAAAAAAAGCGGCATTGCTGCCGCTCTGATGGGGTATTTTGAAGTGGGTTACTTGCCCATGACGGCGGCGGTATGCGCTGGCTCGTCGTTGGCGGCAGCCGGCGTTGACGGTTTGTAGTCCAGCTGCAAAATCCGGCTGGTTTCTGCCAGTTCACGCTCGGTTGCGCTGATATTGCCGTTCAGCTTCTGACCAAGGGAAGGAATCAGCTCCTTCAGCTTCGCCTGCCATTCCGGTGTCGCCGCTTTTTCCTTAAACACTTTTTGCAGCAGCGTCAGCATAATTGGCGCGGAGGTGGACGCGCCCGGTGAAGCACCCAGCAGCGCGGAGACGGTGCCGTCCTGCGAGACGATCACTTCCGTACCCAGCTGCAATACGCCACCTTTTTTCGCATCTTTCTTAATAATCTGTACGCGCTGACCCGCCTGCACCAGACGCCAGTCCTCTTTTTTCGCTTCCGGGAAATAGGCCTTCAGCGCCGTATAGCGATCGTTTTCGCTGAGCATCAGCTGGCTGACGAGGTATTTCACCAGATTGAAATTGTCTTTACCCACGCACATCATCGGCAACAGGTTGGTGGGGGTAATCGATCCAAACATATCCCACAGCGAACCCTGCTTAAGGAATTTGGTTGAGAAGGTGGCAAATGGCCCAAACAGCAGCACCTGCTTGCCATCCAGCACGCGCGTATCCAGATGCGGTACTGACATCGGCGGCGCGCCAACCGAGGCTTTACCATATACTTTCGCCAGATGGCGTTTTACCACTTCCGGGTTTTCCGCTACCAGGAAAGAGCCGCCAACCGGGAAACCGGCATAGTTTTTTGCTTCCGGAATACCGGTTTTTTGCAGTAGCGGCAGCGCCGCGCCGCCTGCGCCGATAAACAGGTATTTCACGTTAATCGTTTTGAGCTTGCTACTGTTCGTCAGATCGGCCAGCGTGACTTTCCAGCTACCGTTTGCGTTGCGCTCAACATCACGCACTTCGTGACCGGTGCGCAGCGTAAAGCTGGCGTGTTTACTCAGTGACGCTACCAGCTGACGCGTAATTTCACCGAAGTTTACGTCAGTACCGATATTGATACGCGTAGCGGCAACCCGCTGTTGCGGATCGCGTCCGGCCATCATCGCAGGCACCCATTTAGCAATCTGCGCGCGATCTTCTGAATACTCCATGCCGCGGAACAGGGTGCTTTTTTGCAGCGCTTCATAGCGCCTGCGCAGGAAATTGATGTTGTCGTCACCCCAGACGAAGCTCATATGCGGAGTGGTATTGATAAAGCTGCGCGGATTACGCAGGATGCCTTTCTGCACCAGAGACGCCCAGAACCGGCGGGAAATCTGGAAGGATTCGTTGATCTCTATCGCTTTGCTGATATCGATGGTGCCGTTTTTTTCCGGCGTATAGTTCATTTCTGCCAGCGCGGAGTGACCAGTACCGGCATTGTTCCAGCCGTTTGAGCTTTCTTCCGCCACTTTCCCCTGGCGCTCTACCATCTCGATAGTCCAGTCCGGCTCCAGCTCCTGGAGATAAGTGCCTAAAGTAGCACTCATGATCCCTCCGCCGATGAGCAGTACATCGACGTCCTTTTCCCCTTCTGCGGCTGCATTCTTGCTGAGTCCCGAAGCATTCATAGACAGCGTTGAAGGTAATGCTGATTTACGCATGAGGCGACATCTCCGTCCGTTGATGAATCAACGGTAATTGCAGGTGAAAGAGACCGTCTTCTTTCAGGCGGGTTAACCTCTTTCCATAAACTTCTGAAATCATCCCAGTATAACCATACTAAAAATGCAGGTTAACTGCACGTTATATGTACCGAAGGAAATATAACATTTTCGCAATAAAATTGAATAAATTGTTTAAAATTTAAAAGGTGATTAAGTTTTAATCAGTATATTGGGATGTGGCTCACAAGGCCTTTGTTAAAGATGTTAAGAACATATCAGGCGCTTCAGATAAGGAATAGCAGGTAAGCGTTCCCTTACTTTGAAATCTAAGGGAACGGTAAATAAGTGGGGGAATTAAAGCAGATACAGTTTTTCGACTTTCACCAGCACGCGGTTGCCATGATGTTGCACGGTGCCGTTTACCGAAATTAAATCGTCTGGTTTGACCTCCTGGCCCTGCCAGACATCATCATCGATCTGTAGCTGCGCCGTGCCTGAGCGATCGCGCAGCTGCCAGGTCTTATTACCGCTCTGACGGATAATATTGCCCTGTAACGTAACCGTATCGCCGCTGGAAAGCCGGGGAAGCTGTTTAGCGGCGGTGATCTGCTGGTTATCGGTAACGGCGCGATAACCCTCTTTTTGATCTTCAGGCGGCGGTGCGGTGCCGTGCGGATTAAAACCGCCGTCAGCGGCCAGCACAGGGGCGGTCAGCAGGACCGCCAGAGCCAGCGTCAAGATTTTATTCATCTTCGCCTCCCCTGCTCTCCGTTAGTTTTACGGAGAGCCGGTGCTTACTTAGGGTACGCCCAGCTGTTCAACATCGATCCAGCGGCGTTTACCATCGTGGCGCAGGCGTCCATTCAGGCGAACCTGATCTTCGGCATCGTAGGTTTTGCCGTCAAACACCTTTTTCGGGATCACCAGGTCGATATTATCTTTCGCGCGATCGCGCAGCTGATAACTCTGCTCGCCTTTTTGCTTGACGATATAGCCCTCCAGCGTGACCCAGGCACCGTCGCGCATGGTTTTTACCTGGCTAATCGGCGGTGAAGTAGTGTCTTCGGTGCCTTTATAGCCGCTGTCTTGGGTACGCGGCGGCGTTTCACCGCTCTTATAGCCGCCTGCGTCTTCGGCGAAAACGGGCAGAGCAAACAGCGCGATCAGCGCGGCAACAGTGAATTTTTTACCCATAGCTTCTCCTTAATGATTGTCCTTTCGGGCCAGTAAAACAGGCCTTATCCGCTAATAAGCCTGGCACAGTCTCATTAAGTTGTGAGGATTCGACGTAAAACGGCGCGGCTTATCCAGCATCGACAGGGTGGGCGACAGCGAGCCAGGCAAAACATCAAAAGACGATTCAGGCAGGCGTTACACCTGAGCGAAGCGCCGCCAGAGGAAGCGGATGATAAAGAACTCAATGCTGCCCAGCAGCAAAAACCACAGGCAAAGGACGATGGTATAAAGCTGGCCCAAATCACTGAAATGAAACAGCGACATCAGGCGAGCCGAAAGCTGCGGGCCGAGCGCGGGTGCAGGCAGCAGCAACGCGGAGAAAAAGCCCAGCAGTAAAATGCTTAACGGTGCCAGCCAGTTTTCAAAAGTAGATTTCATAATGGTTAAAAAATGGTAACAAAGCGGAGGGCTATTCTCCGGCAATTGGCATGCCGGTTCAACGCTTAACGCCAGCAAGAACATAAAGGTGAAGTTTTTCCACTGGATTAAGGAGTTATTGCCATTATGGCTAAATTCTGATTATTTTAATTGATTAAAAATCAATAAATTAAACAGATTTCTTATGTTGTGAATGCCGTCAAAAAGCATTTGTGTTTAACTCTTATTTAAGAGTAAATTTGCATAATAGTGCGAAATTTTGTGATCTGCTTCAAGAAAATATTGCCGCTCCAACGCCTGCTCGTTATAATTTTTGTTGTAATTTTCAACAAAATTTTAGCAGGTCACAGGTTATGAAAAAGTTTTTCCAGTATGTGTTTCATGCTTATGTTGAAGCTTTTAAGCATGTCCCGCCGGGCGCGCTGAACTAACGGCGTTGCCGCCATCGAACCCTCGATAACCGCGGCCAGGGAACGACCGATGGTTATCAAATTCTCTGTTATTCGCCTTCTTTACCTTCTCTTTTTTTCTTTCCAGCGCTGATTTTTATCTCAGATGCGAGCGATCGTCCAAAGTATATGTGCGCGGCTGCTGGCGTGCCGTTGTTAACCACTTGTCCTACACGCTGCCAAAACAGATGGGCCAGGCTGCCTGCGCTGTCACTCTCCTTTTCTCCTAAATAGCGATTGTTGATAGTCGCCGCACAGTTTTGTCACTCTGCTCCCCCGATGCCCTGGCAGACAAGGCGAAGCGTCATTTAGCACCTAAACTTAGCGGATATCGTTACTCTGAGGGCAGCTGATGAAGAGAATATCCCGGCGACGCGGGCCAGATCACCGCGCACTTCTTCTCGGTATGGCTGCCGCCGCAGCCGGAACCGCTCTGTTTGTCAGGCAATGGCGTAAATGGCAGCAGACGCCGCCGGTCGGCATTCACAGCCACCAGGCAGGCCTGGCGGGTTACTATCAGCAAATTGGCCCGTGGCGCATGTTTACCCGCACCACACCGGAAACGCGCCCTGGTTTACCGGTTGTGCTGTTACACGGCCTGGTGCTCTCCGGGCGGGCAATGGAAGATTTAGCGCTGGCGCTCGGCTGGGAATATCGCGTGCTGGTGCCCGATCTGCCAGGCTTCGGCGGTAGCGCTTTTCCTTCCTCGCAGCCGGTACTGGATGTCGATCGGCTGGCGGAGGCGCTCTGGATGTGGATGCAGCAAAACCAGCTGTCGCGGGCGATATTTGTCGGTAACTCATTTGGCTGTCAGGTATTGGCGGCGCTGGCAGTAGCGCATCCTGAGGCGGTTGCCGGACTGGTATTACAGGGTCCGACCGTCGATCGTCGCTGCCGTTCGCTGTCGCATCAGCTGTGGCGTGAATGGCGTAACGGACGTCGTGAGGCACATCGTTCTTCCGCCGCGCTCAGCCGCGTTGATTACGCTAAAGCGGGCATCTGGCGCGCTTTTGCCACCATGCGTGCCATGATGCGCGATCGCATTGAACAGCGTCTGCCCTATATCAAAGCGCCAACGCTGGTGGTACGCGGCTCGTTTGATGTGGTTTCGCCTGCGCGCTGGGTAGAGGAGATCGTTGCCCTGCTGCCGCGCGGGGAGATGATGACGCTGCCGCAGGGCACCCATATGCTGCACTATGTTTATCCGTGGAGCTATAGCCGCGCGATTCGTCCCTTTATTGCCCGTGTGCAGAAGGAGCAGGAAAACCATGAGTAAACCTCCTCGCGGTATCGCCCGCTATGATTCGGCGGCGGCAATGGTTACGGCGTTAAGCAACGCTCTGCATCAGCGCCCGTTCAACAGCCCCAGTCAGTCACCGACGCTGGATCGCGTTCTGCCCGCGCTGAATCTGCTACCCGATCGAATGCGTGAATGGAGCTACGCGGTGGGCGGCATGACGGAAGGCATCACTCTGAGCCAGGTACAACAGCTGGATATCGAAGGTATTGCCCGCTGGATTGCCGCCCAGTATCCGCAGCAGCAGTATCCGGCGGTGTTCGTCGGCTCTTCTAACGGCGCGATGGTGCATCTGGCGGCGGCGATGGGCGTGCCCTGGCTACCGCAAACTTTCCTCTGCCCGGTACGTTCGCTGCATAACGATCCTGATGATGCACAGGAAGGGATAACAAACGGCAAACCCGCGACCGATGCGCTGTTAGCAACGTCGCCACATATCGCCGTGCATCAGATGCAGGACCCGAATCAGGATCGTCTGATGCTTGAGCAAATTGGCTATTTTCGTCTTAAGCATCGCAAGCTGCCGCTGGAGTACAGCGAGTTTTTATTAAGTGCGCTGCCGCCGGGCGGCACATTAGTTATCAACCACTGTACATTGCAGTGGCCTGCTACCCGCACCAGCGATCGCTCGTTTTATCAGTTCGGCGCTTCAGGTGGCGCAACCGAACAGGAATATTTTCAGGGCGGGCCACGGGTTATGGAGCACCTGGCGCGCTACGGACGTGAAGAAGAAAAATGGACGCCGCCAACGCCCGACGTGATCGTGCCCGAAGCGGAGTGGGGGTTTGACGCGCACCTGATGGCGGAACTGAAAAAGCTGGCCAATACCCAGGGCTGGAAGCTGGTAGAACTGCGCTATGAGAACCCTGAGGCGCTGAGCTTTGTCACCGCAGAAATTTATCGCGACTGGTATATGTCGGCGGGCGTCATCGCTTCGCGGCTGGTGGTCGATAATTTCCTGCTAATGGATCCCTGGACCACCATGCAGCAGTACGCGATTCCTTTCTGGCTTTCGTTCTGCACTGAACCTTCCGCCAGTTCGCTCCAGCGTTATCTCGATCGCCAGCCGCCGTTCCGCAATATCGATCTGATGCTCTTTTCGCACGGAACCGAGAGCATCGGCATGGCACCCATCGAGCGCTGGCGGCAACTGCTGAACTACGCCAGCGATGAGGGCAACTTTGTCGGTGTCGATCCGGAACGTTTTCCTCGCGACTTTGCTTCGCTAACCCGTTTCGATCGTGAGCTACAGCAGCGTGCGCCACTGCTGCCACCGCCCGATGCGCTCACTACCGAGGCGTTTCTGGCAGGCGTACAGCGTTATGGTGATAAGTTTCAAGTGGAGTGTTTACAGCACAACTAAGCGCTGAGCGATGGGAGAGAAAGTAATAAAGGCAAGGCGGGAAGGGAGGTCAGGCCATGTGACCTGACCTGAAAACCATTACTGCGTTTTTTCAGCGATGAGGGTCAGTTTTTCATCGGTTGCTTTCTCTTCTTGCAGCGTTTCTTCCAGCAGACGTGCCGCTTCTTTATAGCCCAGCTTAACAGCCAGCGCACGCAGCGTGCCGTAAGCGGCAATTTCGTAGTGTTCTACTTTCTGTGCTGCACCGATCAGGCCCGCATCACGTACTACGCCTTTCTCAACAGAATCAATAATTTCCTGCGCTTCTTCTACCAGGCCTTCCAGCGCATGGCATTTCATACGTTTGATACGAACTTCAGGTGTAGCTTCAACCAGCTGGTCGAGGCGCTCGATTTGACCCTGCGTTTCTTCCAGATGAGTTTTGAACGCTTCGATAAGTTTTTCATCGGTAGCAGCGCGGGCCATTTTCGGCAGGGCACGGCTGATTTGTTTCTCAGCGCTGTAAACATCAGAGAGATCGTGGATAAACAGGTCTTCCAGCGTCTTAATACTCATAATTGACTCCATAACCAAAGGGATTAATTTATTAATTAAATATGTCAGGGTAAGGCACCCTGTTAATTCAAGTATAGACAAAAATAATTAGATGCAACGTGTCAAAAGCAGCTTTAAGACTCATCCTGCTTTTATCGCTTCGGTTGTTATACATATTTTCCGGCAACAGAATTATCTATGAAGATTGAAACTAAGTAAGGGGAAAAAGCGACGGAAAAAAATAAAGATTCCCGCAGTGCGATATTCACACTGCGGGTCAGACTAATCTTTACAGGTGGTTACCCGCGATAAGATTAGCTACGACGGCTGTTCTGACCGCCTTTCTTGCCTGCTTCAGAGGCTTTTTCACGGTCATTTTTGAAATTGCCGCCGCTATGCTGGCCGCCTTTTTTACCTGCTTCAGACGCTTTCTGACGATCTTCTGCAAAGTTACCTGAACCACCACGATGCTGAGTCATATTATTTCTCCTCGTATGAGTTAACAGAATGCATATATTTATCAGTGGGGAGATAAATATATGCGCATCCAACGCTTTTAAATCTAGCTTTTCCTTAAAATGAAGCAAGTTTCAGTCCGGAAAAAATTTTGTTTATGATAGAGAAAAACATATAAGTGCGTAAGTTAAAACAAGAAAAATAAAATGTATTTTTTTATTACTAAGAGCTTTGGTAGCGACAAGGCGTTTCGCTTGTTAGCTGTTGAGGCCAGATTGCATGTTTTTGTTGCGGAACACACCTGTAAGGCAATTATGCTGTCCTGTGCGGCTGCTTTTGATATATAGCAGTAAATGTTACATAACAGGAGAACAGGCCTGTGGTTTCCTTGTTATTGATATCATACCGATAGCAACTATTAATGTGCATAACCAGACCTGGATAATTACGAAACGTCACTAAGCGGCTTGGCAGAAAGGCCCCGATGCATAATCAACTTCCCGACGCTATTGTTAACAATCCCAAAAAAACGATGGAAAGACGCTTTGATGTTGCAATGAAAGCGTGAAATCGTGGCTATTTCAGCGGTGAGGTATAATGATATTTTGATTATCTGACAGTTTTATCGCTTGATAATTAACTTGTTGAGTGTAGCGAAAAATTTTTTTGCATCGTTTCTGAATTGCAGGCATTTATTAGCAGAAGTAAATTGTTATTTTCAACAACTAAATTAATATCAATGTCGGAGGTTTTTTAAATTTACGTCGGTAAATTTTACATATCTATTAAAATTGTGAGGATTTAATTTTCACCATTGTTCTGTGCGCTTGTTGCTAAAAATAAAAAGGAGTTTTCATGCAAAGAATAACAATTGCTCTATTTTTGAGCGTGTTTACGATGAACAGTTATGCTCTTCCAGCAGAGCAATCTGACTCCGCCATATCTGTTGTAAAATTAGATAAGATGATAGGTAGCACCAAAACGGAACCATCATTTGATGACAGCGAATTAAATAAAAAAGTTACCTCCAGAACGTTAAGTTCAACTCAAAATAGCACATATATAAAATGTACTTACCGGCTTGATAACGATCCTACCAATCCAGGCTCGTCATGGATGTGGGCTAAATACCCGCCTCAGCCTGACAGCTATGCAATAGTATATGGCTATTGGCGCGATAACCAAATGTCCACCAATATGTTCTACACTAAAGCTTCTGCTCAGCATCTGGAGGAAATCTGTAAATTCACCTTACGTCAGGCGGGAGTTAACAGTGATTTTACCTTACCTTATGCCGGCGACTCTTTTTTCTCATACTATTATAATTTCTGGAGCCAGGGCAGTAATCTACCGGAAGCGGATCTGGCGGGAATTAAACTGGACAGAATGGTAATATTCGGTGATAGCCTTTCAGATAACATCAATGTCTATAATGCCACCCGTGGCGTTATCCCTCAAAACATGACCTGGTTTTACGGGCGTTTTTCCAATGGTCTGTTATGGCATGAGTACTGGACAAAGGATAAGTTACATATTCCCGGTTATGTTTGGGCAACCGCTAATGCAGAAAGTAATTTCAAGCCTCTGTTTCCCGGCTTTACCGAACAACTGGATAACTTTAAAAACTATATAACCCATGCTGATGGTTATGATATAAAGAAAACATTATTTATCGTACTTTTTGGCGGCAACGATTTTATTACCGGTAATAAGGTTCCGGATGATATTATCAACGCTTATCGCAACAATCTTGGAAGACTGGCACAAATGGGAGCCGGACAAGTTGCTATACTGAACCTGCCCGATTTCTCTGGTATTCCCGCAGTGCGAAACTGGAGTGCGGCTGATAAGCAAGCATTAAAAGAGAAATCCGCTCTGTTTAATATAAAACTGGAAGCGTTAGTTAAGGAATTACAGGCCACTTATTCTGATACTCGTTTTGTTACGCTTTCGCTGGATAAAGCCTTCTCGCATCTGCATACTCATGCAGCTGAACTGGGCTTCGTCAACACCACTGAAACCTGCCTCGATATCAAAGGTGACAAAGCGGTTTATGCCTACTATTACTCGCCACGAGAGGCTTGTAAAAATAGCGCTGGAAAATATATCTACTGGGATCCAATGCATCCAACAACCTACACTTATTCTCAGCTGTCCGAAATGCTGTTCGATGAACTGGTGACTAAGCTGCAAGCGCAAGCGGCAGAATAATTCGCTGTTTACTTCATTTAAACCGTCGGACCAAAGCGGCCCGACGGTTTAAATATATTTTTGCCAGCATATTCCGACTTCCGACGCCTGGTTGATAGCGCTGGCGATATATCGGTCAGCGGGCCGATTTCCGTTTTATGGCAAAACAGGCGGGCGTTTTTTACCGCCTGCTCCACCGCAACGTTGCCGAATACGGTGGTAATGCCCAGCAGACGCTGGGTGTTCGCGGCGTAGGCCAGCGCAAAGGCGTCATCGACGCCGATATCGGTATCCAGAATAATGTCGTGCACCGCGTTATCCTCCACGGAGTAACTGTTGTGAATTCAGCATCAACCATCCGACAACTGACGGCAAGAAATACGGTTTTTTAGCAGGCATTTCTCTACTTCCCGACTATTGTCTGCCAGGCCCGCCATCGCTACACTACGTCACCTAAGGTGATGGCGTTCCACCTTTCCCAACCGCTCCGGTTTTCGGGGCTGATGACGCCTGACACGACACATGAAGGTGTGGCGCGCGTCAGGAGGTCTGTCGTTTCCACCGCGCGGCGTACCCTGTTAAATAATCATCTGCTTTGGATTGTGACGATGATGCTGAAATCGATGCTGGCCGTGATGTTTGGCGGCGCCGCAGGCTGTACGCTGCGCTGGTTAATCTCTTTACGCTTTAATGCGCTGTTTCCTAACCTTCCTCCCGGCACGCTGCTGGTTAACCTGGCGGGCGGGCTGATAATCGGTATGGCGACCGCCTGGTTTATGAAGCATCCACAGCTTTCGCCGGAGTGGAAGCTGCTGATCGTCACCGGGCTGTGCGGCGGCCTGACCACCTTTTCCACCTTCTCGGTAGAGATGATGACGTTGATGCAGAGCGGGAAATATCTCTGGGCGATGGGGCATATGCTGATCCACGTTATCGGTTCGCTGCTGATGACCTTTGCCGGTTTTCTGCTGGTCACGCTGCTCAGCTAACGGCGATTACCTTCTACAGTTAAACAGGGCGGCAGTCCCGTTCAACAAGGAGGATCGATGAGCAACAACCCTACATTTCTTAATTTAGTGCTGCTTTCCGGCGAAACCCATGCGCAGCTACAGGCAGCTAAGCAGGCTGGTTTTGATCGGGTAGAAATTTGGCAGAACAACATTGAGTCCGCCGAGGGCGGCGCGGCGGCGGTACGCGAGCAGGCGCAGCAGCTGGGGCTGGGCTTTATCAACTGTCAGGTGCTGAGCGATTTTGCTGGCGCTCCGCTGGACATCCGCAACGAAAAACGCCGACAGGCGCAGCAGTTTTTCCAGCTGGCGCAGGCGATTGGTTGCGATACGGTACAGGCCCCCGCCTGTACCCGCGCTGATTGCCAGGCCGATCTGATCGATGAAGATTTACGCTGGCTCTCCGCTGAAGCGGCGCGTCATCAGCTACGTATTATGTATGAGCCGATGGCCTGGAGCACTATTGATAACCGGCTGGAAGCGACCTGGCAACGACTGGAACGCCTGGCGCTACCCAATGTTGGGCTGGTAGTGGATCTGTTCCATATTACCGCGCGCGGCGATGATGCCCGTGTGCTGGATACTATCCCGCCAGAACAGATTTATGAGGTGCAGCTGTGCGATACGGTAGAGGCGGTTACGCCGGGAGAAATGGATCGGCTGATCGAGACGGCGCGCCATCGTCGGCTGCTGCCTGGTGACGGTAATTTACCGGTGGCGGAGTTTGTTGATGCGCTGAAACGCAAGGGCTACCGCGGTCCGGTAGGCATTGAAGTGTTCAACGATCGGCTTCAACAGCAGCCGCCACAGCGTGCAGCCCAGCAGGCGTTCGCCGCGCTACGCCGCTGCTGGTCATAACGCGTCGGTAATATCGAAGCAGCGGGCAATAAAGCTGACCGCTCGCTGCGCGCCCGCCCCGGAAATGGTGTGACCGATGCCGTTTTCAAACAGTGTCTCCACCGGCAAACCCGCAGCCTTCAGCCGCAGCGCGGCAGATTCGCTCTCTTCCCAGGGGATCACCGCATCAACCCGGCCATGCGCCAGCAGCACTGGCGTATGGCGTAGCGGTATCAGCGGCTCGGGCGTTGCCAGCCGACCGGAAAAAGCCACCACGCCCGCCAGCGACCAGCGCCCCGATGCCAGCGCGTCCAGCGCCATCATTGCGCCCTGCGAAAAACCGACCAGCAGTACCTTTTCTGGCCGATCGATCTGATGCGCGTTTAGCAGACCGCGCAGCGTGTCGTCGAAGGCGGAACGGGCGGCGATTAACCTGTCGACGCGGTTTTGCGGCGTAACGCCGTCGAGACTGAACCACTGATAACCGGGGCCATGATCGAAGCGAAAAGGAGCGTCAGGGGCGGCAAAAGTGACGCCCGGCAAGTGGGGTGCCCAATGTAGTCCGAGCCCGGCTAAATCATCGCCGTTGCTGCCGACCCCATGCAGAAATATCACCCGTTTTTTTGTCATCTTCGCCTCCGTCAAACGCGCTTTTCAGGAAATAATTTGCGCTCTGTAAGCGCGGCAAAATGCCTGCCGCTTACGTTGGTAAGTGGTTGGGAGAAACAAGGAAAGCCGCGCCAGGCGCAGCGCGGGGAGGAATTTCCTCGCGGTGTGCTTTAAGCGGCGGCATTCAATCTCCGTGGCAATATGCACTAAGCTCAGAGTCTTGTCGTTTAAAAAGTGAGCGTGACTATGCTGTTCCGCCGTTTCGAACGTTATATCAATATCTTCCAGGATGCGCCAGGCGATGCGCCGCCCGACAAGGTTGGCGCGTTTTACCGCTATTTTTTGCGCCAGGTCTGGCGTAGTTTTGCGGCGCTGCTGACTGTGGGTCTGATCACCGCGTTGATTGAAGTGGCGCTCTATCGCTACCTGAGCCAGCTGATTGATATGGTTAACGCCTCCTCGCCCACCACGTTTTTTCAGGAACACTGGGGAGCGCTGCTGTGGATGGCGGCGGTAGCGCTGGTACTGCGTCCGCTGTTTATCGGCCTGCACGATCTGTTAATCCATCAAAGCATCGGGCCAAGCCTCGGCAGCCTGATCCTCTGGCAAAACCACAGCTACGTGCTGCGCCAGAGTCTGAAGTTCTTCCAGAACGATTTTTCCGGACGTATCGCGCAGCGCATTATGCAAACCGGCAACGCGCTGCGTGATTCGGCGGTGCAGATTGTTGATGCTATCTGGCATGTCTCGATTTACGCTATCACTTCGCTGGTGCTGTTCGCCGGGGCAGACTGGCGGCTGATGCTGCCGCTGATTATCTGGATGATCGCCTACGCCAGCGTGCTGCGCTATTTTGTGCCGCGCATCAAGGCGCGTTCGGTTGTCTCCTCTGAAGCGCGCTCGAAGCTGATGGGCTGTATCGTTGATGGCTATACCAATATCACCACCCTTAAGCTGTTCGCCCATACCGATCTGGAACAGCGCTATGCACAGGAAGCGATTGGTGAGCAGACGGAGAAAACCCAGCACGCCAGCCGGATGCTCACCGGCATGGATATCACTCTCTCCACCCTTAACGGCCTGCTGATCGGCTGTACCTGCGGGCTGGCGCTCTGGCTGTGGAGCGAATCACTGATTACCGTAGGCGCTATCGCGCTGGTTACCGGCCTGGTGATCCGTATTGTGAACATGTCCGGCTGGATTATGTGGGTAGTGAACGGCATCTTCGACAATATCGGTACGGTGCAGGATGGGCTGAGCACCATCTCTCAGCCGCTGAGCGTGACCGATGCGCCGGAGGCGAAGCCGCTGCGTGTCTGGCAGGGCGCGATCCGTTTCGATAACGTACGCTTTGACTATGGCGGCGGACGTCATGTGATTAACAGCCTCAACCTTACTATTCAGCCGGGAGAAAAAATTGGCCTGATCGGGCCATCGGGTGCCGGGAAATCGACGCTGGTGAACCTGCTGCTGCGGCTGTATGACCTCAACGACGGGCGCATCAGTATCGATGGTCAGGATATCACTCAGGTTACCCAAACCAGCCTGCGGGCGCAGATCGGAATGATTACGCAGGATACCTCGCTGCTGCATCGTTCGATTCGCGATAATTTACTTTACGGGCGGCCTGACGCTAGCGAAGAGGAACTCTGGACGGCGATTCGTCGGGCACGGGCGGATGAGTTTATCCCGCTGCTTTCTGATAATCAGGGACGTACCGGGCTGGATGCGCATCTCGGCGAGCGCGGCGTGAAGCTCTCCGGCGGTCAGCGCCAGCGGATCGCCATTGCCCGCGTGTTGCTGAAAGATGCGCCGATTCTGATTATGGATGAGGCGACGTCGGCGCTCGATTCTGAGGTAGAAGCGGCGATTCAGGAGAGCCTGGATATGCTGATGGAAGGGAAAACGGTGATCGCCATCGCTCACCGCCTCTCAACGATCGCCCGGCTGGATCGGCTGGTGGTGCTACAGCATGGCAGGATTATCGAAATGGGTAATCATCATCAGCTGCTGGCGCAAAATGGTCTGTATGCCCGCCTGTGGCGTCATCAGACGGGCAACTTTGTCGGCGATGATTAAGAGGCGTCGCGGCGGTAGGGTAACGCCTGCCGCGCCTCTTCTGACCAGGCGCGCACCGCTTCCCGCTCCTGCGGTAAAAATTCGGCCACCGCCTGCTGCAATCCTTCGTGGCGCAGCCGATGCCATGAGCGCGTCAGAACAGGCTCAAACCCGCGCATCAGCTTATGTTCGCCCTGCGCGCCCGCATCGAAACGGCGTAGCCCGTGGGTGATGGCGTAATCAATGCCTTGCCAGAAGCAGGTTTCAAAGTGCAGCCGGTCAAACTCCGCCAGGCAGCCCCAGTAGCGTCCATAGAAAGTGTTATCGTCGAGCAGGCTGAAGGCCATCGCCACCGGCTGCGCGGCGTGCAGAGCGAACACCACGCGGATTGCCTCCGGCATCCGTTCAGCCAGCAGGCTAAAAAAATCACGCGTCAGATAGGGCTGTTGACCGCGCACCGCATAGGTATTGGCGTAGCAGTCATAGACGAAATCCCACTGCGTCTCGCTCAGTTCGCCACCGCTCTGCCAGTGGAAAGTGATGCCGCTGGCGGCGACCTGCTCGCGTTCTTTACGGATCTGCTTGCGCTTGCGTGACATCAGCGTATCCAGGAAATCCTGAAAATCGCGGTAGCCGGGGTTATGCCAGTGATACTGGCAGCCGAGGCGCTCCAGCCAGCCCGATCCGGCGGCCAGCAGCGTATCGCTGCGGGCATCGGTAAAATTGATATGCGCGCCGGAGAAGCCGTAACGGGCCAGCGCTTCAGGCAGTTCCGCCAGCAGCGTCGTCAGCGCGGCGTTTTCTCCCAGCAGGCGCGGCCCGCTCACCGGGCTGAACGGCACCGCGCCGAGCCACTTGGGGTAATAGCGGATACCGGCGCGCTGGCAGGCATCGGCCCAGCTATGATCGAAAACGTATTCTCCCCACGAATGGCTTTTGCCGTAGCCGGGCAGGGCGGCGCGCAGTCGGCCCTGCTCCGTCCAGACCAGATGCGCCGGTTGCCAGCCGCTGCGTGCGTTTACGCTGCCGCTCTCTTCCAGCGTGCTGAGAAAGGCGTGGCGTAAAAACGGGTTGTTATCCGGCAGCAGCGCATCCCACTCGGCGGGAGAGACGGCGGTAAGAGAGGCAAGAAAGGAGAGCGACATCAACAGACTCCGGCAAAGGGCGGGCGTCGGCCCACCCGAAAGGGAAGTATCACCTTAGCATAGTTTGCCTGTTAGCTATCTTCGCGCATATTCAGCGCCAGCGCGCTGGCGGGATCGAACAGCGACAGGCTCTCAATCTGATCCAGCAGGATGACCTTGCGGAACGCCAGCGCCGACTGCGGCTCTGAGGTCAGGGTGATGTCATGTCTGGCGTACCAGGCGCTGTAGTTATGTTCGACAATCAGATCGAGCGTTTTACTGTCACGGTAGCCGCTCAGCATCGGGATCAGCACCACGTTGTTGGCATCGGCGCTGTCAAAGGAAGAAGTATGAATCATGCCGATATAGATACGGTGCGAGGTCAGGGTAATCCATGCCAGCTCGCCCTGCTCCATACACTGATAAAGCAGATGTTCCACGCCGTTGGAGCGAGACAGCATATTGTAAAGTTCACGCCGACCGCGTCCGTCAAGGCGCGCGCTACCCGCCCAGTTGGAGCGATAAAGGCAAAACAGCACGGCGAAGGTGAGCATAATCACTACCGGGGCCTGGATGCCGAGAAAGCTCCAGTTCATAAACTCGATATGATAGTAATGATATTCGCTACCGAAATATTGCGGCAGCGCGTTCATCGCAGCGGAGGTCGCCAGCAGCAGCAGCCAGATTATTGCGGTGGCAATCACGCCCTGGATAACGAAAATGCAGCCGTAAAGCGCCACCAGGAAATAGACGTCCCAGCCAAAGGTGCGCTTAAATTTGAAGCGGGTAGAGAGATCGCGGCTGCTGTACCAGTAACCACAGACCATCAGCACCATAAATATCGCCGTTCCCATACTATGCCCTCTTTAACGCTGCAACGTGGCGGGCAAAATCTTTCTGCACCTCCTTGCTGTGAATGTTGACCATCGCGCTGCCATTTTCATCGATTATGATGCGATCGCCGTCTTCAATCGAGTCCTGTACATCATCCTGAGACATCACCTGAAGCAGTTTTTCCGGGCTGGTAAATAATGAACGAATCAGCTTAAGCATTACTTTTCCTCCTTTAACATCAAGTGTAGGAAGGGATAGCGGCTTTGGTGTCTGAAACTGCAACGAAGCGGTAAAAAACGGGAACGGCAGAGGAACAAAGGCGATACGTCGTGGAGCGTTGCTAAAATGCCCCGGCCATTATGTAGAATTCATTATGACTGACATTTATTATTTTATTAATCACGCAGCGCTTTATTAAATAATTAAAAATATTATGCTATTTTAAATATGTTAATTAAGGGGAAAATATCATGCGTCCTACTTTTTCTGCTGCCTGGTCAGCAGCGTTACGTATTTATCACCCCAGTAATTCAGCGGCTAAAGTGGCCGAAACCATTGGCGGATACGTTAAAGTAAATATTAATAACCCCGATGCGAAAAAACGCTGGACTAACACCTGTGCGGTACGTATGAGTTATATTCTTAATTACTCTGGAATGCGTATACCCGCCCTAAGAGGGCAGACGGTTACTGGCGGTGATAAACGTCAATATTTCTTTCGCGTCAACGACCTGATTCAGTTCCTTAAATATAAATGGGGAGCACCAGAAATAGTGAGTTATCCACCAGCAGACGCAGGGAAACTGTCTGGAAGACAGGGTGTTATCCTGTTTCAAGTTACCGGATGGTCTGATGCTAACGGACATGCTACATTATTTAACGGCGTGAGATGTTATGATCGTTGTTATTTTAATGAGCCTGAGGCGAGATATCATACTGAAAGAGCAAACTTCTGGAGTTTACAATGAAGTTTATTTTATCCTCCCTGTTTCTCCTGTTTATGTTATCCGTCAGCCTGCTGGCAAGAGGCACGGAAAAAATTCGAATCACTTCTCCGCAGGCAGCGATGCGTACCTATAAGCAAAACTATAAAGATATGGTGCTGGCAGAGTGCGTCGCTAGTGCTTACCGTGATGAGCCGCGTGCGACACAGGATGCGGGTAGTAGCGTTAGCGCACTGCGCGACTGGACTTATTACGATATGGAAAAAGCGCCAGGCGCGATAAACAGACTGGTAGAGAACTATCTGGCACGCGATTATCATAATCCGCTGGTTGAGCCGGAAGTCAGCGGCGTTCGCTTTGAGCTGCTCAAGTGCTTCGATCTGTATCACAGCGAGGCGCTGGAAAAACAGGCCCGACAGCTGGTTATTAATCCTGAACGCACTTATCGGCAGGATAATCCCTAACCTGCCGCAACTTCATCGCAGGTGAATTTTTCCGTTTCTCATTCCGGCATCTGGCTGGAGTCCTTCAATTTTTATACTTTTTTTACATCCCGCCGCCTTAATTTAACGCCAATTTTATACGCCAGTTTTTATCCTCTGCGCTAACTGTAATGCGCCCTGGAGGTGACTGTGAGTATCGGAATTGCGGCGGGTATCGTGCTGCTGTTTTTACTGCTGGGCTATCTGATATATGCCCTGATCAACGCGGAGGCCTTTTAATGGTCACCTCTGCATTTTTACTGTTGGTCAGCTATATGGCCGTATTGCTGGTGCTGGCCCATCCGCTGGGACGGGCGATGACGGGGATCGTGCACGACAGGCCGCTGTTGCCCCGGCTGGAAAAGATGCTGTGGCGGCTGTGCGGTGCGGAAAAACAGAGCATGAGCTGGCAACACTACCTGCTGGCGCTGCTGCTGTTTAACGGCCTGGGACTACTGCTGCTGCTGGCGATACTGATGATGCAGCAGGCGCTGCCGCTTAATCCATTACGGCTGCCGAATCTGAGCTGGCATCTGGCGCTGAATACCGCCGTCAGCTTCGTTACCAATACCAACTGGCAATCCTATGCCGGTGAAAGCACGCTCAGTCCGCTGAGCCAGATGGCTGGGCTGGCAGTACAGAACTTCCTGTCGGCAGCGACCGGCATCGCCGTGGCCTTTGCGCTGATGCGCGGCTTCGCCAATAAATCGCTGGCCACGCTCGGTAACGCCTGGCGTGATATAACGCGCATTACTCTCTACGTTCTGCTGCCCATCAGCCTGATTATTGCGTTGCTGCTGGTCAGTCAGGGCGTGGTGCAGACGTTGAGCGCCAGCGTTGACGTACAGACGCTGGAAGGCGCGAAGCAGACGCTATCGTTAGGGCCGGTAGCCTCACAGGAAGCGATCAAAATGCTGGGCACCAACGGCGGCGGCTTCTTCAACGTCAACTCGGCACATCCGTTTGAAAACCCTACCGCACTCAGCAATTTTATTGAAATGCTGGCGATATTCCTGATCCCTGCCGCGCTCTGCTTCACCTTCGGCGAAGTGGTCAGCGATCGTCGCCAGGGCTACGCGCTGCTCTGGGCGATGAGCATAATGTTTATCGCGGCGGTAGCGGTTGTGATGTGGGCCGAGCTGCGCGGCAACCCACATTTCCTGACGCTTGGTGCCGACAGCGCGATTAATATGGAAGGTAAAGAGACGCGCTTCGGCATTCTCAACTCCAGCCTGTTCGCGGTGATCACCACCGCCGCCTCCTGCGGGGCGGTAAACGCCATGCACGACTCCTTTACCGCGCTGGGCGGCATGATCCCGATGTGGCTGATGCAGCTGGGTGAAGTGGTGTTCGGCGGCGTCGGTGCGGGCCTGTACGGAATGCTGCTGTTCGTGGTACTGGCGGTATTTATCGCCGGGCTGATGATCGGACGCACGCCGGAATATCTCGGTAAAAAAATCGACGTGCGTGAAATGAAACTGACCGCGCTGGCAATTTTGGTGACGCCGACGCTGGTTCTGCTCGGTAGCGCGCTGGCGATGATGACCGAAGCGGGGCGCGCCGGGATGGCGAACCCAGGCACTCACGGTTTCAGCGAGGTGCTGTATGCCGTCTCGTCGGCGGCCAACAACAACGGTAGCGCGTTTGCCGGACTAAGCGCCAATACGCCGTTCTGGAACCTGCTGCTGGCGTTCTGCATGCTGGTTGGTCGCTTCGGCATCATCGTTCCGGTGATGGCGATTGCCGGTTCGCTGGCGGTGAAAAAGGCGCAGCCGGTAAGCAGCGGTACCTTGCCTACCCACGGCGCGCTGTTCATCTGCCTGCTGATCGGCACCGTGCTGCTGGTCGGCGCGCTGACCTTTATTCCTGCGCTGGCGCTGGGGCCGGTGGCAGAACATCTCCAACTGATTTCGCGTTAACGGACGGGCAAGCTTATGAGTCGTCAACAACAGGCGCTGTTTGATGGTGCGCTGACGCGTACCGCCATCATCGATGCGTTTAAAAAGCTGGATCCACGCGTACAGTTCCGCAATCCGGTGATGTTTCTGGTTTATCTCGGCAGCGCATTAACCACGCTGCTGGCACTGGCGATGGTAACCGGGCAGACGGCGGGGGACGCGGGCTTTACCGGTGCGATTGCGCTGTGGCTCTGGTTTACCGTACTGTTCGCCAATTTTGCCGAGGCGCTGGCGGAAGGGCGCAGCAAGGCGCAGGCCAGCAGCCTGAAAGGCGTGAAGAAAACCAGCTTCGCGAAAAAGCTTAGCGCGCCGCGTTACGATGCGGGCTGGCAGCAGACGGCGGCAGAGACGCTGCGTAAAGGCGACTGGGTGCTGGCAGAGGCGGGCGATATTATCCCCTGCGACGGTGAAGTGGTGGAGGGCGGCGCGTCGGTAGATGAGAGCGCCATTACCGGTGAATCTGCGCCGGTCATCCGCGAGTCAGGCGGTGATTTCGCCTCGGTAACCGGCGGCACGCGCATCCTCTCCGACTGGCTGGTGATTCAGTGCAGCGTTAATCCGGGCGAAACCTTCCTTGACCGCATGATTGCGATGGTGGAAGGGGCGAAGCGGCGCAAAACGCCCAATGAAATTGCCCTGACGATTCTGCTGATCTCGCTGACCATTGTCTTTCTGCTGGCGACCGCCACGCTCTGGCCCTTCTCCGCCTGGGGCGGTCATGCGGTAAGCGTTACCGTGCTGGTGGCGCTGCTGGTCTGCCTGATCCCGACCACCATCGGCGGCCTGCTCTCTGCGATTGGCGTGGCGGGCATGAGCCGGATGCTGGGGGCCAATGTGATTGCCACCAGCGGACGGGCGGTCGAAGCGGCGGGCGACGTGGATGTACTGCTGCTGGATAAAACCGGCACCATTACCCTCGGCAACCGCCAGGCGACGCGCTTTATGCCCGCGCCGGGCGTCAGTGAACAGCAGCTGGCAGACGCGGCGCAGCTCGCTTCGCTGGCGGATGAAACCCCGGAAGGGCGTAGCATCGTGGTGTTGGCGAAGCAAAAATACAACCTGCGCGAGCGCGATCTACAAAGCATGGACGCCACCTTTATCCCTTTCTCAGCGCAAACGCGTATGAGCGGTGTTAACGTGCCGCAGCGCAGCATCCGCAAGGGGGCGGTAGATGCGGTACGTAAACATATTGCCGCCAATCACGGCGCTTTCCCCGCTGAGGTGGATGCGCTGGTAGAAGAGGTGGCACGCGCTGGCGGTACGCCGCTGGTGGTGGCAGAGAATGAGCGCGTGCTGGGTGTGGTGGCGCTGAAAGATATTGTGAAGGGCGGTATCCGCGAGCGCTTTGCCGAACTGCGCAAAATGGGCATCAAAACGGTCATGATCACCGGCGATAACCCGCTGACCGCCGCCGCGATTGCTGCCGAAGCGGGCGTCGATGATTTTCTCTCCGAGGCAACGCCGGAAGCCAAGCTGGCGCTGATCCGTCAGTATCAGGCGGAAGGGCGGCTGGTGGCGATGACCGGTGACGGCACCAACGATGCTCCGGCGCTGGCGCAGGCCGATGTAGCGGTGGCAATGAACTCCGGCACCCAGGCGGCAAAAGAGGCGGGCAATATGGTCGATCTCGATTCCAACCCGACCAAGCTGCTGGAAGTAGTGCATATCGGCAAGCAGATGCTGATGACGCGCGGCTCGCTGACCACCTTCAGCATCGCCAATGATGTGGCGAAATATTTCGCCATCATTCCGGCTGCCTTTGCGGTGACGTACCCGCAGCTTAATTTACTGAACGTGATGCATCTGCATTCGCCCAGCTCGGCGATTTTATCGGCGGTAATCTTCAACGCGCTGGTGATTGTGTTTCTTATTCCACTGGCGCTGAAGGGCGTCAGCTATCGTCCGCTTGCGGCGGCAGCGCTGCTGCGCCGTAACCTGTGGCTGTACGGCGTTGGCGGCCTGTTGGTGCCTTTCGCTGGCATCAAGCTGATTGATATTGTGCTCACCCTGTTGGGCTGGGCCTGAGGAGAGAATGATGTACGCATTACGTCCTGCCTTCATCCTGTTAATTATCCTGACGCTGCTGACCGGCGGCCTCTATCCGCTGCTGACAACCCAACTGGCACAGTGGCTGTTTCCGGCGCAGGCCAACGGCTCGCTGCTGCGGGAAAACGAGGCGGCGCGCGGCTCGGCGCTGATCGGTCAGGCGTTTAGCCGTACCGATTATTTTTGGGGGCGTCCCTCCGCGACGGCGGAAACGCCTTACAACGGCGCGGCCTCGTCGGGCAGTAACCTCGCCGCCAGTAATCCGGCGCTGGACCAGGCGGTAAGCGAACGCATCGCACAGCTGCGTGCCGCCAATCCGCAGGCCAGCCGCCAGGTGCCGGTCGATCTGGTTACCACTTCCGGCAGCGGCCTCGATCCGCATATCTCTCCGACGGCGGCGCAGTGGCAGGCACCCAGAGTTGCGGCGGCGCGTCGGTTGCCGCTGGAAACCGTACAGCGGCTGATTGACGAAAATAGTGACCGTCCGCTGCTGAAATTTCTTGGCGAGCCGGGGGTGAATGTGGTGAAACTGAATATGGCGCTGGATGCGCTGACGGCAGCGCGCTGACAGCCTGTCGCCGCCGCCTGGAAAAACCGCTTCACCTTTAAGGACCGCGATGAACGATGAGATAGCCCGCCCCGATCCTGATGCGCTGCTGCAACACGGCAGCCATCGCGGCAAGCTGAAAATCTACTTTGGTGCCTGTGCCGGCGTCGGAAAAACCTACGCCATGCTCCAGGAGGCGCGGCGGCTGCGCGCGCAGGGGCTGGATGTGCTGGTTGGCGTAGTGGAAACCCACGGACGCCAGGAGACGGCGAGCCTGCTGGAAGGGCTAAGCATATTGCCGCGTCGCGCAAGCGGGCGCTCACGCTATGAAGAGTTCGATCTGGATGCAGCGCTGGCGCGGCGTCCGGCGGCGATCCTGATTGATGAACTGGCACACAGCAATGTGCCCGGCTCGCGCCATCCAAAGCGCTGGCAGGATATCGATGAGCTGCTGGAGGCGGGCATCGATGTGATGACCACGGTGAACGTTCAGCATCTGGAAAGCCTGAACGATGTGGTGGGTGGCATTACCGGCATTCAGGTACGCGAGACGGTGCCCGATCCTTTTTTTGACCGCGCCGATGAAGTGGTTCTGGTGGATTTGCCGCCGGACGATCTGCGCCAGCGGCTGAAAGAGGGCAAGGTTTACGTGGGCGATCGCGCCGAGCGGGCGATTGAAAACTTCTTCCGCAAGGGCAATCTGTTTGCCCTGCGCGAGCTGGCGCTGCGGCGAACCGCCGATCGGGTAGACGATCAGATGCGCGCCTGGCGTGACATACAGGGCCGGGAGAAAGTCTGGCATACCCGCGATGCCATCCTGCTCTGCATCGGCGACCAGACCGGCAGCGAAAAGCTGGTGCGCACCGCTGCCCGACTGGCTTCACGTCTCGGCAGCGTCTGGCACGCGGTGTATGTGGAAACGCCCCGGCTTTACCGGCTGCCAGAGACGCGACGGCGCGCCATTTTACGTACGCTGCGGCTGGCGCAGGAGCTGGGTGCGGAAACCGCTACCCTGGCGGAGGCGGATGAGGCGCAGGCGGTGTTGCGCTACGCACGGCAGCATAATCTGGGCAAAATCGTTATTGGCCGCCGTCCGACGCGGCGCTGGCGGCGCGACAGCTTTGCCGCCCGTCTCGGTCTGCTGGGGCCGGATCTCGATCTGGTGGTGGTGGCGCTGGAGGATGCGGCGCGTGATATACCCGGACAGCTTCACGATACGCGCAGCTTCAGCGAAAAATGGGCAACTCAGCTGCGTGGCATGGCGGCGGCGCTGTTGCTGTGCGCGCTGATTACTCTCGGTGGACTATACTGGCTGCCCGGTTTCGATCCCGCCAACGGCGTAATGATTTACCTGCTCGGCGTGGTGATTATCGCGCTGCGTTACGGGCGCTGGCCGTCGGTAGTGGCGACGGTGATGAACATCCTCGCGTTTGATCTCTTTTTCATTGCGCCCACCGGAACGGTGGCGGTTTCCGATTTGCAATATCTGGTGACTTTTGGCGTCATGCTGGCGGTTGGCGTGATTGTCGGCAACCTGACGGCGGGCGTGCGCTATCAGGCGCGGGTCGCGCGCTATCGCGAGCAGCGGGCGCGTTATCTCTATGAAATGGCCCGCTCGCTTAGCAGCGCGTTGCGCCATGAGGATATCGCTGCCACCAGCCAGCGCAGCCTTTTCGCTACCTTGCAGGCGCGTAGCGCGCTGTTGCTGCCCGATGAGCGCGGTGAGCTGCATGTTACCGGCGACAGCAACCTGACGCTGCCGCCCGATGGTGCTATTGCCCGCTGGAGCTTTGGTAAAGGGCAGCCAGCCGGTGCCGGAACGGATACGCTACCGGCGATGCCCTGGCAGATGCTGGCGCTGAAGACTCATGAGAAAACCTGGGGATTGCTGGTGGTGGAGCCGGAAAACCTGCGCCAGTTGATGATCCCGGAACAGCAGCGGCTGCTGGAAACCTACTGCGTGCTGCTGGCTAACGCGCTTGAGCGTATCGCGCTGGCGCGCAGCGAGGCGGCTTCACGGCTGGCGGCGGAGCGCGAACAGTTACGCAATGCGCTGCTCTCCGCTCTGTCGCACGATCTGCGCACGCCGCTAACGGTGCTGTTCGGCCAGGCGGAGATGCTGATGCTCGATCTCGCCGGAGAAAATTCAAAATTTGCGCCGCAGGCGGGGCAGATCCGCGAGCAGACGCTCAGCACTATCCGGCTGGTGAGCAATATGCTGGATATGGCGCGTATCCAGTCCGGCGGGCTGAACCTGCGTCAGGAGTGGCTGCTGCTGGAGGAGCTGATCGGTAGTGCACTAACGCAGCTGGCGGCGATTTTACCGGGTGAAAGCGTGCAGCTGGCGCTTCCGGAGCGGCTGATCTGGCTACACGGCGACAGTACGCTGCTGGAGCGTGTCTTTATCAATCTGCTGGAAAACAGCGTGAAATACGCTGGTGCACAGACGCCGCGCGGTATTCGCGCACAGGAGCATGACGGCAAGCTGCACATTGAGGTATGGGACAGCGGGCCTGGCATTCCAGCCGGGCAGGAGGAGAAAATTTTCGATAAGTTTTCCCGTGGCGATAAGGAATCTACTGTGCCGGGCGTCGGGCTGGGGCTGGCGATCTGCAAAGCGATTATCGAAACCCACGGTGGGCAGATTGAAGCGAGTCCGCGTCCGTCAGGTGGCGTAAGCTTCATTATTACGCTGCCGCAGGCTGTACCGCCTGTGTTACCGGAGAGCGAGGAAGTGGCATAAGTTGTTAACGCATCGGTTATACTGGTGATCTTTATAAGTTAACAAACTGGACTTTATGGAACGCTTCACCGAAAACCTGATGTACGCCTCGCGCTGGCTGCTGGCACCGGTTTATATCGGTCTGTCGCTGGGATTGCTGGCGCTGACCATTAAGTTTTTTCAGGAAATCCTGCATCTGCTGCCGCATATCCTGGATATTGCCGAAAACGATCTGATCCTGATTCTGCTGTCGCTGGTGGATATGACGCTGGTAGGCGGCCTGCTGGTGATGGTAATGCTCTCCGGCTATGAAAATTTTGTCTCGCGGCTCGATATTGATGAGCACAAAGAGAAGCTGAGCTGGCTGGGCAAGATGGATTCCGGTTCGTTGAAAAACAAAGTGGCGGCCTCAATTGTGGCGATCTCATCGATTCATCTGCTGCGGGTATTTATGGATGCGCGCAGCATCGCCAACGATAAGCTGATGTGGTATGTCATTATCCATCTGACCTTCGTGCTGTCGGCCTTTGTGATGGGCTACCTGGACTCATTGTCGCGGCGAGATAAGAAAGGTTACTAGCGTTGCAGACGTCACGCTGTCAGCCGGATGTTTAGCCTCCACCTGAACCACGCTTTCCGGCGTGGTTTCTCTTTTCATCTGTTTCAGTTATTCATTTCTCCGCGCCAGCCAGGGATATATGCCAGGCTTAATTTATTCAGTGGGCAACTATCACGGGAGTAGTATGGATTTCCTTGGCTGGACCGTCGCCAGCGGCGGATTATTGCTGGTTATGTCGCTGGCGTCGAGCTGGATTCGTCGCGGCCCGGTGACCTCTTTTGGCCTGTTTTTACTGATTGGCATCCTGTTCGGCCCCTGGGCGTTGGATCTGGTCAGGCTTAATGTACTGACTCATCCCGACATTACCGCCCATATCACCGAAATTACCATGGCCGCCTCGCTGTTTATTACCGGGCTGAAGTTGCGTCTGCCGCTAAAGCTCAGCAACTGGCGTATCGGTACGCTGCTGGCGTTCCCCGCGATGCTGCTGACGGTGCTGGGAATGACGGCGGTGGTGCATTTTATTACCGGCTTCTCCTGGCCGCTGTCGCTGGCGTTTGCGGCGATCGTTGCGCCAACCGATCCGGTGCTGGCGAGCCTGATCTCGGTTAACCATGCGGGCGACGACGACGCGCTGCGCGTGGCGCTCTCCAGCGAAGCGGGACTGAACGATGGTTCGGCGCTGCCGCTGTTAATGCTGGCGCTGCTGCTGGCGCAGGGAAACGAACCTTTCTCCGCCGGGATGTTCGGGCACTGGGTCTTAAAAGATGTGCTGTGGGCCTTTATCGTCGGTACGCTGATTGGCTACTTTCTGGGACGGCTGATAGGCATCCTGGCAACCCGGCTGCGCAGCGCGCATAGCGATACGGCACCAAACGATTTCCTGGCGCTGGCCCTGATCGCGCTCAGCTATGCGCTGGCGCAGTATGTTGAGGCTTCCGGCTTCCTCGCCGCCTTCGCCGCCGGGATCGGGCTACGGCGCGCTGAAGTATACGTCGTGCGTAATCATCCACCGGAACAGCTGCCGGAAGATGCGCGCATGAAGCCTGCGGAGCTGCTGGTGAACCCCAACCAACGACATATGCAGGAAGATTACGGCCCGGCGCATTCGGTAGGGCTGGTAGTTGGCGATGCGCTGTCGTTTGGCGATACGGTGGAACGGCTGCTGGCGGCGTTGATGGTAGTGGCGCTGGGCGCAACCCTGGCGCTGCACTGGAACACTACCGGCCTGCTGTTGGCGGCAATACTGTTTTTCGTTATTCGCCCGCTGGCGGTCTGGATCACTACTATTGGCACCGGTACACCAGCACGGCGGCGCTGGCTGCTCGGCTGGCTGGGGATTCGCGGCATCGGCAGTATTAACTATATCGCCTATGCCTGGATGCACGGCATGGATGGGCCGCAGGCTAACGCCATGGCAGACATGGCGCTGACGCTGGTTGCCGCCAGCGTGGTGATTCACGGCATGACCGTGACGCCGCTGCTGACCCGACGCCAAAACCGGCTGGCAGCGCGACATGAAGCGGAGCGACAGCGGCGCAAAGAAGCAGAGAAACTTAAACAGGATTGACGGCGATACGGTTTTTCGCGCTACGATAGCGTGGCGGCGCTGTCCAGCCTCGTTTCTGAGTCATCATCCCGATCTATTTTATCGATGCGCCGTGGCGTATCGTGGAGTCTCTCCTTGTCTTCTTTTATCACCGGGTTGCCACCTGCGGGCACCGTGGGAATGCAGCATGATTAGTCGTCGGCGTCTTCTGCTGGGCGTGGGTGCCAGTCTGTTTTCTGTGCAAACCGGTAGCCTGTTTGCTGAACAGGATGTGATTCCACTGTGGCCGGAACAGCCGCCCGGCGGCGGTGGGCCTTCCGGTGCGCTGCATATCAATAAATCGGGTTCCTGGTCTAATATCGTTTCGCCGTCCATTCAGCGTTTTCTGCCGGAAGCGCCAAACGGCGAGGCGGTGCTTATCGCGGCTGGCGGCGGCTATCGCTGGATTGGTATGGGACGCGAAGCCTGGCCGGTAGCACGCTGGCTGAACAGTATGGGCTATACCGCCTACGTGTTAAGTTATCGTCTGCCTGGCGAAAAGTGGCACGCTGGGCCGCTGGCGGCTTTGCAGGATGCGCAGCGGGCGATTCGGCTGATACGGGCCATCGACCATAGCGTACATGCGCTGGGCTTTTCGGCGGGGGCACACCTGTTGGGGATGGCGGCAGCGCGGCCCGGCTACGCCAGCTATGCGCCGCAGGACGCGCTGGATATGCTGACGGCGAGCGTGGACAGCATCGGCCTGATCTATCCGATTATCACGCTGGAAGCACCGTGGAATCACACGACCACGCACCGTATGCTGGCGGGCAAACATGCCACGCCGGAGCAGGAGGCCGCATGGTCGATTGAAAACTTTGTGACCGCCGCCTATCCGCCAACGTTTCTGGCGCAGGCGCGGGACGATCGCGTATCGCCACCGCAGAACTCACTAATTATGCGTGAGATCTGTCGTCGTAAGGGCGTGCCGGTGGAGTGGATTGAGATCGATAAGGGGGGACATGGTTTCGGCCTCGGCGCGGCAGGTACGCCAGCCGCTATCTGGGATCGGGCCTATGCGCTCTGGCTACGATCGCGTCAGCATCAGCGCAGGCCGATGCTGACCTTTACGATGTAAAACAGCAGGAAAAAGACGGCCTCACAGGGCCGCCAGCGGTTATGACTTCATAGCGAAATCGATCACCATGCGCCCACGGATTTTGCCGTTTTCCATCTCATGAAAAATATCGTTGATATCGCCAATCGCACGGCGCGTAACGTGCGGCACCACTTTGCCTTCGGCGGCAAACTGAAACGCTTCTGCCAGATCTTCACGGGTGCCGACCAGCGAACCGACCACTTCAATACCATCCAGCACCAGGCGGGGGATATTCAGGCTCATTGATTCCGGCGGCAGGCCAACCGCGACGATACGCCCACCGGCGCGCATGGCGTCAACCGCAGAGTTAAAGGCGGCTTTCGCCACCGCGGTAACCACGGCCGCATGAGCGCCACCGACACGATCCTGAATGATCTTCGCCGCATCTTCATTGCGTGAGTTGATCACAATATCGGCCCCCATCTCGCTGGCGAAGGCGAGCTGATCGTCGTTGATATCAACCGCGATGACTTTCGCATTAAAGACATTTTTTGCGTACTGCAACGCCAGGTTGCCCAGCCCGCCAAGGCCGTAAATCGCGATCCATTTACCGGGACGGATGCCGGATACCTTGACCGCTTTATAGGTGGTGACGCCAGCGCAGGTTACGCTGCTGGCCGCCGCCGGATCCAGGCCGTCCGGCACTTTAACCGCGTAGTCGGCAACGACGATGCACTCCTCTGCCATGCCGCCATCTACGCTGTAGCCTGCGTTTTTGACGTTACGGCAGAGCGTTTCGTTGCCGCTGTTGCAATATTCACAGTGGCCGCAGCCCTGATAAAACCAGGCGACGCTGGCGCGATCGCCCGGCTTCAGTGAAGTCACGCCGGGGCCGATCTCTTCAACAATCCCGATCCCCTCGTGACCAAGAATAATCCCGGTGGTATCACCAAAATCGCCGTTCTTTACGTGCAGGTCGGTATGGCACACGCCGCAACACTCCATTTTCAGGCGGGCTTCACCATACGCCAGCGCGCGCAGCGTTTTCTCCACAACCTCAACGCGATGATCTTTGGTTACAACTGCTGCTTTCATGTCAGTCTCTCCCTTGATGAGATAACAACGTATCCTGGGTTCAGATGAACAGGCGGAAAGTGGTACGCCATTAACCGGCGTACCTGCCTGTATGCTAACCATTTTGAGTTATTTGCAACGCAGTGATTGTCCAGAGTGTGACAACGATCACCGGTGTACTACGCTTAAATTAACCTTGCCAGCGTAACGCGAAAAAGCAACGTTGCCGCATCCACCTGCTGCTGCGCCGTTCAGATAAAGGACATTATTACCTGTGAAAAACATGACCTACGAATCGCCCGCACGTGAAAACGGCTATGCCGGGCTGGGTGACTATGCTGCGATCGGTGAAGGCCGTTCCGTGGCGTTGATTGCCCCTGACGGCGCTATTGACTGGTGGTGTGCGCCCAATCTCGACTCGCCGCCGTTGTTCGATCGTATACTGGATGCTGATTACGGCGGCTATTTTCAGGTGGTGCCCGCCTCTTCGTGGCGTATGCAGCGCAGCTATCGTGAAAACAGTAATGTGCTGGAAACCCGCTATCAAACCGACAGCGGCGAGGTGCTGGTGACGGAATCGCTTAACAGTACGCTGGCAGGACGCCTGCCGTGGAATGAGCTGGCGCGGCGCGTGGATGGCGTGCGCGGCGAAGTGGCAATGAAGGTAATTTTTCAGCCCGGCACGCGCGCGGAAACCTGTTCGCCGTGGATGAACAAGGTCCATGACTATCCGGTTTATCACGTCGGTGAACTGATGGCGATGCTGCGCCTGACCGATGATGTACAAATTGATCGCTGTGATGATGTCAGCCTGACCGCCACTTTTACCACCTCCTCCGGTTCGCGCTCGCTGGTGGCGCTGGTCACTACCGAGCGGGAGCCGCTAGCGATTCCGGCACCGGAAAAAATCGATGAGCGTATCGAAACCAGTCATATCGCCTGGCGCGACTGGGCTGACGGGCTTGACTGGCACGGGCCTTACGATAGCCACGTCAGGCGTTCGGCGCTGGCGCTGAAATTTCTCTGGTATTCCCCTACCGGCGCGCTGGCGGCGGCAGCGACCACCTCGCTGCCGGAAAAACTGGGTAACGATAAAAACTACGATTACCGCTATGCCTGGATACGCGATGCCTGCCTGATTATTAAAGCCTTCGTCTATCTGGGATCGATGGAAGATTGCAAAGCGGCCTTCTCCTGGCTGTCACATACCATTCGGCGGCATGACGGCGGCCTGCGCGCCTGTTACACGCTGGAGGGCGGACAGGTGCCGGAAGAGACCAATCCGCCGCTGGCAGGCTATCGCGAAACGCAACCGGTGCGGGTAGGTAACAACGCCCGCGATCAAATCCAGCTCAGTATGTATGGCGATATGCTGGCAACGGCGCGCCTGTTTATTGAAGCGGGTCACGTGCTGGATCTCTCTACGTCGCGTCTGCTCGGCAAGCTGGCGAATCACTGTGCTGACAGCTGGCGGCAGAAAGATTCCGGTATCTGGGAGCTGCCGGAAGAGCAGCACTATACGCATTCCAAAATGGCCTGCTGGCTGGCGCTCGATCAGGCGGTGGAGCTGGCGCGCGACAGCCATATCGAACCGACCTGGGTGCAGCGCTGGGAGCGCGAACGCGATCGTATCCGCGACTGGGTGGAAACGCACTGCTGGTCAGAGCGTCGTCAGGCTTACACCTTTTACGCCGGAACGGAGCGGCTGGATGCGGCGGTCGCCCTGACGCACTACTACGGCAGCAAAGTGAATCCGCAGCGTATGTTGTCAACGCTGACGCAGATCCGTGAGGAGCTGGGAGAGGGTCGCGTAATGCTCTACCGCTATTCTGACGTACAGAAAGAGGAAGCAACCTTTGTTGCCTGCGCTTTCTGGCTGGTAGAAGCGCTGGCGGAACTGGGCGAGCGTGATGAGGCGCGGCGCACCATGGATGAAATTCTGGAGCAGCTTTGCCAGCGCGGTAACGTCGAGATCTTTAACGAGATGTTTGATACCCGCACGCAAAGCTGGCTGGGGAATATGCCACAGGGATTAAGCCACCTGTCGCTGGTCTGCGCGGCGAAGGCGCTGTCGGAAGATAATCCCGGCCATCAGGTGTAGCGCAACGCGAAGAAGGCAGGCTGAACGCGGCTCAGCCTGCCCGCCGATTAATCTGCGGCGTAGATTTCCGGCATCAGTTCTTCCAGCAGCGCCGGAAAATAGCGCGGCTGAGGCACTTTTTTACCCTCGGACTCGCCATCCTTCCAGAATTCATATTTACCCTGACTGTAGTAAGCATAGCGGATTTGATCGTTATCCAACGTCAGCTCAAGCCAGGGTTCGTCATCACCATAAGTCCATCGGTGTTCCACAGCCTTAATCGGTACGGAAAGATCGCCGTTTTCCAGCCGTTGCTGAAGGCGCTCTGCCAGCACGTAGCCGTGCAGCTCAAAGAAATAAGCGCGTCGTGTGGATTTGCTTAACAGATAGATCTTTTCATCCTCTTTATCCAGCAGCCGTTCTTTGGCGTAGCTGATTACCTGCGGATATTTCACAATCAGCTCGCGCCAGCCGCCACAGTTGACCTGGGCGATCAGCTTTTGCAACGTACTGGTAACGTTCTGAGTGCCAATATGCGCCAGTAGCTGCCCGAATACCGGCCTCTCTACCACTGCCATCCAGCCTTTATGGCGATCGCGCCAGCTATGGTTCGCAGAGCGGCAGAAGGTGAAACGGTTATTGCCGACGGGCACCAGATAATCACCCAGCGTCAGCAGCGCGCGCTCCAGCAGATGCGCTTTATGTTCGATAATCGCCTTATCCAGCACGCGGAAAGTTTTCTCCGTCAGCGTGATAAATTTTTTCAGGCTGTGCGTGCCGTGCGTCGGTGAGCGGGCGAGATTAAGCAGGCCGCGAATGCGCCCCTGTAGATAAGGATGATGTTCTGCACGGATAAGCGCCGCCTCCCAGGCGAGATCCTGCTGAATCAAACCCACTTTAAGACGCTCTTCCTCCCACTGATCTTTGAAGATGGCGGGGATCGGCGCGTGTTCCAGCCAGTCATACAGCTCACGCGCATAGGGTGCCATTGCTTTTAATGCGGCAAGCACGCGGATGAAATTTTTCGCATCAAGTTCCAGCGTATTCAGCAGATTATCGGTAAAACGCAGCCAGCGCTGCTGATGCTGCGCTTCATCGTTGTCCGGTTTCTCCTGCGTCAGGATAAAGAGCGCCAGCGCATAGAACCGAGCCTGAACCAGATAATCACTGGTAGTAACAAAATCGGTCAGCAGCAACAGGGCAGCGGAAGCAGCCTCCCCAGCCGCAGGCGTTGCCTGGCCAACAGGGAAGTAATCGAGTACCTGCATGATCTTTGCCAGATCCTCTGGGGCAAAGGCACGGTGCTGCTCGAACTCCAGCGGGGCAAAGGTCCCCTGCGTGTCACGCAACAAGCTAAACCATGCGGCATCCTCTTTTCCCAGCGCATCTAATCGCTTATCGCTGCGTTCGCACTCCAGCAGAAAGGCCATACGCATAAAGAACCGCAGGTAGAGCGTATCGAAAGCGTGATCTTTGTCTCTGATCTGCCAGAAAAGATCGGTCCATCGCCCATCAAGCTTTTGGCTAAAGGTTTCCGCTGCAGGCCAGCCGCCAGTGTGCCCGGAGAGCCAGGCTTTAAAGTGCTCAAAATCGGTGAGCGCTTTGCCTCGGGCGTTCATTTTAATATAGAGATCGTCGGACAAACCGAAATATTGCAGGCTGAGATAGTGAAAAACAATGCGCCTGTCATCTTCGCTGCACAGGCGTTGAAACAGACTATCCGCCGGGGCAGAAAAGCGCTGCTGAAGTGCCCGTAGCATGGTTAAGCAGGATTCGATAGTAGGATCGTGACGCCAGGAAAGATAAAACCAGTGGCTGTCGATCAACTGCTCATCAATGGGGGCGGCGTCCGGCGAAAACTGATAATTCTCCGGGTTGGCGCTGACCAGCGCATCGAAGAATTCTGTGGCGCTGGTGCGGGTCTTATAGCTGAAACGCGATTTCCCGTTAAGCGTGAAGCGTTGGCAAAATGCCTGATATTCTCCTTCCTTCGCAGCGAGAAACCAGTGCAGCAGAAAAAGCGTGGTCAGACGCTGTTGTCCATCCAGTACGGAAAGCCGGGAAGGGCTTCCTTCCTCAATGCTGCCATAGATGAAGTCAAGTACCAGCGGTTCGCTTTGCGCGTCCTGATGTAGCGCCTGCGCCAGCGTATTAAGAAACTGCTGGCGGATCTCGTGTGCTGACTGACGCCCCTGGGCATAATCGCGCTGGATCACCGGAATTTCAATAAAATCAACTTTGGAAAAGATCCCGGCAAAGGACAGTATTTCCTGCTGGCTCATGATAAGGCTCCACAAAAAAAGGTGGTAAGCGTCTCGATAATGGCTTGTTGATAGTGATGCTGGTCTTCCTGATGCCAGAACGTCATATCGTGAACCTGACGGCTGTAATATTTAAGAAAGACGTTGCGGGTAGCGACGGGAACGAAGGTGGTGTTTTTATCGGCAGCGATAATACGCTGGCGCTTGATGGGGAAAATAGCGTTCTTATAGCTGCGGTTGGTTTTAGCATCCAGTAGCGTGAGATTACCGATACTATTTTCCAGATCGTGGCTGTTCTTATTTTTTTTATTTTCTTTATTAAAAGTTTTGTGTACTTCGCTAAATAATTTCTGAAATTCGAGGGATTCAAATGTTTCTTTATCGAGCAGCTTTTTGGCGCGACGATAAAATTTTGTTTGCAAAGCGTTATATTGCTCATCTTTAACCGCGAGCGTTTCATCGGGGCTAAAATGCTCAAGGGTATTTTTTGTCCAGCTTTTCTGTCCCGAAATGCTTTCCGGCATCTGCGAGCTAACGGAGCTGATATGCTCAATATCCCATGTGTCCAGCTTGTAGCGTTGAAACTGGAAGCGCATGCTGGAACAGTCGTTGCCTAAAATAGTGGCGATATTAAATAACAGCAGCAGCGCGCGTAAGTTTTTATCACCATAGCTTGCGCCAGCAATTGCAGCGGCAATATTCTCTCGCCGATGGTGACTATCGGCTTTTGCTGCTTCCGGTAGCGCAATCACCAGAATCTCCTGACGAAGCTGAGCCAGAAAGGCGCTTTTACTGCCGCAGTTTTGCTGTAAGTGAAGCAGCTTTTGTAGGGTGACTTTCTGGCTAATCAGATAGCCAACCAGATGATAAAGATGCTGATCCTCAAACCATTCGTTAAGTGTCATAAACAGATGTTTAACGCGCGTCCAGGGATGCTCTGTCGCCTGTGCATCGCTTTTATTGCTTTGCAAATAATGCGAAAATTTAAGGAAAATGTAGTAAGGATCGTGGGCGGAAACCGATAGCGGTTGCGTATCGGCAATCACCTTGAGCAGCAGTTCGATGCGGTTATCTGGCTGGGCGGCATCGCTGGCATTGCTAATGAAATACCAGAAATCAGGCTGCCGTAACCGCCGTTCAATCGTGTCCCATTCGTGGGCCATTCTTAGCTGCTGAAAAGAGAGGTCTTTACCTGTACCGGTGAAGTTATTTGCGTGCAGAAAAAGTGCCTTAACCAGCTCGGCATTGGTTAGCGGAATTTTACCGCGGTTAAGACGGGAAAAGACGCTGGTGGCCTCTACCGTTTCATGCAGCTGATACCAGATAAATTTAACGTTTCTGCCCGCTTTCTCGTTATTAAGCAAGGTCGTTAAAAAAGTAAACTTATAAACTCCTTGTTTCTCTTCAAACCAGGCTTTTACCGTTTCCCATGCCTGGGAAATATAATAAAAATCGATATTTTCTTCTGCTCTGGCAGGATCGATTTTGGCCAGAAAGTCTTCGCTGCCAGGACGGGTTTCAAAACGCAGGCTGTAACAGGGTTGCCCCATCATCGCAGCAATATCTTTCAGATAACTCAGAATGATATATAGCGTGGTCAGCCGCTGCTGTCCGTCAACCAGCTCCCATTCGTCGCCGCGTTTTTTAACTACCATCGGCTGTAAACAGTAGAATGCCTCTTTTGAGTTTTCCTCGTTGTTCTGTTGAAATTCGGCGATATCTTCTAACAGATCTCTTACCTGGCGCGGGGTCCAGCGATAGCCGCGCTGCCAGGCGGGAATAAAAAATTTCTCCGTAAGCAGATCGCAGACGGGCTTAAGCATCAGTTGATTAGTGTTTTGCATATTGGTTCCTGAAGGGCAGGAAGGCGCTGACGAATAACAAACCGTACAGGCTGGCCCACGGCCTGAAGGCTATGGCTTTAATACGAAATGAGATCAGTTATCGGCGCAAATAAGCAAAACTAAAATTATTATATAAATTATGTGAGCGACGCCACGCCAGTAAAAAAGGCCGGGATCTTATCCCGGCCTTTAATTAACAATCTGGTATCAGAGCTAAAGCGGCCCACTTGCCTGGCCTTTTAGCGCATCGTTACGAACTCTTCGGCTGCCGTTGGGTGAATTGCCACGGTGTTATCAAAGTCTTTTTTGGTGGCACCCATTTTCAGTGCAACCGCGAAGCCCTGTAGCATTTCGTCCATACCGAAGCCGATGCCGTGAATACCCACGATCTTTTCCTCTTTCCCGACGCAGACCAGCTTCATACGGCACGGCTGGCGATGCTGGGTCACTGCGGTGTACATCGCGGTAAAAGACGATTTATATACCTTCACGGCCTCATCGCCGTAATGCGCGCGCGCTTCCGGCTCGGTCAGGCCAACGGTGCCGATCGGCGGATGGCTGAAAACCACGGTCGGAATATTGCTGTAATCCAGGTGCTCATCTGGCTTGTTATTGAACAGACGTTCGGAGAGACGACGCCCCGCCGCCACCGCGACCGGCGTTAGCTCAACCGCGCCGGTGTTATCGCCAACGGCGTAAATCCCGGCAACGCTGGTGTTCTGGAACTTATCTACCTGAATGTAACCTTTCTCATTCAGCGCCACGCCGGTTACGGCGAGGTTCAGATTATCGGTTGCCGGTTCGCGACCGATGGCCCAAATCAGGCAGTCAACGGTTTGCGACTGCCCGTTTTCCAGCTGTAGCGTCAGGCTGCCGTCATCATTTTTCACTACTGCTTTTGGCACCGAGTGCGTATGCAGCGTCGGGCCTTCACTGTTCATTACTTCCACCAGCGTTTCGCTAAGCAGCGGATCGAACTGGCGCAGCGGCGCTTCTTTGCGAACAAACAGATGGGTTTCTGACCCCAGCGCGTTCAGCACGCCAGCGATCTCTACGGCGATATAACCTGCGCCAACGATGGCGGTGCGTTTCGGCATCGCCTGTAGCTCAAAAAAGCCGTCAGAATCGATGCCATATTCCGCGCCGGGAATCGACGGATGTACCGGACGCCCGCCGGTTGCAATCAGGATATGATCGGCAGTGATCTTCTCGCCGTTAACCTCAACGGTATGCGCGTCGACGAAGCGGGCAAAGCCTTTGATCACATCTACGTTGTTTTTGCCCAGCACCGTTTCATAGGACGTGTGGATGCGATCGATATAGGCGCTACGGTTTTTCAGCAGTGTCTGCCAGTTAAACTGGTTTACCGTGGTATCAAAACCATAGTCCGGGCCGTAGTTGTGAATTGCTTCAGCCACCTGTGCCGCATGCCACATTACTTTTTTCGGTACGCAACCGACGTTAACACAGGTGCCGCCCAGCTCTTTCGCTTCGATCAGGGCGCATTTCTGACCATACATCGCCGCACGGTTAATGGAGGCGATACCGCCGCTGCCGCCGCCAATGGCGAGGTAATCATAATGTCGGGTCATTGAGCGAGCTCCAAAAATAAGATAAGAAAACTGGCGTAAGTGTACCGCCACTCTGCGATTTACCGCAAAGTTTGCGCCTATGATTGCAACAGGAGACAACTTTTGCTGCACCTGTGCCGCAAAATTGATCGGTTTGATCGCCTGGGGCGGGCCGCAGTATTGACGATCGGACTGCGATCCGCCAGCCTGTCGGGTGCGGCGAACAGAGGGTTGGCCGCGGTGCGTCAGCAGCAAAAGGGCGAATGCCAAATAACGCCGAGCGGTGACGCCATTTTTGCCCGTTTCGCATCGCGCCGGGAAGCCATCAAACCTCAACCAGAGAAAACCTATGCATCTTACTTTCCTGGGGACCAGTGCCGGTACCCCCAGCCTGCAGCGTAACGTCACCGCTATCGGCCTGACGCTTTCCCATCGTGGCGACTGCTGGCTGTTTGACTGCGGCGAAGCGACGCAGCATCAGTTTATGCGCAGCATGTTAAAACCGGGCAGGCTACAACGCATCTTCATTACTCACCTGCACGGCGATCATATTTTTGGGCTGCCGGGGCTGCTGACCAGCCGCTCAATGGGCAGCATTAGCGAACCGTTAACGCTTTACGGGCCGCCGGGACTGCGCGCTTTTGTTGAAACCACGCTAAGCCTGAGCGGTTCGTACATGACTTACCCGCTGGAAATTATCGAAATTGAGGCGGGTGTGATTCTGGATGATGGCGTGATGAAAGTAACGGCCTTGCCGCTTAACCATGTATTACCCTGCTTCGGTTTTCGTATTGAACAGTACGACAAGCTGGGCTATCTGGATTCTGAAAAACTTAAGGCGGATAACGTGCCGCGCGGTCCCTGGCTACAGCAGCTAAAGCAGGGAAAAAGCGTCACGCTGGAAGATGGACGCACCATCCACGGGCGTGACTATCTTGGCCCTTCGACGCCGGGGAAAAAACTGGCGATTTTCGGCGATACCGCACCGGCGGAAAACGGTATTGCGCTGGCGTCAGAGGTGGATGTGATGGTACACGAAACGACGCTGGAGATGGCGCTGGAAGAAAAAGCTAACGGGCGTGGTCATTCCTCCACCGTACAGGCAGCCACGCTTGCCAGAGATGCCCGCGCCAAGCGGCTGATTGCCACGCACTTTAGTTCGCGCTATCGCTTCGAAGACATGCCGCGCCTGCTGGCGGAGTGTCAGGCCATTTTCCCCGCCACCGAACTGGCGCGCGACTTAGCGGTGTTCGAAATATAAGGGAAGGGTAACGCCGGGCTTAAAGCAGCGGGTTCGCCGCCATAAACGCCATACTGACGAATTTAAAGCATAAGCCAGCTGGCCGTTATAAATGCCATGCTGATGAATTTAAAATATAGTCGGCTTGCCGTTATCAACGCCATACTGATGAATTTAAAGCATCAATGGGTTTGCCGTTATAAACGCTATGCTGATGAATTTGAAATACAGGCGGGTTTTCGTCACAAACGCTGTGCTGATGTAGTTAAAGCGCGGGAAGCCCTGACCGAAGAGTAAAGCGTCCCGCGCCAGGGAAGGCGCGGGCCGAGCCGTCATGGATGACGAACTGGCGTCTTTACGATCGGTCAGGGCTTCTTGCGCATAAACCGAACCATGCAGATGCTGAATTAAGCAACATCGAACCAGGCATAAACCGAACCAGGCAGATGCCGAATTAAGCAACACCGAACCATGCAGATGCCGAACTCACATCGCCCCAGATAGCTTGCCCTTACTCAGGAACAATCCAGCTAACGCTGGTATGCCCGGTACCCGCAGGCACCAGCACGCGATGCAGCCACGGCAACACATTATTCATCTGCTGCTCCAGCTTCCACGGCGGATTAATCACAATCATGCCCGAAGCGGTCATACCAAAACGATCGCTGTCCGGACGCACCGCCAACTCAATTTGCAAAATACGACGAATACCGGTTGCTTCCAGATCGTGCACCATACGCTTAATCTGCTGACGCAACACCACCGGATACCACAGCGCGAACACACCGGTACTAAAACGACGATAGCCTTCCTGAATTCCTTTCACCACCGCCTGATAATCACTCTTCATCTCATAAGGCGGATCGATCAAAATCAAACCACGACGTGAAGGCGGTGGAAGCTTCGCCTTCAACTGCTGAAAACCATCGGCGCGTGCTAAACGGGCGCGACTATCCTTCTGGAACTCACTGCGCAACAGCGGAAAATCGCTGGGATGCAGCTCCGTCAACTCCAGCTTATCCTCCTCGCGCAACAGCTCACGAGCAATCAACGGCGAACCAGGGTAATAACGCAGCGTCGGCCCATGATTAAGCGCTTTCACACAGCGAATATAGGGTGCCAGCTCCTCCGGCAAATCGCTCTGCTGCCAGACGCGGGCGATGCCTTCCAGATACTCACCGGTGCGCTCCGCATGCTCGCCGCTAAGCTGATAACGCCCTGCACCAGCATGCGTATCCAGATAAAGGAAAGGCTTCTCCTTCTCTTTCAGCGCGGTAATGATCAGGCTCTGCACGGTGTGCTTCAGCACATCGGCGTGGTTGCCAGCGTGAAAACTGTGACGGTAACTAAGCATATCTACAATATATCCGGTGATGCCTGATGAAAGGAGGCCGGGCAGAAAGGCTCCGGCGGAAACGGCGGCTAGTATAACCGTACGCCGATTAAATTACCCGGATCCTTACGGCTAACGTTGCAGAACAGGCCAGGTAAACAACAGAAGATGGGTCAGATTAAAGCCGAAATGCACCAGCGTCGCTACCCATAACCTGCCGCTCCACAGCCAGGCCAGCCCATACAACAGCCCGGCCAGCGTAGCGAAAAAAATCAGCAGTGGGCCACCGGCAAAGTGTGCCAGGCCAAACACTAGCGCGGCAATCAACAACGCGGGAATCGGGCCCAGCCACTGCCCCAAACGCTGCTGTAACCAGGCGCGAAACAGCGCCTCTTCCGCCAGCGAAACAAAAAACAGATTAGCCAGCACAAAAGCGCCCAGCCAGGCAGGAAAATGCGGTTCAAAACGCAATCCGCCCGCGAGGGTTGCTAACAGCAGCAGCGCCGGAATAGCGGCGATCAGTGCAGGCCAGGCGAAACGCCAGCGTGGCGGCGTGGCAGGCGTAACAACCAGGCTCGGCAAACAGGCCAACAGCACGAAAGGCACCAGTGCCTTATCCAGATTATAATAGAAGGTCATCGGCGCGCTAAGCGGGCCAGCCTGTGTATTAACAATTACCGGCGGATTGTGGAATCCCGGCACGACATGAAGCGTCAGCGCTATCGCACCCGCAACCAGTATCGCTTCCAGCACCGGCATCCATCGCTGATGATGCGCGTAGTGTTTACGCATCTGCGCCGTCAGCGCCAGCCCCGCCAGCAGCAGCAAACCCGGCCATGACAGTACCTGTTGCCAGTACGCCAGCGCCAGTGTCGCCAGCAATAATGGTTTCATTGCCGGACGGAAAAAAAGCAGCGCCAGTAACGCCGCCGCCAGTAAATACCACATGATGTAACCTTCCTCAAAACCCTACAAATCAGCAGGGTAAGGACTATAACAAACCGCCAGGGCTAAATCAGTACGAGGAAAGCGACGCATGCCGCAGTTCTACCATTGATTTTCGCTCAGCTTAACCGCATGTTAGAGAGATTGCGCCTCTGCGCGCCCACATCAAACTTAAAGGACTGCGCGATGACCAATCCATTATTAACCTCGTTTACACTTCCCCCTTTCTCCGCCATTCAGCCGGAACACGTAGTACCTGCCGTTGAGCAGGCGCTGGAAACGTGCCGCGCTGCGGTAGAAAAAGTGGTGGCTCAGGGCGCGCCCTATACCTGGGACAATCTCTGCCAGCCGCTGGCGGAAGCTGACGATCGTCTGGGACGCATTTTTTCACCGGTCAGCCATCTGAATTCGGTGAAAAACAGCCCGGAACTGCGTCAGGCCTACGAGCAGACGCTGCCGCTGCTGTCGGAGTACAGCACCTGGGTTGGCCAGCATGAAGGGTTGTACCAGGCTTACCGTAGCCTGAAAGAAGGTGAACATTATGCCCAGCTGAGCCTGGCGCAGAAAAAAGCGGTGGATAACTCACTGCGCGATTTCGAACTGTCCGGGATTGGCCTGCCGAAAGAGAAACAGCAGCGCTATGGCGAAATCGCCGCGCGTCTTTCTGAACTCGGTTCGACCTACAGCAACAACGTACTTGATGCCACCATGGGCTGGAGCAAACTGATTACCGACGAAAGCGAACTGGCTGGCATGCCGGAAAGCGCGCTGGCGGCGGCGAAAGCCCAGGCGGAAGCGAAAGGGCAACAGGGCTGGCTGTTGACGCTGGACATTCCCAGCTATCTGCCGGTCATGACCTACTGCGATAATTCGGCATTACGTGAAGAGATGTATCGCGCCTACTCGACTCGCGCCTCCGATCAGGGGCCAAATGCCGGAAAATGGGATAACGGCCCGATTATGGCGGAAGAACTGGCGCTGCGTCACGAACTGGCGCAGCTGCTGGGCTTCGACTCTTACGCCCATAAGTCGCTGGCGACCAAAATGGCGCAAAGCCCAACGCAGGTGCTCGACTTCCTGACCGATCTGGCCCAGCGCGCGCGCCCGCAGGCAGAAAAAGAGCTGGAGCGTCTGCGCGCCTTTGCGAAAAAAGAATATGGTGTTGAAGAGCTACAGCCGTGGGATCTCACCTACTACGGTGAAAAACAGAAACAGCATCTCTATTCCATCAGCGATGAACAGCTGCGCCCTTACTTCCCGGAAGAGCGTGCGGTTAACGGTCTGTTTGAAGTCGTAAAACGCATTTACGGCATCAGCGCTCAGGAACGTAAAGATGTTGACGTCTGGCATCCCGATGTGCGCTTCTTCGATCTGTTTGATGAAAGCGGCGAGCTGCGCGGCAGCTTCTATCTCGACCTCTACGCCCGTGAAAACAAACGCGGCGGGGCATGGATGGATGATTGCGTCGGCATGATGCGTAAAGCCGATGGCAGCCTGCAAAAGCCGGTCGCCTACCTGACCTGTAACTTTAACCGTCCGGTGAATGGCAAACCGGCGCTGTTTACCCATGATGAAGTCACCACGCTGTTCCATGAGTTCGGGCATGGCCTGCACCATATGCTGACGCGTGTTGATGTTCCCGGCGTATCCGGAATCAGTGGGGTGCCGTGGGATGCGGTCGAGCTGCCGAGCCAGTTTATGGAAAACTGGTGCTGGGAGCCGGAAGCGCTGGCGTTCATTTCCGGTCACTTTGAGACCGGCGAACCGCTGCCACAGGAACTGCTGGATAAAATGCTGGCGGCGAAGAACTATCAGGCGGCGCTGTTTATCCTGCGTCAGCTGGAGTTCGGCCTGTTCGATTTCCGCCTGCATACCGAGTTCGATCCGGCTAAGGGCGCGCGTATTCTGGAAACCCTGGCTGAGGTCAAAAAACTGGTAGCGGTAGTGCCAAGCCCGTCCTGGGGCCGTTTCCCGCATGCGTTCAGCCATATTTTCGCTGGCGGCTACGCGGCAGGCTACTACAGCTATCTGTGGGCAGATGTACTGGCGGCAGATGCTTACTCTCGCTTTGAAGAAGAAGGCATCTTCAACCGTGAAACCGGTCAGTCTTTCCTCGATAACATTCTGACCCGAGGCGGTTCAGAAGAGCCGATGGAACTGTTCAAACGCTTCCGCGGGCGTGAGCCGCAGCTGGATGCGATGCTGGAACATTACGGCATTAAAGGATAACGCCTGGCGTGAAAATTGGCTTAGTTGATGAATCAGGCACCGGCGACGGTGCCTTATCTGTTTTAGCCGCCCGCTGGGGGCTGGAGCAGGATGAGCAGGCGGTAATGGCGCTGGTCATGACGCCGGACCATCTGGAATTACGCAAGCGTGACGAAGCGAAACTCGGCGGCATCTGGGTGGATTTCGTTGGCGGGGCAATGGCGCATCGGCGACGTTTCGGCGGCGGGCGCGGTGAAGCGGTGGCGAAAGCGGTTGGCATCAAAGGTGATTATCTGCCGGAGGTGGTGGATGCTACCGCCGGGCTGGGACGAGACGCCTTTGTACTGGCGGCGATCGGCTGCCGCGTACGGATGCTTGAGCGTCACCCGGTTGTCGCGGCGCTGCTGGAAGATGGCTTGCAGCGCGGCTATCAGGATGCGGAAATCGGCGGCTGGCTGCGCGATCGTCTGTCGCTACTGTACGCCTCCAGCCTGACGGCGCTGGAAGATATCGCACCGGCACCCGATGTGGTCTATCTCGATCCGATGTATCCGCACCGACAAAAAAGCGCGCTGGTGAAAAAAGAAATGCGGGTATTTCAGTCACTGGTCGGCGCTGATATGGATGCCGATGGCCTGCTGATGCCAGCGCGACGGCTGGCGAAGAAGCGTGTTGTGGTAAAACGTCCCGACTATGCACCGCCGCTGGCGGGCGTTGAGACACAATCGGCCGTCACCACCAAAAGCCACCGCTTTGATATCTATCCGCCGCTGGTATCTGATTAGCAACAGGCGTGACTTTTTTGATGACAGTAATCGCACGCTACTAAAGCGTTGTTGTTTACGCTTTTACTTATCAACGACGCAGAAGCCAACAGCACTGAAAGCCCGGACGGAAGAGTAAAGCGTTCCGCGCCATGGAAGGCGCGATAAATCGCCCCTTCCATATCTAACCCTGCGTCACAGATTACTCTTCATCCTCATCGCGCAACGGCACAATCAACATATCGATATGCACCGTATTAATCAGCTGACGCGCTGACGACATCAGCTTGCTCCAGAAATCCTGGTGGTGCCCGCAAACCACTAAATCCACATCGTACTTCTTAATCGCTTCCACCAGCACCTGTGCTAAATCGCCGCTGCCGCTCAACGTCTCGCTCACCGGATAACCGGCACCCTGCGACAGCTCCGTCAACGCATGATGCGTCTCCTCAGAAATCCGCTTCTGCATATCGCCAAGATTCACATCAATCAGGCCGGTATAAAGATCGGAATAATTTACATCGACATGAATCAGGGAAATCCTGGCATCATAAGGACGTGCCAGGGAAACCGCTTTTTCCACCAGCACTTTACTTTCCGGTGAAAGATCAACAGCAATCAAAATGTGTTTATAAGCCATGACGGTTCTCCTTCCATGTGTCACATAATGCCAGTATAGCGCCAGCAGTTAACAAATGTTCCTCCGGTACGCCCGCTTTGCGACTCGGATCATGATGTGTTTTACCTGCTTTTCAAAGGGAATGAAAATAGTGGCTGGAAAATTTTTCATTACATCTCCTAAACTGAATGATAACCATCATGCTCCGGTATGATGCCGCACTTCTCTTTGTCAGTTCATAAACAGTTCAGGCCGGTTCAATGGTACCAGGCGAGTTATTGTGGGACGTGTTCAGCGTTTACCCGCTGTGCCCGTTTCTGCGGTCTTAAGCCGGGAGGGGGAACATGATTAGCACCGTCGCGCTTTTCTGGGCTTTATGCGTCGTCTGTTTGGTAAACATGGCGCGCTACTTTTCTTCGCTGCGTGCGCTACTGGTAGTACTGCGCGGATGCGATCCTCTGCTTTATCAATACGTTGATGGCGGAGGATTCTTCACTGCGCGCGGTCAGCCTGGTAAACAGGTACGGCTGGTCAGATACATCTGGAAGCGCTATTACCTTGACCATCATGATGAGGAATTTATTCGGCGCTGCGAACGAGTACGTGGACAGTTCGTATTAACCAGCGCGCTGTGCGGCATGGTTATCATCAGCCTGATTGGGCTGGCGATATGGCACTAAGACGGCGAAGAAAGGGAAAATAAAACGGGCCGGTAAACCGGCCCGCTGAATTGCTAAATAAGCTGTAGCGCTACCCAGTAAAGGCAGCCAGAAAGCAGAATGGAAATCGGCAGCGTAAACACCCACGCCAGCGCGATACTCTTTATCGTGCGGCTCTGCACGCCTCCGCCATCCACCAGCATAGTACCGGCTACGGATGAAGAAAGAATATGGGTGGTGGAAACCGGCATCCCGGTATAGCTGGCAACGCCAATCGAAACCGCCGCAGTAACCTGAGCCGCCATACCCTGACCGTAGGTCATTCCTTTCTTACCGATCTTCTCACCGATGGTTGTTGCCACGCGACGCCAGCCCACCATCGTACCGAGTGATAACGCCAGCGCCACCGCCACGATAATCCAGACCGGCGCATACTCAACGGTATTCAGCAAATCGCTCTTCAGCTTGCCGAGGAAGCGTTTATCTTCTGCGCTGGTATTCGGCATCTTCGCCGCTTTTTCTGCCGTATCGGAAATGCATAGCAGCAGACGACGCAGATGGCCTCGCTCTTCCACGCTAAGCGCATCGTAGCCGGACAGATTATTCAGGATCTGCTGAGAACGATTAATCGCAATCAGCGCACGTGAACTGTCGCAATGGAACTCATGCGGTTCGCCTGGAGTCTCTTCCGGCGTCGGCAATGCAGGCGGCACCATCTGGATAATATGTTGCAGCGTATCGCCGTGCTGCTGGTAGTACTGCTCCAGATGGTTTACCGCATCGCGGGTACGGGTGATGTCGTAGCCAGAGGCATTCATATTGATAACGAAGCCCGCAGGTGCCACGCCGATCAGCACCAGCATAATCAGGCCGATGCCTTTCTGTCCGTCATTTGCACCGTGCGAATAGCTGACGCCAATCGCGGAAACGATCAGCGCGATACGCGTCCAGAACGGCGGCTTTTTCTTGCCGTCTTCTTTTTCACGATCCGCTGGCGTCATATGAATACGACGGCGTTTCTTGGTGCCACTCCAGTAACGGCGCAGCAGGAAGATCAATCCGCCCGCCACTACCAAACCGATAATCGGTGACAGAATCAGCGAGGCGAAAATATCGATCATTTTCGGGATGTTGAGCGCGTCGACTACCGACGTACCGGTAACCAGGGCATTGGTCAGACCGATACCGATAATGGCACCAATCAACGTATGGGAGCTGGACGCAGGCAAACCAAAATACCAGGTGCCCAGGTTCCAGATAATTGCGGCGAGCAGCATGGAGAAGACCATAGCCAGCCCGTGCGCTGAACCGACATTCAGCAGCAGGTCAGTTGGGAGCAGATGAACAATGGCATAAGCAACGCTCAGGCCACCTAACAACACCCCAAAGAAGTTAAAGACACCAGCCATGACGACGGCCAGCTGCGCACGCATCGCACGCGTATAGATTACCGTGGCAACTGCGTTTGCCGTATCGTGAAAACCATTAATGGCTTCATAAAACAGCACAAACAGCAGAGCAAGAACTAATAACAGGCCGGTATGAAAATCGAGACCAGCAAATAGATGTAGCATAAGCGTTACGCCATTTTCGGGGACATGAACGCGGCGCATTATCCGCGACAAACCGCGCCTGGGGAAAGCAAAATATAGACTTTTTTTGCCATAAAAGTGTAAAACGAACGGCATCAGGCAGGAAAAAGTCCAATAAATCCATTAGTTACATTATGTTTCTGACAGAAAAGTCTTGTTACGCTGGTCTGTCCTCCAGCAAGCGATTACAATCGCGCTTTTGCCGTGTGGCGGGAGTGAGCAGTGGAAAAGTATGACGTTATCATTATCGGTGCGGGTGCCGCAGGGCTGTTCTGTGCAGCGCAGGCCGGGCAACGTGGCCGCCGCGTACTGCTGCTTGATAACGGCAAAAAACCGGGCCGTAAGATCCTGATGTCCGGCGGGGGGCGCTGTAATTTCACTAACCTCTATACTGAACCGGGCGCTTATCTGTCGCACAATCCCCATTTCTGTAAATCGGCGCTGGCGCGCTATACGCAGTGGGATTTTATCGCTCTGGTCAATCAGCACGGTATCGCTTACCACGAAAAAACGCTGGGGCAGCTGTTTTGCGACGATTCGGCGCAGCAGATTGTCGATCTGCTGCTGGCGGAGTGCGAAAAAGGCCAGGTTACGCTGCGGCTGCGTAGCGAAGTAATCGCGGTGAGTCGTGATGAAAGCGGCTATCGGGTACAGCTTAACGGCGTAGAGGTGCAGGCTGAAAAACTGGTGGTTGCCAGCGGCGGTCTGTCAATGCCGGGCCTGGGCGCATCCCCTTTTGGCTATCGTCTGGCGGAGCAGTTCGGCCTGCGGGTTTATCCTACGCGTGCGGCGCTGGTGCCTTTCACGCTGCATAAGCCGCTGCTGGAACAGTTACAAACCTTATCGGGAGTGTCGCTACCGACAGTAATTGAAGCGGCTGATGGCACCCGTTTTAAAGAAGCGATGCTGTTTACCCATCGCGGCCTCTCCGGGCCGTCGGTGTTGCAGATCTCCAGCTACTGGCAGCCGGGCGAGTTTATCACCGTCAATCTGTCGCCGGAGCAGGATCTGAACACCTTTATAGATGAGGAACGTCAGGCACGTCCGAACCAGAGCCTGAAAAATACCCTGGCAAAACCGCTGCCGAAACGACTGGTAGAGGTTTTGCAGGCGCTGGGTATCGTACCGGAGGTCACGCTAAAGCAGCTAAACGGCAAACAGCAGCGCGAGCTGGCGGAGACGCTGCATCACTGGCGTATCCAGCCTAACGGTACTGAAGGCTATCGCACCGCTGAAGTGACGCTGGGTGGCGTTGATACTACGCAGCTCTCTTCAAAAACGATGGAGGCGCGCGAGGTGCCGGGGCTCTATTTTATTGGGGAAGTGGTCGATGTCACCGGCTGGCTGGGCGGTTACAATTTCCAGTGGGCATGGAGTTCCGCCTGGGCCTGTGCGCAGGCACTGTAAAGAGTATGGGTTGCTGCCAACCGCAACACTTACCGCAGCGACGTGGCATAAAAAACAGGCCCCGCCAGGCGCAATAGTGGCGGAGCCTGAAAAAATCTTTTTATCCGCTAACCTGTTGAATGGTTCCCGACACAGGTATATCCAATGCCAGCGCCAGGGGGACGTCGCACAGTCAGTTATTAACGCATAAAAGATAAGGTGCGCTGCCATTCATAAAAAGATATCTTCCTTTACCGTTGCGATGAATTTGATATACCGCAGGCCGCCGTTCATGGGTGTAAAAATTATCCAGCAGGCGAGGGATGGTACTCTCATCAATCTCATCAAACGCGGAAGGAATAATCATTTTCGAATTTAACAGGTAGTTTTTATTATCAACGGTAAAGTCAAAAATGATTTTCCTGCTAATGATTTTGTGATAACCATCTTCATTAATAAATTCGCCATCCAGGGAGACCATACCGGTGTCTCCATTAAAGATAAAGCGCATCAGCATATTCGATCTGACATTGTTGTTATGGACATGATGCTGCGCCAGACAGGAAAAATAACGTTCATTTCGATAAGAAGAAAAAACGTAAAATAGTGAGCAAGCTGTTATCAGTAGCACAATTAACGCACAAATCTTATATTTCACTGACTCTCTCTTAGCGACCATGACGCACAGGCAAAATCATTGCTGCCCAGTGGCTTACGACAGGTAAATAACGAGATTTTTTCGAACAACACATTATGAATAATATAAACGTAAGGATAACGTTTACAGTTAACACGCTTATTGATCAAATCGATAATATGTTGTTCCGGCATGCGGTTATTTTTATGCAGATATAGATTGCAGTCTCCACTGCCCTGAATCCGGTAATAGCTTGCCGCCAGCGTATGAAAGTTGTTATTGACCGGCAAAACCAGCGCAACCAGAGTAAAAATCAGACAGATAACAATAATAATGACGATGGCCTTCAACGGTATCGATCTTAGCGACCATAAGCGAATAGGCGTATCGGCGCTAATAACAGAAGAGATACGATTCTCTTCCTCTGCTACGACGCTAAGCGATGAGACAGTTTCTGCTGTTACCAGTGTGACAGGAATGTTGTGTTCGAAGCGAAAGCCCTGGCGGGGAACGGTGATAAGCCAAAGCTGAGCGTCGGGATAGAGCCGTTTTAGCGCCCTGCGAATAATAGATATATTTTGATATAGGGTATTGGGCGCAACGTTTTGGCTATTTTCTCCCCATGCGTAATCATAAAGCTCTTTCTGCGAAACCAGACCATCCGTCTTTAGCAGTAATTCAAGGCATTTTGTCGCTGGCTGAGTAAGAATAATTTCCTTTTCTTCCTCGGCGACGCTGACCAGTTTGTTAACCTCAGGATAAAAGTAAATGGCGTTGTTAATCAAATAGAGCGGTTGCATGGCTACATCCCATTAGCTTAATCACCTTCATATCTCTTAATTATTAAAACATTATCACGCTTTTGGCAGGAATTGCATGTCATTTAACCTATATCTGCTACCTACAATGCGGCTATAAGAAAGCATTTTTCATATTATTTCACGCAACGGCTGGTAACGTAATTTTTAAGGACAGAAAAGGGTACGTAAAAGACGTTATATTGGAATTAATAAAAATTTTTTTTGCCAGCGCTTTTACTCAATGAGCGGTTGATTATTAGCCCACAAAGTATTTTATCTGTTTAGATAAGAGAAGGTATCACATTGCACTGTGTAAACAATAACCCTGAAACGTTAAAATTTCTGTAATGCGGCGCTGGACAAAAAAATGACTCTTACAGCGTAGCTGAAGGAAAACTTAATGTTATTTGTTCGATTAATGCGCATATAAGAACTTTTTGTATGTTTTTCAATGGGGTAGTTTATAGGAAGGTTCACTATAATTAAATCTTAAACGCAGTTAAGAATCTTATTTAAGCTAATTTTCGTTGTCGGTATCTTCGATTTGATTAATATCGATAGTGTTACGAAGGTTAAATACAATTACTCGGCCAAAGCGGTGGAGTAAGAAGTGCAGAAGGTGAAGTAATGCCTGATGCTGATATTGATCTTTAAAAGAAGCATTCTGAATGAGCGGAAAAATTTCTTATCATTCGTTTTCTGTTGGCGGAAAATAATCACCTGCTAAGTATAAATTATCAGCAGTTAGCAACGACCCAGAAAAAATTTTTCCCGTTTCATTACAAAAAACGTAACAACGCAAACACGTATCACGATCACATAAATCTTTCAGAAAAGGATGTTGAAATAGTATGAAAATCATCGTGTGTTCTGATAACTTTTTTTTCGCGCAGGGTATTACTTCATTACTGAAAGCGGAAGGGCATGACACCTGGGATTTTTTTTATCAACCGGAAAAATCATTACCGGATAATCAGCAGGAAGAACTGGTTATTATTGTTGATACCTGTGAAAGAAAGCGGCTAAGGCAACTTTTTTCAAAACTACATGGCAGAGCGCTACGCATATTTTTTATCAGTGATGAGCTTTTTGACGGTAACGAAATTCACCGTCCATTCCAGGGCATTATCCCACGTAAAATTAGCCTTGAGGCATTATTAGAAAGCCTGGAGCAATGCGAAGATGGTGCAAGACCGCTGGAGTTCCTTTTGACGCTTCAGCAGCGCAAGGTCTTGCAGTATTTGATTCGTGGCGTAACGCCTGGCGTTATCGCCCGCATTATGAATATCTCAGTGAAAACCGTTTCTGCCCATAAACGTAAGGTCATGATGAACTTTGGTCTGAAAAAAATGAACGCGCGGGCGCTGAACTACCTTGCCGACTTTATCTATAAATCGCTGCTGATTTCCGATCATATTCGGCAGAGGAAAAGCCAGCATTTTATTAATCACGCCGTTTATTGATTTGCCGTAACGCAGTACCGGTAGCCTTACGCTGCCAGATAACATTTGTGAATCACGCCTGCTGCCGTTATGGCAACAGAGAACGTTAGCCACCTTCAACTTACATTAACGTTTCTAACGAGGGCGGTGCACAGCCCCTTTTTTGGCACCGCCTTTTTTTTTAACTTCTTCTTCGTACTTTCAGGCTGCTGACGCTAATGGTGCCAGCCGTTCTTACTTCCGTCTCGCTTTCGTAATAGTTTAACCTGCGTCGCATTCAGGCAGCGTTTTGTCGGTGCGGGCTTGCGGAATCCACAAGAGATACTAACTTTTAATACATAGATTCCCTGGTGTTGGCGCACATGCGCACCCCGCTTGACGCGGGTTTTTTTTGAGCCTCTCTTGACAGGAGATGGTCATCTCATTTATTCCCAACATGGAGAAAGGCAATGAAAGCACTGACTTATCATGGCCCCCATCGTGTCAAAGTAGATAACGTGCCCGATCCCGGCATTGAAGCGCCGGATGATATTATTTTGCGTGTAACCGCGACGGCCATTTGTGGCTCGGATCTGCATCTGTACCGCGGCAAGATCCCCGGCACATCCCACGGTGATATTTTCGGTCATGAATTTATGGGGGAGGTGGTTGAAGCCGGTGCAGGCGTTACGGCGGTGCAAAAAGGCGACAGGGTGGTTATCCCCTTCGTCATTGCCTGCGGTGACTGCTTCTTTTGCCGTCTGCAACAGTACGCCGCTTGTGAAACCACCAATCCCGGGCGCGGTGCCATTCTGAATAAAAAGCAAATTACTTCTCCGGCGGCTCTGTTTGGCTTCAGTAAACTTTATGGCGGCGTGCCGGGTGGCCAGGCTGAATATGTGCGCGTGCCGAAAGCGAATACCGGCCCCTTTAAAGTGCCGCCGGTGCTGGCAGACGATCAGGTTCTGTTTCTCTCTGATATCTTGCCCACCGCCTGGCAAGCGGTTAAGAATGCACAGGTTACGAAGGGAAGCAGCCTGGCGATTTTTGGTGCGGGCCCGGTTGGTCTGTTGACCGCAGCCTGTGCACGTATGCTTGGCGCAGAAACCATTTTTATGGTGGATCATCATCCCTATCGTCTCGCCTTTGCCCAACAGCGCTACGATGTTATCCCCATCAACTTTGATGAAAATGACGATCCCGCCGCTTTTATTATCGAAAACACTCCCAACCATCGCGGCGTTGATGCGGTGATTGATGCGGTAGGCTTTGAGGCAAAAGGAAGCCTGACAGAAACGGTTATGGCAAACCTGAAGCTGGAAGGCAGCAGCGGTAAAGCGCTTCGTCAGTGTATCGCCGCCGTACGTCGTGGCGGTATTGTCAGCGTGCCGGGCGTTTACGCCGGTTTTATTCACGGTTTCCTGTTCGGCGATGCCTTTGATAAGGGGCTAACGTTCAAAATGGGGCAGACACACGTTCAGGCCTATCTGCCGGAGCTACTGAACCTGATTGAACAGGGGCTGATTCGCCCGGAAGAGATTATTACGCACCATATGCCTCTGGAGCGGGCGGAAGAGGCGTACAAAATTTTTGAGAAGCGTGAAGAGGAGTGTCGTAAGATCATCCTGGTGCCGGGCCTGACCGAGACGCAGCGCCACGCTTAGCGCACAGATTGCTGCATTTACGGGTTTCAGTGGCAGACTGAAACCCTTAGCAGCTATTTTAACGATCGGCTTCTTTCAGCAACGATGCCAGGCGCGTCAGGACAAACAGCGCCGCCTGATTAATCACGGATTCGCTGTCGCCGCTGAAATGCTTTAACTCCGCTTTTATTGTGCCGTCAGGCAGCCCCCAGCCAAACCAGATAGTACCCGCTGGGGTTCCGTCCGGGCCGTCATCCGGTCCGGCATAGCCGGTCACTGACAGGCTAACCGCCTCGCCCGATTGCATTTTCGCACCTGCGGCCATTTCCCGCGCCGTTTGCTGGCTCACGGCGGTAAATTTTTCCAGCGTACGCAAATCAACCTTTAACAGACGCATCTTCGCCTCGTTGGTATAGGTAACGAAGCCGCTGCTAAAGTAATCCGCGCTGCTGCTGGCTGAGCACATCGCCATACTGACCAGACCGCCGGTACAGGATTCCGCGGTTGCCAGCTTCACGTCGGCTCTCGTCAGCAGCTCTCCCAGCTCATTGGCAGCCTGTCTTAATTTTTCATTCATTATCGTTCTCCTTGTTTCATTGAATCAGTTAAGTGTAGAAGACGCGCTATAAAGCGTACGGGATAAATAAATCAGAGCTTTTATAAATGACAATGAGTAAGCCAGTTGTAACGGCTATCTGTTGAAATTAGAGGTGTATTTTTCTGAAGTTCTTATTTCAGGAAGGTTGAAATTCTTATGTACCTAAAGTTAACCAAGGCGTAATTCTCATTCAAAATATCTTTTTTTTTGCATGCTATTTTTCTTACTGGTGTTGTTAACGGATGCGGCCCGCTTACCGAACAGAAAACACCAGAAGATGTTTTTCTGTTAAGTCATAGCGGCGGGGTTTTTTCTGCTGTTTATACAGGCAAGGAATAAGTGCAATTAAGGAGAAAAGCATGGCTTGCAGCATATCTCTATTTAAAATTAACCCGCTAAGTTTTTTTGTACGACAGCGCATGGCCCTGGCCAGCGCGCTATCGCTACCGCTTCTTATCGCTCCCGCTGCCGCTCTGGCTGCGGATTTAGACGCAATCATGGTTGATAATGGGGCCAGGGTGGTTCTGAATGATGGCGATCGAATTACGGTTATTGGAGATGAAAAATATCTCTGTGCAATTTGTAATCCTGTCACCGCCAATAATAGTATGCTGACGCTGGGGAATAACGTAAGCATCGATGTAAAAGGTCCGCTTGCCAGCGGTATGATGATCAGTGGTAAGGAGGTTTCATTAGAAGCAAACCAGCTATTAGTAAATGTTGAAGGACGTTATGGTATAAAATCAGAAGGCGCAAATAACATTCTGAATTTAGGTAGCGGCAGTCAGATAAATCTAAACGGAACCATTTTAGCTTCTAACGGGATTTATCTGACGCGCGCCGCTTCACTGGAAGCGGATGCTCTGACGATTAATACTCAGGGGTCCGCTACTGGGCTATATATTACCGATGCCGGAACCAACGCTAACCTCGGTAACAACTCCGTTATTCGTACTCAGGATAATCAGGCGACAGGGATTTATATTTTTGGCCGCGCGACCAGTGATACCGACCCGGCGGCCACGCTTAAAGCAAACCAGCTAACCATCGAAACCGCCGGTACGGCGGCGTATGGCATAAATATCCAGTCTAACTCTGAAGTGGATTTAGGTAGCCAGACCAGCGTGACTACGCAGGGAGAAAGCGCGATCGGTATCTGGAATCTGGGTAACCTGAAAGCACAGCAGCTGCATATCAGAACCGAAGGCAGCAATTTCGCCAATGCGCTTAAGGTTCAGGGTGAGGGGCAGGCTGATATTGGCGCGGGCAGTACGCTCTATAGCGCAAACAGCGGCGCGCTGGTCGCCAGCGGTGACTCGGCTACGATTAATTTCAATGGTAATGAGACGCAGCGTAACACGATTTTTTCCGGCGGCACCTACGGCATTTCGGCGCAGTCCAGCGGGTCACAGATTAATATTTCCTGGACCGATATTGATGTCACCAGCAACGCTGACCAGGTGGTTGGCATCTGGGCGCTAAACGGTGGGGAAATCAACGGTAATAACCTGTCGGTCATGGGTAACAGCAACACCATCGGCGCTTATGCCATGATGGATAGTGCCATTGATTTAACCGGCGATACCCGTATTCATATGGCTTCACCGTCAGAAATCGCGGTGGGTACGCAGCATGATGAAAACCATCAGGCCAGCCGTATCAACCTTGATGGCAAGCTGGATATTATCGGTAGCGTGCAGGCCGCAGGCGGTAAGATTACCATGAACATGGCTGCCGGTTCGCACCTGACGGGCGCTACCGCCAGCGATGGCGTCAATGGCGGTTATTTGCATATGAAAATGGATCAAAGCCAGTGGGACATGCCCGCCAGCTCGACGGTGGATCGCTTAACGTTAAACGACAGTACGATTGATTTCGCATCGGGTGACCTGGGTACGGTGCTGACAGTAGGCGATCTTACAGGAAGCGGCACCTTTGCGCTGAAAACCGATATCGTTGCAGAGCGTAACGACAAGCTGGTTGTTACCGGCACCAGTGAAGGTAATCATTATCTGCGGGTACAAAACCGTGGTGATATGCAGACTACCGGGAACGAAGTGCTGACGCTGGTAGAAACGCAGGATGGACAGGCGCGTTTCGCGCTCTCCCCGAATACATCCAGAGTTGAACTGGGCGGCTATCTTTACGATCTGCGTCAGGCAGGGGGAGACTGGCAGCTCTACGCCAGCGGCACTACACCAGTTGAGCCGGAAGAGGAGGATCCACTGCCGCCGCCCGATCCACAGCCCACTCCCGATCCAGACCCGACGCCTGAGCCAACCCCCGATCCGACTCCGGACCCGGTACCAAATCCCGATCCGTCACCGGGGCCTGATGCGGATATCTCTAATCCGGCCGACGCCGGGGCTAACTTCCTTAACGTCAGCTATCTGATCAATTACGCAGAAATGCAGACCATGCTGCAACGCTTCGGTGATTTACGGCAGACGGATCATGTAGGTGATGGCTGGATCAGAGGGATCGGTGGGCGCTTTGATGATTTTGCCAGCGGGAAGCTGAGCGGCTTTAGCATGAGCTACTCCGGGTTGCAGTTTGGCGTCGACAAGCAAATCAGTCCCGATCTGCCGATTGCGCTGGGCGTCTTTATGGGCGTCACCAACGGCAACGCCCACTACGCCTCCGGCAGCGGCGATCAAAAATCAAGCCATGCTGGTTTCTACGCCAGCGGAATAGCGGATAACGGCATATGGCTGGATGGCGTGTTTAAATATTCGCGCATGAAGAGCAGTTTCAACGTGAAAGACTCGCAGAGCCAGCAGGTGAGCGGAGAAGGCGCAGCGGATAACTACAGCGTCTCGCTGGAAGGCGGCAAACGCTTTGACTGGGCCCAGTCTGGCCAGGGCTTCTACCTTGAACCGCAGTTACAGGTGGCCTGGAGCCATCAACAGTCAGATACCTTCCGCGCCTCTAACGGCTTGCGTATCGATCTGGAAAGCTATAACTCGCTGCTGGGACGTGCCAGCGGGCTGGTGGGCTACCGGATGCAGCAGTCGGATATGGATCTTAACGTCTATCTGAAAAGCGGTATCGTGCGTGAGTTTAAAGGTGATACCGGCTATCGGCTGAATGGATCGCAGGAGCGGCACAGCTTCAAAGGTAACTGGTGGAACAACGGGCTTGGCGTCAGCGCGCAGATTGCCGACAAGCACGTAATCTATCTGGAAGGCGATCTCTCTACCGGTAACAAGTTTGACCAGCGCCAGTTCAGCGGCGGTTATCGCTTTACCTTCTAATCGGCAGGCTTCTTTACCTGCTTTTACTCTGATGGCTCCGCCGAGCCGCCTGTCAGCGCCTATATTTCTTACTTTTATGGGCGCGCGTCAGGCGGCTCATGTTAAACAGGAGCATAATCATGAACAGGCTGACCTCCCTCGCTGGCGCGGCGGCGCTGATGCTGGCGGCGGGAAATACGGTTGCTGCCTCCTACGGCGAGCAGCTGGAAGGCTTCCCCATGCCTTATCCACTACAGCACTTTACCTTTTCCTCTCAGCAGCAAACGCTCAGCATGGGCTATATGGATGTCAAGCCGGTCGGCAAGGCTAACGGTCATGTGGTGGTATTGCTGCACGGCAAGAATTTTTGCGGCGCTACTTGGGAAAGTACGCTGCGCGCGCTGAGCCAGCAAGGCTATCGGGTTATCGCGCCCGATCAGATTGGCTTCTGCACCTCTACCAAACCCGCTTGGTACCAGTACAGTTTCCAGCAGCTTGCCGATAATACCCATCGTCTGCTGCAAAGCCTGAAGATAGAGAAGGCAACGATCGTCGGCCACTCCACCGGCGGCATGTTAGCTACGCGCTATGCGCTGATGTATCCGCAGCAAACGGAAAAACTGGTGATGGTTAATCCCATCGGCCTGGAGGACTGGAAAGCGAAGGGCGCGCCCTGGCGCTCGGTAGACGACTGGTATCAGCGTGAGCTGAAGCTATCGGCGGAGGGGATTAAAAAATATGAGCAGCAGACCTACTACGCGGGCCGCTGGAAGCCGGAATATGATAAGTGGGTAGAGATGCTGGCCGGGCTGAACAGCGGGCCAGGGCATCAGAAAGTGGCCTGGAATTCGGCGCTGATCTACGACATGATTTACAGCCAGCCGGTCTGGTATGAGCTGCCGGACCTGCGTGTTCCCACCACGCTGTTTATCGGCACCGCCGATACGACCGCTATCGGCAGCGATATTGCGCCGCCGGAGGTCAAAGCGCGCCTCGGCGACTATAAGGTACTGGGCAAAGCGGCGGCGGCGCGTATTCCTGGCGCTCGCCTGGTCGAGTTTGACGGTATGGGGCATGCGCCGCAAATGGAGGCACCCGAAATGTTTAATCAGGCGCTGATTAAGGATTTAACGACGCTAAAATGATCGCAACACGCACTTTTTTTGATGGCCACAACGATCTGTTGCTGCGCCTGTGGGTGAGCCATGCCGATAATCCGGTACAGCCCTTTTTCACCGGGCGTGAGCAGGGACACCTCGATTTTCCCCGCATGCAGCGTGGCGGTTTCGCGGGCGGGCTGTTTGCCGTTTTTGTGCCGCCGGTCGACTGGCTGGCTGGCGAACGTAAACAGGATCTTGCCAGCGTCAAGGCGCAGCATGACGCGCTGGCGATCGCCGAGGCGCAAATCGCTATCCTGCAACAGCTGGCGGATACGTCAGAAGGGCGGGCGCGGCTGTGCCGCACGGCGGCGGAAATCGAACAGTGTCTGCAACAGGATGTGCTGGCGCTGGTGATGCATATCGAAGGGGCCGGGATGCTCGATCCGGAACTGACGCTGCTGGATCGCTTTTATCAGCTGGGATTACGCAGCATCGGGCCGTTCTGGAATCTGCCCAACCGCTTCGGCGTCGGGGTAAACGGCGGCTTTCCCGGCTCGCCCGATACCGGCGACGGCATGACGGCGGCGGGCAAGGCGCTGATCCGCGCCTGTAACCAGAAACGGCTGCTGATCGATCTCTCGCATATGAATGAGAAAACCTTCTGGCAAACGGCGGAGCTGAGCGATGCGCCGCTGGTGGCAACGCACTCTAATGCCCATGCGCTCTGCGCCCAGCCGCGCAACCTGACCGATGCGCAATTAGCGGCGATTGCCGCCAGCGACGGCTTCGTTGGCGTGAACTTCGGCAACGCCTTTTTACGCGCCGACGGGCAGCGTAACGGCGATACCGAGCTGGAAGAAATTGTTAAACATCTGTGTTGGATGATCGATAAGCTGGGAGAAGATCGGGTAGGCTTCGGCTCCGATTTTGATGGCATCAGCGTACCGGATGCGCTGGGCGACGTAACAGGAATGCCAAAGCTATTTAAGACGTTAGAAACGGCGGGTTTTGATGCGCCATTGCTGGAAAAACTGGCGTGGCGCAACTGGCTGCGCGTGCTAAAGCGCACGTGGGGTCAATAGAAAAGTTGCGATCCATGTCACATTATAGCAACATCTGCGCTGCCAAATTTTCATATTTGACAACTTGCGGGTTGCCTGCCGCAATTAATGGTGACAATCCGTCATTTTTACCACCGAGAGGAGAGGCTTATGTCCGCATGGATCAAACCTGCATTTGAAGATTTACGTCTGGGTCTGGAAGTGACGCTGTACATTTCCAACCGTTAATCTCAGCGCCCGCGCCCGTCGCGGGCCTGTTCCACTCCTTTCCCGGTAAACACATGCAGATCAAAGTGCTTGGCTCCGCAGCTGGCGGAGGGTTCCCGCAATGGAACTGTAACTGTAAAAACTGCCAGGGCGTGCGTAACGGCACGATGAAAACCTCAAGGCGCACGCAATCCTCTATCGCTATCAGCGACAACGGCAGAGATTGGGTACTTTGCAACGTCTCTCCCGATATTTGCCATCAGCTGCTCGCTTCGCCTGAATTGAATAACCCCGACGTGCTGCGCGGTACCGGGATCGGCGCGATTATCCTGACCGACAGCCAAATCGATCACAGCGCGGGCTTACTCAATTTGCGTGAAGGCTGTCCGCATCAGGTTTGGTGTACCGAAGAGGTGCATCAGGATCTCACCACCGGTTTTCCGGTCTTTACCATGCTTTCCCACTGGAACGGCGGCCTGATCCACCATCCCATCGTGCCGGAGCAGCCGTTTAACGTCAGCGTTTGCCAGAGCCTGCGCTTTACCGCCATTCCTCTGCTGAGCAACGCGCCGCCTTACTCGCCATACCGCGATCGCCCGCTGCCGGGCCATAACGTGGCGCTGTTCGTGGAGGATACCCGCAGCGGCAAAGGGCTGCTCTATGCACCGGGTCTGGGCGAGCCGGACGAAGTGCTGATGCCCTGGCTGCAAAAAGCGGGCTGCCTGTTGATCGACGGCACGCTGTGGCGTGACAACGAGCTGGCGGCGACCGGCGTGGGTAAAAACAGCGGCAAAGAAATGGGCCATCTGGCGCTGGCGGAAGAGCAGGGGCTGGCCGCGCTGCTGGCCTCCTTGCCGGCGGAACGCAAAATTCTTATTCATATTAACAACACCAATCCCATCCTGGATGAAGATTCTGCCGAGCGTCACAGCCTGACGCAGCAGGGCATTGAAGTCAGCTGGGATGGTATGTTGATCGAGGTATAACCATGACTCAGGCATCGCTGCTTTCGCCGCAGGCTTTTGAGCAGGCGCTGCGCGCCAAAGGCAACTATTACCATATTCATCACCCGTACCATATCGCGATGCACAACGGCAAAGCGACGCGCGAACAGATCCAGGGCTGGGTAGCAAACCGCTTCTATTATCAGACCAATATTCCGCTGAAGGATGCGGCGATTATGGCGAACTGCCCGCACCCGGAGGTACGCCGCAAATGGGTACAGCGTATTCTCGACCATGATGGCTACGGCGGCAACGAAGGCGGGATTGAAGCCTGGCTGCGGCTGGGTGAGGCGGTTGGCCTGAAGCGCGAGGTGGTGGAATCTGAAGCGCTGGTGCTGCCCGGCGTCCGTTTTGCCGTTGACGCCTATGTTAATTTCGCCCGCCGTGCCAACTGGCAGGAAGCGGCCTGTAGCTCGCTGACCGAGCTGTTCGCGCCGCAAATCCACCAGGCGCGTCTCGACAGCTGGCCGCAGCACTACCCCTGGATCGAGGCGGAAGGCTATGACTATTTCCGCAGCCGCCTCAGCCAGGCGAACCGCGATGTTGAGCATGGCTTACAGCTGGCGCTGGAATATTGCGACACGGTGGAAAAACAGCAGCGCATGCTCGAAATTCTGCAATTTAAGCTGGATATTCTGTGGAGTATGCTGGATGCCATGACCATGGCCTATGAGCTGAAACGTCCGCCATATCATACGGTAACAGCGCAGCTCGCCTGGCATAAAACGAGGCTGGTGTAATGGATATTCACTCTTCACAGACGCCGCAGTTTCGCCGCGGATTTCGCTTACAGTGGGAAGAGGCGCAAAACTGCCACGTGATTCTCTACCCGGAGGGCATGGCGCGGCTGAACGGCAGCGCCGCTGAAATTTTGCTGTTGGTGGATGGCAAGCGCACGCTGGGCGAGATTATCGCCGCGCTAAACGCCCGCTTCCCCGGCGTGCCCGATCTGGACGCCGACGTTATCGATTTTTTTGGCAAAGCCTATGAACAGAAGTGGATCATCTTTCGTGACTGAACGGAAACCGGCGGTTAAGCCGCCGCTGTGGTTGCTGGCGGAGTTAACCTACCGCTGTCCGTTACAGTGCCCCTATTGCTCTAACCCGCTTGATTTTGCTCAGCAGGAGAAAGAGCTGACCACCGAACAGTGGATTGAGGTTTTTCGCCAGGCGCGGGCGATGGGCAGCGTGCAGATCGGTTTTTCCGGCGGTGAGCCGCTGCTGCGTAAAGATCTGGCTGAGCTGATTGCTGCCGCTCGCGGCCTCGGCTTTTACACTAACCTGATTACCTCCGGTATCGGGCTGAACGAGAAAAAGCTGCAAACCTTTGCCGATGCCGGACTGGATCATATTCAGATTAGCTTTCAGGCGAGTGACGAAACGCTGAACGCTGCGCTGGCGGGATCGGAAAAGGCGTTCCGGCAGAAGCTGGCGATGGCGCGGGCGGTAAAGGCGCACGGCTATCCGATGGTGCTTAACTTCGTGCTGCATCGCCATAATATCGATCAGATCGACCGCATCATTGAGCTCTGTATCGAGCTGGAAGCAGACGACGTCGAACTGGCGACCTGTCAGTTCTATGGCTGGGCGCAGCTTAATCGCGAAGGGCTGCTGCCGACGCGTGAGCAGATCGCGCGTGCCGAAGCGGTGGTGAAGCAGTACCGCGAACGTATGGCAGCCAGCGGCAGCCTGACCAATCTGCTGTTCGTCACGCCCGACTATTACGAAGAGCGTCCGAAAGGCTGCATGGGCGGCTGGGGTGCAATTTTCCTCAGCGTGACGCCGGAGGGCACCGCGCTGCCGTGCCACAGCGCCCGCCAGCTGCCGGTACAGTTCCCGTCGGTGCTGGAGCACAGCCTGGAACATATCTGGTATGACTCTTTCGGTTTCAACCGCTATCGCGGCTTTGACTGGATGCCGGAACCCTGCCGCTCCTGCGATGAAAAAGAACAGGATTTTGGCGGCTGCCGCTGTCAGGCCTTTATGCTGACCGGCAATGCCGATAATGCCGATCCGGTCTGCGCCAAATCGCCGCATCATGACAAAATCCTTGCGGCACGTGAGCAGGCCAACTGCACGCAGATGCAAATCAGCCAGCTTCAGTTCCGTAATCGCGTTAACTCACAGCTGATCTTCAAGGCCAACGCCTGATGTCGCAGGCGGTCTCGCTACAGCTGGAAAACGGCCTGCGGGTAGAGTTGTGCTGTGATGCGCAGGCGAGCGAGGCTGCGGCGCTAATTCAGGTTGCCAGCGGCAGCGACGACGAACCGGCGCGCTGGCCCGGTCTGGCGCATCTGCTGGAACATATGCTGTTTACCGGCAGCCGCAGTTTTAGCGGTGCGCAGCGGCTGATGAACTGGGTGCCTGCGCAGGGCGGACGGCTTAACGCCACCACCCATGCCGATCGCACCGCCTTCTTCTTCACCCTGACGCCCGCCGCGCTAAGCGCGGGGCTGGCGCGGCTGATTGATATGCTGGCGTCTCCGCTGCTGACCGCTGAGGCGCTGGTGCAGGAAACGGCGGTGATTGACGCAGAGTATCGTCTGCTGTGCACGGACGCGCAGACGCTTAGCGGCGTGGCGCAGCGCCATCTCTTTAGTGGCCCGTCCGCGCTGCACCGTTTCCATGTCGGCGATCGTACCAGCTTCGGCGAGGATTTGCCTGCGCTGAGGCAGGCGCTACGCCAGTTTCATCAGCAACACTATCACGCAGGCAACATGACGCTCTGGCTGCTGGGACCGCAGCCGTTGAACGAACTGGAAACGCTGGCGCGGCAGTATGGTGCGGCGCTGCCGATGGCGCAGCCGCAGCCGGATGGCAAGTCCGCGATGTTACAGCCACGGGGCGATGCGGCGATGAATATCAGCGGCGTGCCGCAGCTACGGCTGACCTTTGCATTAAACCGCTGGCAGGAGAGCGCTACCGGGCACTGTGCGCTGCTGCGCATATTGCTGTGTGATGAGGCGGAAGGTGGGCTGCTGGCGCATCTGCGCACGCATGCCGACTGTGACGGTGCGCATCTGGAGCTGTGCTGGCGCGGCGGCGGCGCGGCGCTGCTGACCGTTGGCTTTGATATTCTTCAGGTAAATCCGCCGACAGCGTTACCGGAGGCGGCGCTGCGCCAGTGGCTGGAGCGGCTGAAATCGCTAAGCGTGACTCAACTCACGCACTATCTTCAGCTGGCGCAGCAGCGTTTTAGCGCGCTCAGCCCGCTCGATCGGCTGCGTGAGGCGGCCTTCGGTTTCGCGCCGCCGCAACGGATTGATCCCGATGGCTGGCAGGCGTTTCTGACGCAGCTACACAGCGCCGCCGTCAGCCGCCTGTGGCTGGCAGAGAAGGTTACCGGTGAGCCGCAGTCGTCGGCGGGTTTTACCTTTATCCGCGCCCCTTTTCCCTCTTCGCTATCCACCGCTCAGCCGCCGCTGGCGCTGCGCTTCTGGCCCTTTCCTGCACCCGCGTTGCCTGAAAGTTTGCCGCATACCGCTGCGCCGCTCAGCCATATTACCGACGCCGCGCCTGGCGTATTAACCCTGCGCCCGTGCCCGGAAACGCCCATTAGCGATGCGCTGGGCTATACGATCCAGGCGGCGCTGCGCGCGCTGGCGGCGAGCCTGGCGCATCAGGGTGTGCAGCTGAGCGTTGAGCGGCAACAGGATATCTGGCAGCTACAGCTGAGCGGTGAGCCAGCACTCATGCAGGCGGCGCTGGCGGCGATGTCGTCACGACTGGCATCGCTGCCGGAGCAAAAGATCCTGCCATCGGAGCGGGGAGAGATTGCGATACGTCGCCTGTTGAAGCAGCTACCGCGCTGGCTGACGGCAACACAGCCGCTCTGCAACGACCTGCAACACAGCGTCTGGCAGGCGGCGCTAACGGGCGGCGATCGGACGCAGCTTCAGGCGCTGTCGCATCTGCTTAGTCTGATGCCGATGCGCATCAGGCAGGCTGAAAACTGGCTGCGTTTTGATGCGCTGGCCGGGGGCGAATATCGGCTGACGCAGGTAAAAGGCGATAGCGCACTGCTGCTGTTCTGCCCGCTTGCCCAGCCGGACAGCGAGGCGCAGCTGGCGTGGCGTTTGCTGGCACAAATTTATCAGCCGCGTTTTTTCCAGCGTTTGCGCACGGAGCAACAGACAGGCTATGTAGTAAGCTGCCGCTTTCATCAAACCGCCGACCGTATCGGCGTGCTGTTTGCGCTTCAGTCACCTTCGCTGAAAGCGGCGGCGCTGCGTCAACATATTGAACGCTTTCTGGTACAGAGTGAGAGTGATATCGCCGGGTTAAGCGCTGAAGAACTGGCGCAGAGCCGCGAACGGCTCTGGCAGCAGCTTCAGCCGCAGGGCGATGCGCTGACGCGTGCGCGTCAGAGGCTGGCCTTCGCGCCATTAACGACGCCGCTGGCGTGGCAGACGCTACAGCGGCTTGATAATGACGCGCTGCTTGCCTGGCACCGTAAGCTGAGCGATGCGGCAGGCTGGCAGCTCTGCGTGGCCGAAAGCGATTAACGACGCGCTTTTTTATGCTGATACATGATGCCGTCGCTGTGGTTAAGCAGCGCGGCGAGCGGCTGTGGCTGCGCCGGATCGAACTCCACCATACCTACTGAAAAATCGAGGCGATAGCGCCGATCGAGCGGCTGCATATAGCGATCCAGCTCGCTGCGAAACTCCGCCAGCCGTGCTTCCGCCTGCTGCTGATTGGTATCGATAAACAGCACCACAAACTCATCGCCGCCGAGACGGGCGAACAGCGCCGACTGACGGAAGCTGATCTTCAGCGCATCGGCAAAGTCCATCAGCGCCCGGTCGCCTTCACGATGACCGAAATCATCATTAATCTGCTTAAAACGATCGAGATCGAAAAAGGCCAGGCTGGCGAAGCAGTGGCGCAGGGCACACTCCTGTAACAGCATCTGGCCGAGCGTCATAAAACCGCGCCGGTTAGAGATCTGCGTCAGTTCGTCAGAAGTCGCCGCCTGAAAGCTCACCAGCTCTGATTCCGCCATAGACGCGAGATCGCGCAGGGCGTGAATATCCTCTTCGCTGAAAGGACGCGTTTTGCTGTCGAGAATACACAGCGTGCCTACTTTGGATCCGTTGGGCGCTCGCAGCGGGCAGCCGGCATAAAAGCGGATCTGTGGCTCTCCGGTAACCAGCGGATTGTCGTAAAAACGCTCATCCTGACGCGCATCTTCAACAATCATCACGTCATCTTGCAGGATCGCATGACCGCAAAAAGAGATATCGCGTGCGGTTTGCGTTGCGCTGATGCCGTCGCCTGACTTAAACCATTGATGCTCGGCGTCCAGCAGGCTGACCACTGATGCCGAGACGTTAAACAGCCGCTTCGCCAGGCGCGTCAGACGATCGAAGCGCTCTTCGGCGGGCGTATTGAGCAGTTTCAGCGCGTGAAGCTCGTTCAGGCGCTGCGGCTCGTTTTCCGGGATTTCTGGTGTTTTCATAAAAAGGCCTATCAAACTTATAATTATTGTCGTGCCGTAACAGTATCGGTCAGAAAAGTCGCAACTTAAGGATTAAATGTCTCTGCCTGCCGCTGGCATGACGTCTGGCCGATAAGATCGACCTTAGTCGCTCAATGGAAGGTATACAACCTGAAGGGAAGATCTGAAGGTGGTAACGTCGCCTGTTGTTGGGCGTAGCGGCAGACGCAGGGCGCGGCACCCGTCACGCGCGCCGCCGCTTGTAAAGCGGCCCGCAGGCCGCCGAAATGATTACAGCAGGTTGCGTTCCGCCAGATCGAGCGCGAAGTAGCTGAAGATCACATCTGCACCTGCGCGTTTAATCGCGCCCAGGCTTTCCAGAATCACCGCATCTTCATTGATCGCGCCTGCCTGAGCGGCAAACTTGATCATCGCATACTCGCCGCTCACCTGATAGGCCGCCAGCGGCAGCTCGGTGCGCTCGCGGATATCACGCAGCACGTCCAGGTAGGCACCCGCCGGTTTTACCATCAGCGAATCCGCGCCTTCGGCAGCATCGATTAACGATTCGCGAATTGCTTCGCGGCGGTTCATCGGGTTCATCTGATAGGTTTTACGATCGCCCTTTAACGCGGTGCCTGCGGCTTCGCGGAACGGGCCGTAGAAGGAAGAAGCGAACTTGGTGGAGTAGGACATGATTGCGGTATCGGTAAAGCCCGCTTCATCCAGCGCGCGGCGAATAGCGGCAACCTGACCATCCATAGCGGCGGAAGGCGCGATAAAATCTGCGCCCGCCTGCGCAGCAACCACCGCCTGCTTGCCGAGGTTAATCAACGTCGCGTCATTATCCACGCCGTGATCGCACAGGACGCCGCAGTGACCGTGCGAGGTATATTCACAGAAGCAGGTATCGGACATGACGATCATTTCCGGCACCGCGTCTTTACAGATGCGCGACATCCGCGCCACCAAGCCGTTCTCCTGCCAGGCATCGCTGCCGGTGGCGTCGGTGTGATGAGAAATCCCGAAGGTCATTACCGAGCGGATACCCGCTTTGGCGATGCGCTCAATTTCCCAGGCCAGACGTTTTTCCGGGATACGCATAACGCCCGGCATCGCGTCGATGGCTTTGTAGTCGTCCACGCCTTCTTCAACGAAGATCGGCAGGGCCAGGTCGCTGCGGCTCAGGGTAGTTTCCTGGAACATCTCGCGCAGCGCGGCACTTTTGCGGAGCCTTCTGGGGCGATTAATTAAGGAGAATTCAGACATAATAATTGGCTGTACAGGTGAAAAAGTTAGCATAGTGTACGCGCTTTTAGCATCACGGGTAAAACTTCCCGTGCTGGCAGCGCCGCCTGTTTTCGGCACGCTGACCGTTCGGTTGCGCAGTATTAACAGGCAGTTAACAACAAAACGCGTAATATGCCAAAGCGCTATCAAAGGCGGTTGTTAATATGAAAAATCATTATTTTTAACAGGGCTTGAAAACGTCAACCCGGTACATAAATAAGGTAACGGAAAGGTTGCTTTCCCTGCAAAATTAAACTTTTGATTGCTCACAGTTATTGAGATTTCAGGAGGTTAATCATGGCGTTCAAATCCCTCTCTTTGTTCCCTGACGTTGCCGATAGCCTGTTTTCCGATCGCTTCAACCGCATCGATCGACTGTTTAGCCAGCTGACCGGGGATGCACCCCTGGCTACCGTGCCCGCTTACGATATCAAACGCCTTGATGAGAGCCGTTATGCGATTACGCTTAGCGTACCGGGCTGGAAAGAAAACGAGCTGGAAATTAGCGCTACCGGCGGTCAACTGACCGTCAGCGGGAAACGAACAGAAGAACAGAGTCAGCCAGAGGAAAAAAGTGGCTGGCTGCATCGTGGTATCAGCCGTCACAACTTCAGCGTCAGCTACGGGTTGCCACAGCATGTGAAAGTGGAAGGCGCACGGCTGGAGAATGGCCTGCTGGAAATTGCCCTTTATCAGGAGATCCCTGAAAGCGAGAAACCACGCAAAATCGCGATTGAAAGCCAGCAGCGCGTGATCGAACACAACGCCTGACAGTAAAACCGTTATTGCCCCGGCCTGCGCCGGGGTTTTTTATGGCCTCAGCGCCTGCATTCTTGCCAGCTCTTTCGCATCGTGGCTGCAAAACAGCGTGATGTTTCCCTGCTGAGTGAGAGACAGCTCGCGCAGCCGCTGCTGGTTTTCCCGTCTGGCTGCGTTATCCACCGCCATCATCCACTGATAAAAACGCAGCCCCGGCGTGCAGCGGCGCGTTTGCTGATAGATTTCTCCACGATAAAACCAGGCGTCGCCGCCGTGTAGTAGCCAGCCGTCGCGCTGCTGGATCGCCACGCCCGCGTGACCCGGCGTATGGCCCGGTAGCGGAATCAGTAAAATTTCCGGCGGCAATCCTTGCAAGGCACTGACGGCGGCAAAACCCTGCCAGCTTTCTCCCTGCGGCTGGTAAGCCTGCCAGTGCGTCCGGGCAGGCCATTGTGCGGGGCGATAGCGCCGCTGCTGGAGCCAGCTATCGCGGTGACGGATGGTTTCCAGCTCCTGCTGCATCAGATGCACCTGGGCATGGGGAAAGTCGGTTAGCCCACCGGCGTGGTCAAAATCGAGATGGGTCAAAATGATATGGCGCACATCCTGTGGCTGAAAGCCGAGGCGCTTAATTTGCGCCAGCGCGCTGAGCTCCGGGCGGCGCTGAATATTATTGAAGCGGCGGAAGAAGGTGGCGATACGCGAATGACGCCCCATATCTTTCTCACCAAAACCGGTATCTACCAGTACCAGCCCGTCACGATCGGTTTCAATCAGCAGACAGTGGCAAACCAGGTGAGCGTGCAGCCCTTTGCTGAAACCATCAAAAAGCGCGCCGCCAAAAGGACACATCGAACCACAGCTCAGGTGGTGTATCCGCATAGCCTTCCTCCTCAAGGTTAAAGAGTAAGTGTGGGCGCTAATAGGCCAGCAAGCCAGGCGGCAGATACCACGCCGGGCGTTGCATCGCGTTAAAAAAGGCGAAAAAAAGCCCCTCGTTGAGGGGCTGGGATAGTCGTTCAGGCCGGGTTACGCCGCAGTAAACCATTTTTGCATCGGCTTAAGACTATTCGTTAATACGCGGATGCTGCTGAATCAGGAGTTTGCGCTTCTCCTCCAGACGCGCAATCTCTTCGGCAATATCGTCAATCTTCTGTTCGATATTGTCGTGATGTTCCTGGAGAATTTCCCGCGCCTCTTCGATATCCGAAGCGGCAGGCGTCGCGCCTTTCAGCGGTTTGTTGGCCGTTTCCTTCATAGTAATACCGGTAATCAGGCCAATGACGGCAATCACCATCAGGTAATAGGCGGGCATATAAAGATCGTCAGTGGTTTCTACCAGCCAGGCGGCGAGCGTCGGCGTCAGGCCCGCAATCAGCACGGAGATATTAAAGGCGCTGGCGAGCGCACTGTAACGAATATGCGTGGGGAACATCGCCGGTAGCGATGAGGCCATCACGCCGGTAAAGGAGTTAAGGATTACCGCCAGGATTAGCAACCCGGCAAAAATCAGCCCCAGCACGTTGCTGTTGATCAGCATAAAGGCCGGGATCGCCAGCAGCAGCAGCGCGGTGCTGCCGATAATCACAAACGGGCGGCGGCCAATGCGGTCGCTCAGCAGTCCGATAATCGGCTGTACAAACAGCATACCGATCATAATCGCGATAATAATCAGCACGCCGTGATCTTCGGAGTAGTGCAGGTTATGCGACAGATAGCTTGGCATGTAGGTGAGCAGCATGTAGTAGGTTACGTTGGTGGCGATAACCAGGCCCACGCAGGCCAGCAGGCTTTTCCAGTGTTTAGTGGCGATTTCACGGAAAGAGACTTTCGGACCTTCGCGCAGCCCATCGCGATCGCCCTGTTCCAGCTTCTCTACGTGTTGCTGAAACGCCGGCGTTTCTTCCAGCGCATGACGCAGGTAGAGGCCGACGATCCCCAGCGGCAGCGCCAGGAAGAACGGCAGACGCCAGCCCCAGGAGAGGAAGTTCTGCTCGCCGACGATAGTTGAAATCAGTACCACCACGCCCGCGCCCAGCACGAAACCGGCAATGGAACCGAAATCGAGCCAGCTACCCATAAAGCCGCGTTTACGGTCGGGAGAATACTCTGCGACGAAGATCGAGGCACCGGTATATTCGCCACCAACGGAGAAGCCCTGCGCCATTTTTGCCAGCAGCAGCAGAATCGGCGCCCAGATGCCGATTGAGGCGTAAGAGGGAATCAGACCGATACAGAAGGTACTGATCGACATGATAATAATGGTGATTGACAGGATCTTCTGACGCCCGTACTTATCGCCCAGCATACCGAAGAAAAGGCCGCCCAGCGGACGGATAAGAAAGGGAACGGAGAAGGTAGCCAGCGCGGCGACCATCTGGACGCTGGGATCGGCACCGGGAAAGAAAATTTTACCTAAGGCGTAGGCGACAAAGCCATACACGCCGAAATCGAACCATTCCATCGCATTGCCTAACGAGGCCGCGGTGATAGCCTTGCGTAAACGAGCATCATCGATGATGGTCACGTCATCGAGCGCAATTGGTTTTACACGCTTCCTACGTAGTTTCATATCATTCGCCCTGTGTTTTCTGATTTATATAATCTTAATATTCTCAACGGCGCGAACCGAAAGTTGAAACGGGCCAGATCGCGGCGTTGAGAAAATTTTATTAACGGCATCTTGCCAGCTCAGTTAGTAAAGTTTTGCAATAGTATCATAACGCAACAGTTACTTTCTGATTCCACAGTATATCGTCTGAACGAGGAAAATGTCATATCTGCGCTATTTCTGTCCGGGGAAGGCCAATAAACGCCAAAGGGAAACGGCGTGGACAGCATACTCTGCTGGGACGATCGACAGCCGACTTTTGTTAAAATTTAGCAGCAAACGTTACGCTTTTCCGCTGGCTGACGGGTTTAAAAAGCGAAAATGTGGATAAGTCAGCAAGAGTAAGATTTATCTTAGCCTGAACAGATAGCTGACCATTTATTTAGCATAATTTATTGTTAGCGGCGGGAGGGAATAGCGCCGCCTGGGCAGCAGCGCTGGTTACGATTGGGTCAGATTAATCGTTGAAAAAACAGCGTTTCAGCGCCAGCTCGACGCCACGCAGTTCCGCCAGCCCTTTCAGGCGCCCGATAGCGGAATAGCCGGGATTGGTTTTTTTATGCAGATCGTCCAGCATCTGGTGACCGTGGTCCGGGCGCATCGGAATCGCCCGCAGATTACCGGCACGACGACGACGCTGCTCCTCTTCCAGAATCGCTTTTATCACGCCGACCATATCGACATCGCCCGCCAGATGCTCCGCCTCGTGGAAGCTGGCAGGATTCTCTTCGCGCTGCGTCGCGCGCAGGTGAACAAAATGAATGCGGCTGGCGTAGGTTTCCGCCATCTGCACCAGATCGTTATCAGCGCGCACGCCATACGAGCCGGTGCAGAAGGTAAAGCCGTTATGGATGCTGTCTACCGTTTCCGTCAGCCACTGCATATCCTGCTGGGTAGAGATAATGCGCGGCAGGCCGAGAATCGGACGCGGCGGATCGTCAGGATGCACCGCCAGCATAATCCCCACTTCTTCCGCCACCGGTACGATGGCGCGTAAAAAGGTGGCCATATGTTCACGCAGGCGCGCCTCATCGATGCCGTCATACTGCGAGAGCTGCGCCTGGAACTGCTCCAGCGTGTAGCCTTCCTCCGCGCCCGGCAGACCGGCGATAATATTGCGCGTCAGGGTCTCTATCGCTTCCGGCGTCATGGCGGCATAGTAGTCAGCGGCCTGACGCTGCTCTTCCTCGCTGTAGGTGGCCTCGGCACCGGGCCGTTGCAGAATATGCAGTTCAAACGCGGCGAAGGCGACGGCGTCAAAACGCAGCGCGCGTGCGCCGTTCGGCAGCTGCCAGCCGAGATCGGTACGTGTCCAGTCCAGCACCGGCATAAAGTTGTAGCAAACGGTATCAATGCCGCAGGCGGCAAGGTTACGCAGCGACTGCTGATAGTTAGCGATATAGCGCTGCCAGTCGCCGCGCTGGGTTTTAATCGCCTCGTGTACCGGCACGCTCTCTACGACCGACCAGTAAAGCCCTTTTTCCGCCAGCAGCGCCTGACGCGCCTGAATTTCTTCAATAGTCCAGATTTCGCCGTTCGGAATGTGATGTAAAGCCGTCACGATGCCGGTTGCGCCAGCCTGTCTGGCATCATCCAGCGTGACGGGATCGTTAGGGCCATACCAGCGCCAGGTGTGTTCCATAGCTGCTCCTGTATTGGGTTTGCTACGGGCTGGCGGAAAACAAGGAATCAGGGCCAGCCCGCTAATCAGATCGGCCATTGGTCAGGCCGCTGGGCCAGAATAGGGAAGTTTTTGCCTAAAAAAGGTGATTGTAGTCACAATATTTTTATGGATAACCACACAATGTACGGCGCTGCGGCAAAATAAGGCAGCTTCGCGTCAGCTGGCGCAACGGAAGACAGGTAAACTTTATGACGCTACCCGCAGTAAAAACCGAACGGCTCTATCGGCAAATTTCCGGCCTGTTGAGCGCGGCGATAGCGCGCGGCGAATTTGCGCCCGGTTCGCCGCTGCCGCCGGAAAGGGAGCTGGCGCGCCAGCTGAACGTTAGCCGTTCATCGGTAAGAGAAGCGCTGATCGCACTGGAAGTGACCGGCTGGGTAGTGATTCGTAGCGGCAACGGCGTGCTGGTGGCCGATCCGCTGCCGATTCAGCAGCAGGAACAGACGGAAACCTTCAGCCTGCGTGATTTAATCAAGGCGCGTCAGCATTTTGAGGCGATGACAGCGGAACTGGCGGCGCGCTACGGCAGCGACGAGCAAAGACGTGAACTACAAGACGTCGCCGCACAGCTGGGGCTGCATGAGGTCAATAACGCCGCGTTTCTGGCGCAGGATCAGCGTTTTCACCTGCTTATTAGTGAAATGAGCGGCAATGAGGTTCTGCGTGACATGATGGCCTGGCTGTGGAACCTGCGTAAAAACCAGCGTTTTATCCTGCTGGAGAGCCATTTTGCCGAGCGTGATTTTCCACGCGAGCTGAACCACGACCACCAGCTGATCGCCGAAGCGATTATCGATCAGAATCCGGCGCTCGCCAGGGACAGCATGGCACTGCACTTACAGCATGTTTATGACCACCTGTTCCCGGAATCCTGAGCTAACGCCTGACCGGAGGACGCCCGTTGCCGAGCAGAATTGCCAGCTTGCTGCCGCCGGGCGTGGTTTCCATCAGGATTTTACAGACGCTGGTTAACGGCACCGAAAGCAGCATGCCTACCGGGCCGAGCAGCCAGCCCCAGAAGATCAGTGAAAGAAACACCACCAGCGTCGATAGGCCCAGCCCGCGCCCCATTACGCGCGGTTCCAGCATATTGCCAAATACCATATGAATGGCGCTGAACAGCGCCGCCACCATCAGCGCGTCGTAAAAATCATTCAGCACCAGCGCCTGAATAAAGGGCGGAACGCCAGCGATAATCGGGCCGATGTTGGGAATAAAGTTCAGAACAAAGGCGACGACGCCCCAGAACAGCGCGAACTTAACATCCAGTAGCAGCAGCGACAGCCAGACGGCGATGCCGGTAATCAGGCTAATCAGCGTCTTAAGCGCCAGGTAGTGCGTTACGCCTTTTAGCGCCTTGTGTAGCCCGGCGATACGTATCTGCGGATTGACCAGCGCGTTGCGCAGCTTGTAGGGCAGGTGGCGCACTTCAAACAGCATAAAAATCACCGTCATGATCAGCAGAATAAAATTGCTCATCGCCCCGGAAAATTGCGTCAGCACCAGGGTCGCGACGTTCATGATGGCGTTGGGATCGAGCTGTTCCGCCAGTGCACGCGTGGAAACCGGAATATTCAGCCGTCCGGCATAGTGCTGAATTACCGTCAGCTTCTGTTCCAGGATGGTGCGTATCTGCGGATAAACCAGCGAGAATTCGTTAACCGAGCTGGCGAGCATTGCCACCAGCATAATAATGACCAGCAGCACTACTACCATTACCAGCGTGATGGCCCAGGTGCGCCGTAGCCCGCGTCGCATCAGAATATTTACCAGCGGGTTGAGAACGATAGCCAGAAAAATGGCGAGAAGAAAGGGAACGATAATTGATGAGGCGGCGCGAATACCTGCCAGAATGACTACCAATGTTGCCATCTTAAGCAACATATTCTGTCCCATCTTCTCCTGCTGTGGTGCAATCATAGTGTCCTCGGACGACAAATCTGCCACAGCAAGTGTAGTTGCTAACAGCCGCTAACGCGCTGATATTTTTCATTAACCTGTGGTTAATAGATCTATGCGTTAGCGGCCCGATAGCTTAATAGCTGTTTTTCGGCGTGGGCGCGGTGGCTGAGGATTTGAACAGGGCAAGGCGTCGATCCAGCGCTTCGCTGTAGAGCATGGTATCTACGCCGACGGCAACGAAGTTAGCGCCCCATTGCAGACACTTGCGCGCCATTTCCGGATCCACCGCCAGAAAACCTGCCGCCTTGCCCGCTGCGCGTATCCGCCTGATGCTCTGTTCAATGATACGCTGCACCTCAGGGTGTCCGGCATTATCGGGATAGCCCAGCGATGCGGAGAGATCCGCCGGGCCGATAAAAACGCCGTCGATGCCTTCCACGTCCAGTATGGCGTCGAGGTTATCCAGCGCCGCCTTGCTCTCCATCTGAATTAGCAGACAGAGCTCGTCGTTGGCCTGCGCCATATAGTTTTCGATACGTCCCCAGCGGGCGGCGCGGGCGACGCTGGCACCGACGCCGCGTACGCCAGCGGGCGGATAGCGCGTGGCGGCAACCATCTCTTTCGCCTGCTGTGCGCTGTCGATCATCGGGATTAACAGCGTCTGTGCGCCGATATCCAGCACCTGTTTGATCAGCGCACGGTTGCCCTCTACCGGGCGGATCACCGGCTGACCCGCATAGGGAGCTACCGCCTGAAGCTGATGATAAAGATCCTGGATGGTGTTCGGCGCATGTTCGCCATCGATCAACAGCCAGTCGTAACCAGAGGTGGCGGCAATTTCCGCCATGTAAGCGGTAGTGGAGCTTAGCCACAGGCCGATTTGTACTTCGCCACGACGCAGGGCGGCCTTAAATGGGTTAGCGGCTATTTTCATCGTAGTCATTTATCGTCCCCTTATTGAGTGCGGACATTCGGTGATTGGGCTGCCGGACGGGTAACGCCCAGCGTAAAGATGATCAGCGAGCCGATAACGGCAACGGCAGCCAGCGTCAGCAGACCTGCGGCATCGCTGTTAAACAGGCTTTCTGCCTTGACGCGCACGATGGGTGCCAGAAAACCGCCGACGGCGCCGAACAGGTTGACGAAACCAATCCCGGCGGCCAGCGCAGTGCCGGAAAGCAGCTGCGTCGGCATAGTCCAGAATACCGGCTGAACGGCAATAAAACCGATCGCGGCGACACAGAGCGCAGCCAGCGCCAGCACCGGCGATACCAGGCCGGAAAGGCCGATACCAATGCCTGCCGCCAGCAGCGTCAGCGCCGCTACGTTACGCCGATCGCCGGTTTTATCGGAATAGCGTGGAATCAGCCAGGTACCGAACAGCGCGGCAACCCACGGGATCGCGGTAACCAGCGATGCTGTAAAGCCAACTTTGGTACCCAGCAGCGCCGCAACCTGCGTCGGCAGGAAGAAAATCAACCCGTAGACCGCCACCTGAATGGTCATATAGATGATGGCCAGCTGCCAGACGCGTCCGTTACGCAGGGCATCCGACAGGCGCGAGGTGACTTTGGTTTCTTCTTCGCTGGCCAGCTGCGCGGTAAGCACCTGTTTTTCCTCTGCGCTCAGGAAGCGTGCCTGCTCCGGCGTATCGTCCAGCCAGAAAAAGGTAAACAGACCGGCTGCTACCGCCAGTAGCCCTTCGATCATAAACATCCAGAACCAGCCCGGATGCCCCATAAAACCGTGCATTTCCAGCAGCGCGCCGGACAGCGGTGAACCCAGCGTCAGCGCCAGCGGCGCGCCCATATAGAACAGCCCCATAATGCTGGCGCGGTTGCGCTGGGGAAACCACTGTGAGGTCAAATAGATCATGCCAGGGAAAAAGCCCGCCTCCGCTGCACCCAGCAGGGTACGGATCAGCAGAAATTTCGCCTCGGTATCGGCCCAGGCCATCGCCGCTGACAGAAAGCCCCATAGCAGCGTAGTTGCGCCAATCCAGTTGCGTGCGCCCAGTTTACGCATCAACAAATTGGCCGGAACGCCGAGAATGGCGTAAACCACGAAAAAGATACCTGCCCCTAGCGCGTAGGCTTCGTTACTCAGGCCGGTATCGATCTGGTAGGCCTCTTTAGCGAAGCCAATATTCGACCGATCGAGAAACGCCAGCACATAGAGCGCCAGCATAAAGGGGATTAAGCGCGCGCGGTTTTTCTTCACCACGCCTGCAAGCAAGGTGTTATTCATAGCGAAATCCTCAATGGGAAAGCGGCGCCGCGCCGACAGCGCAGCGCCCTGTCTTAGTGGCTGTAAGGGCGATGCAAATTGCAGTCGCGATTGAGCTCTACGCCAAAGCCAGGTTTATCCAGTACCGATTTATGGATACGGCCATTTACCGGCACCGGCTCGTCAAGCAGGATGGGATCGAACTGCGGACGCAGCGTGGCGCAGTCCGGGCTGGTCATTAAAAATTCGCTGAAAGGCGTATTGGTGAAGGTAATTACCGCGTGATGTGAGTAGACCGAGGAGCCATGCGGCACCACCAATTGCCCACGCGCTTTGGCGATGGCGGCGATCTCTACCAATGTGGTCAGCCCGCCACACCAGCCAACATCGGGCTGCATGATGTCGATACCGGTTTCAGAGAGGGTGCGGAACGATTGCAGCGTGCCGTGGTGTTCGCCGCTGGTCACCATCATTCCCGGCGGTACGCTGCCTTTCAGCTGGCGGTAGCCTTCATACTGCTGTGGCGGCAGGCACTCTTCAATCCATTTCAGATTGTAGGGTGCGCAGGCGTGTGCCAGACGGGTGGCGTAGTTCACATCCTGGCTCATCCAGCAGTCGAGCATCAGCCAGAAATCAGGTCCGCACTTCTCACGGTATTCCGCCACCATCGCCGCATCTTTACGGATGCCCGCATCACCGTCGTGCGGCCCCCAGTGGGTAGGCATTTTGCCGCCGATGAAGCCCATCTCTTTTGCCAGATCGGGACGGGCACCGGTGGCGTAGAACTGAATTTCATCGCGTACCGCGCCGCCCAACAGCTTATAGACCGGCAGCCCAACCACTTTACCAAACAGATCCCACAGCGCCAGATCGACGCAGGAGATGGTATTCAGCACCAGCCCGCCGGAACCGGCGTAGAACATTGTCGCGCCGAGCATCTGATCATGAATCAGTTTGATATCGCTGACGCACTTGCCTTCAATAAAGCGGTTGAGGTGTTTCTCGACGATAAAGCAGCCCATTTCGCCAGCGGTGGAAACGGCAAAGCCGGTTTGTCCATTCTCTGCTTCCACCTCAACGATTAGCGTGCCCAGTACGTTAATGCCGAAAGACTGGCGCGACTGCTCATACTGCGCATATTTGCTCATCGGCGTGGCGATATGATCGTCAATCCAGTGGTTGGCTCCCTGATCGTGATAATCGCCGCCGCCAGCGCCTTTCTCTGCGGAAGCGCCGCCGATAAACCAGGCGCGAACATGCTTAATTTTAGGTAGGGTCATGGTCTTCTCCTTATTATGAGGCTTGTTGTTCAGTGGGGCTTTTCCACCCCAGAAGACGGGAAATATCTTTGGCACAGGCGATCGCCTTACCCGCCAGGTAATCACGGTTTTCTTCGTTGATTTGCAGACGCGTGCCGACCACGGAGATCGCGGCGGTCAGCTCGTGACTGGCATTGAATATCGGAGCGGCGACGCACCTGACATCGCAATAATCTTCGCCGTTGTCGTAGCTCCAGCCCTGGAAACGAATGCGGGTTAGCTCATCCTGAAAACGCTGCGGATCGGTAATTGAGGTAGGTGTCGCTTGTTCCCACGCCAGCTGGCTGATGATCTCCTCGCGAACCGCGGCGGGCTGCCAGGCAAGCAGACATTTACCGATGCCGGAGCGGTTAAGCGACAGGCTTTTTCCTTCGTGCGAGCGCACACTGATGGTGGAGGGCGATTCAACCTTCAGGATGTAGTAGGCGTTGCCGCGATCGATAATGCCGAGATGGCACAGCAGGCCGGTTTCATCCATCAGCCTGGTCAGCCGCGGGCGCGCCAGCTCGCGCAGATTAAGCTGGCTCAGCGCATGGCCCGCCAGCTCGACCAGTTTGGTCCACAGGCAGTAGTTACCCTGGTAATCGAGGGTGATAAAACGCTGCCGTTTCAGTTCAGCAAGGAGCAGATAGGCGGTGCTTTTCGGGATGCCGGTGGCGTCGATAATCGTTGCCGCGCTGCATGGCCCGATTGTCGCAATGAAATTGAGAATGTCTATTGCCCGACTTAGCGCCGGAACTTTGCCTGATTCCAACATGCTGGACTCCTGTCTGAGATACTGGAATCAGTGTTGCGGGTCTGAGAGGGCGAATTTGTGACTCCGCTCTTATCACGAGGTGATTCCAGCGGGCTGGACGAGTAACAGAGCAGAACTGTGAACGACAGCACAGAAAATTCTTTTAACAGTACAACAGGTTGGACATTCCTGATGCGGAACCGGACTTTGGAAAGCGGCATAACAGAATGCTCGTCAGGCTTTGCTTCTTCCAGTGTTAAAAATCAGCGTATAGTAAGCGCTTAGCCTGTTAATAAAGATCGGTAATGAACCCGCTATGTCTGAACAGCCTGCCCAGGAAGCGCCGCAAAGCAGCTTTCGCCTGAATCAAAAAATACTTTCCGTTGTTGTTTTCAATTTTGCCAGCTATCTGACCATCGGTTTACCCCTTGCGGTACTGCCCGGCTACGTGCATGACGTGATGGGCTATAGCGCCTTTTGGGCGGGTCTGGTTATCAGCCTGCAATACTGCTCTACGCTACTGAGCCGTCCGCACGCCGGGCGCTATGCCGATCTGTGGGGACCGAAAAAGGTGGTGGTGTTTGGTCTGGGCGGCTGCCTGCTGAGTGGAATTTGCTATGCGCTGGCTGCCGTTAGCGCAGGCTGGCCGCTGGTGAGCCTGGCGTTGCTTTGTATTGGGCGCCTGGCGTTAGGTATTGGACAAAGCTTTGCCGGTACCGGCTCAACGCTGTGGGGCGTGGGCGTGGTGGGTTCGATACATATTGGTCGGGTTATCTCCTGGAACGGCATCTGCACCTACGGTGCGATGGCATTGGGAGCGCCGCTTGGCGCACTGATTTACCATCTCGGCGGCATCATGCTGTTAGCTGCGGTGATTATAATCATTACTGTTGCCGCTATTTTACTGGCGCTGCCGCGCCCGGCGGTAAAGGGAAGCAAAGGCAGCCCGCTGCCGTTTCGTGCCGTGCTGGGCAAAATCTGGCCGTTCGGCCTGCTGTTAGCAATGGGATCGGCAGGATTTGGCGTGATTGCTACTTTTATCACCTTGTTTTATCAGGCGAAAGGCTGGTCAGGCGCGGCGTTTTCCCTGACGCTGTTCAGCCTGGCCTTTGTCGGTACGCGATTGCTGTTCCCTGGCAGTATTAATCGTCGCGGCGGCCTGGAAGTGGCGCTGGCCTGCTTTGCCGTGGAAGCGTTCGGCCTGTTTATCGTGTGGCTCTCTTTTTCCCCCTGGATGGCAAACCTCGGCGCGTTGCTAACCGGAGCGGGCTTCTCTCTGGTGTTTCCGGCACTTGGCGTTGTGGCGGTTAAAGCGGTGCCGCAACAGAATCAGGGAAGCGCGCTGGCAACCTTTACCGCCTTTATGGATCTTGCACTGGGAATTACCGGGCCGGTTGCCGGATTTATTATGACCTGTGCGGGCGTATCGAGTATTTATCTGCTGAGCGCTCTGCTGGTTTGTCTGGCGCTGTTGCTGACCTGACGCAGACGACAGCAGCTAAGCGTTGCCGTATAACGTTGCGTAAAAAAGGCCCCGAAACGGGGCCAGAAAAAGCAATGACACAAACACAGATAACACCTGAGGCTGCTGTCGGCTACGCCTGTAGCAGTTGAATACTGCGATGGATTTCGCGTTCGATATCCGCTTCGCTCCAGTTCGCCAGCTCCGATGAGAAAGGTTCAAACGCGTAGATACCGCGATAGCCCATTTTCTCCAGGCGACGAACCTGCGCCACGCTTTCCAGTACATCTTTCTCGCTGAGCATGATGCGCTCTTCATCAGTGAGCTGCGCTTTCGGACGCGTATCTTCGACGCCAGAGAGATGCACCAGACCAATCCCGTTGATATCAATTCCGTTGGGGAACTCCTGTTCGGCTTTTTCATACAGATGGTGATGGAAAGTATCAATCAGTACCTTGAAAGGCACCTGCGCATCGCGCAACAGCGCCTGCGTCTGTACCGCAGAGCGCAGCGAACTTTGCGGGAAGCCCAGCGGCTCCACCAGACCTTCAATGCCGTAGCGTTTAAACAGCGGAGCCAGTTTCTGTAGTGCTGCGATGGTTTTATCAGCGGAGATCGGCTGACCATCGTTGAGCGGGCAGAGCACCAACGCACGTGCGCCGATCGCCTGTGCCTCTTTCATCAGCCCTTCCGCCCGGCTCAGCAGTTCGTCATCCATACGGTTAAAGGGATAAACCGCATTGATAGTAATAATTTCCATGCCGTAACGCTTCGCCAGTGCCTTGACCTGCTCATGGCTCAGATCGTCGGTGACTTTGCCGCTGGGCATGTCGTTACGCAGCTCCACCTTATTCAGGCCCAGGCGCTGTACCAGCTTGAAAAAGGTTTCGATGTCGAGGTTGGGGGCGATTTTACGGTTAATACAGAAACGGGTGGAATCAATGGCCATGATGTGCTCCTGCAAAGATATCAATTGAACCGACCGCATCGTTGCGTTCGGCAGCTGGCATAAAGAGAACATTTATTTCATAATTACGGAATGGTGAAATTTAAGTTTTTCGATCTGCCTCGCAAAAATTTCATTTTTAAGCAATTAGCTGTGCCTG